>CAYIKF010000011.1:12424-18983 GCA_964363945.1 uncultured Gammaproteobacteria bacterium
TTTCTCATGTGTGTTATACTAAGAAAATGCCACAACTTAAGAGTGAAGAACCCCCCGTTCAGGAACTAGTTACCGCCAGACAACGAATAATTCTTATTAGGGTCTTACTGCTTCTCGCTCTTGTGGGGGGATTGCTATATCTCTCACGCGGACTTTTTATTGCGGCAACGGTTAATGGGCAGCCAATTACCAGATTATCGATCGTTTCCGAACTTGAGCGGCGAGGAGGTAGCCAAACACTGGAGGATTTGATTACCAAGACACTCATTCTGCAGGAAGCGGATAAGCAGAATGTGACGGTAAACCAGGAAGAGGTGAACAAAATTGTCGAAGAGTTCGAAAAGAATGTAAAAGAGCAGGGGCAAGATGTTAACACGGTACTCGCATTCCAGGGTTTGGACAGAGCACGGTTTATAGAACAAATAAGAGTTCAAAAGATAGTAGAGACAATACTCGCGCCTAAGATTTCTATTTCTGATGAAGAGATAGACACACATATTAAGGATAACAAGCAATTCTTAACGGAAGGTGCGTCGGAGGATGAGCAGCGTGAGGAGGCGCGGAGTCAGGTAAGACAAACTAAACTAACAGATGTGTTTCAGTCGTGGATTGAGGAGGTAAGAAAGAACGCAAATATTACCTATTGGGTAAAGTATTAATTGCCCCCATTAAGTAACCCCAATCTATTTAAATCGTAATCGAGTAAATCGTGATTCGATTTCTAATCCCCAAAGTTGTGCTTCTTTGGCAAAGTATTCTATATCATTAAATCCCTTCAATATTAAAGCAAGCATACCCATAGTGCCTATAAGTCCAAAGGTTTTTATTTCTTCTCTACCAAAGAGTTGCCCCACTGTGATAACACTTAATCCAATACCCAACCCAATCACGTACCGTTTATTGCGAGCGGCAATTGTTTCTGCTTTCTGTCTAAGCTTAATTTCCACAATTTCATTCGGGAATTTAAATAACCTTTCCTTACCGCTTCTCATATACGACCTTCTAAATATGACCTCCTGATACTATCAGAAAATTTTTCAATTGCATAGCGCAACATTGTTCGTGACATTTTTCCATAGGTGTAAGGGTGTTGGTACAAAAAGAAAACACATCCAGGAAGATTCAGGTTACTTAGAACGGAAGATTTTTTTCTTCCTTGTGAGAGATTCCGTTTCCGGTAAGTGCGCGATATTTACACCACTCGCAAGTATTCGATGCTTCAGGCATAGGCTGGTCCAAAAATTCGGTAATCCGGTCAATAAACGAAAAGAAGCCTCCTATATCTTCTTCAATCGGTATCCATTGAGGTGTCGTATGGAACGCTACTTTCCCATTGGTAAGCTCGACTTCCTCGGGAGAAACAATTAAAAGACCAATCGTTGAGATTTTGTTTACTATCCTTTCTTGATCATCAGCTGGATTCTCTAAAGCAAACTTATACGCATGAAGCTGTGTACTAAATTTGTATAAGTTTTCGGATCTAGGATCGGTAATCTTTAAATCAATAATTCCATGGGTACCGTCCTCAAATGTAGTGAGCAAATCTAATCTCCCGCTTACATATGCTCTTCCAGAATTCGGAATTGGTGCCGATTTGAGAAATGCCTCTTTCTTTTCAAAAGTTCCGGAAGGAAGGTCCGGGTGAAGCTCATTGAGATTCCTACCGATTAAGGTTTCCTGGAGAAGATTATTCATTTTCCCAAAAATCCCGGGCATTCCAATAGAAGGAAGGTAAATCCCCTGTCGAACTTTGCGCCAATAACAATGCTTACAATCTTCCCAAAGATACTTAAAGTCAGATGGGCTCAGTTTATAAGGTCGCGAATTTCCGCCCGAGCTATCCATACTAAACAATTATAATGCAACTACTCATAAAATGGAATTTTCATTCCAAATTCTTCTGCTGAAGTGTATCATACTTTGGTAAGGTTGATCATCCCAGGTGGTATTCTTAGAGGTGTTTAGTACAATAATGGAGTAGTGTGAGAGTGGTGCGTGTTTTTCTTATCTTGGGGATAGTGGTCGTACTTCTACTGGTATATTGGCAGGTGGTGTGGCGAGGGGCGAGTGATACGACAAATTCCCCTACTCCTAACCCGCCAAGTGAAAATGTGGTTGAGTTTGAGTGGCAGGGAGCGGTGCTGCGGGCGGCATGGATAAGAGTTGATAGTCCCAGTGCTCTTGTTCTTTATCCCAATTTCACCCAGAGAGTGAGTGCACAAGCTGCCAAAGAAGACAAGGGATGTCGTATGCTTGTGAGCGGCGGGTTTTATACAAAGGAAAATACTCCCATAGGGCTCTTTGTGAGCGAGGGAGAAAAGATGGCGGATTTCCGCAAAAGTGCTCTTTTTAACGGATTCTTTACAGTTCCCTATGAAGGGAATGTTTCGGTGAGTGTGGAGCCGCCAAAAGAAGCGCGTGTTGCCCTCCAGGGAGGACCCGTGCTTATTAAGGATGGCGAGATCCACGAGCTTGCCATTAGAAACGATGAGCCGGCACGTCGGATTGTGGTAGGGATAGAAGATACAGATAAGATTATATTTATTACGCTGTTTGATAAGAGTGCTCCTCTTCGTGGTCCATATCTTGAAGAGCTTCCTCAGGTGATAACGAGGGTGCAGGAAATAACCGGTATGCGATTAAACGATGCCCTCAATCTTGACGGAGGCAGTGCTTCAGCGTTTTATACCCAAGATACTGCGCTTCCCGAATTTGCTCCCGTTGGAAGTTATTTTTGCGTTAGAGAATAACACTTCGCTTGTCAGTGAAAGGTGATTTTGGTACAATAGGTGAGTTCCTTAAAAATGGGCGCATAGCTCAGTTGGTAGAGCGTTCGCTTGACGTGCGAAAGGTCTCAGGTTCGAGTCCTGATGCGCCCACCGGCAACACACCTCTCTCGAACATGCAAATTTCTCTTAGTCACGCCAAGAAGGATAAGCTGTTCTACTTCGTCGTTACAGGCGTTATTTATCATCCTCGTCTCAAGAAATGTTTAATCCTCAAACGTTCCTCAAAAGAAGTCGCGCATCCCGGTTTGTGGGGTGTTATCGGAGGCAAGTTAGAGTGGTCGGATTTGAAAAATAATCCTGTGACGCGCAAAAACTTTGATATCTTGGATTGGGAGGATTTACTGGAAAAATTGGTCAAACGAGAGGCAAAAGAAGAGTGTGGTTTGGATGTTGAAGCGCTGCGTTACTTGGATAATGTGGTGTATCTACGGCCTGATAATGTGCCTTCGGTTGCAATTAAATTTGCAGTTAAATATAAGAAAGGCAAAGTAAAACTTGCACCAGAATTTGATGAATATGCATGGGTTAACGCAGAAGAAGTAAAGCAATTTCAGTGTATCCAGGGAATTCCAAAAGAAGTTGCCAAAGCTATCGAACTATACTCTTAAAAGGATAATCTACGCGGCGGCTCGTTGGAGATAATCCTCAGGCGAGAGAAGTCGCTTGGCCCCTGACACTCCCACTTGTCCCCAGAAGCTATGGGCACGTTTGCGTGAACGTGCATTGTACATAGAAAGCCACTCTGAGGCATTTTCTATTTTCTTTCTGAATGAGTGAATAAAGGTAAGCAACTTCTCAAAGAAAATAACGTGGTAGGCTCCCGGTTCAACAGGAGCGGACATTGTCGCAATCTGTACCTCACGGGATAATCCTTGGGTCGTTTTTGCAAGTTGAGTAACTTCGGTTGTTACGGCCGCAAGTTGCACGCGCAACTCTTCCTGTTTTTTTTGTGAGAACCGTTGTTCTTCAGCTCGCATCCGTCGTTCCTGTGCGAGTTGGGCTCGGAAAAGCTTGCGCTCTTGCGCCACTCCGGTTAAAACCTCTTCCATTTGGATGCTTTCTCCCGGCACAAGACTACCCGAGATTTTTTGTTCAGAGAGTCCAACGAGTTGTCGGAAGAAGTCGCGTCCCACTTCGAACGCTGCATCACGAGTAGAAGCAGCGGTCTCGCTTCCCAAATCACGCAATGTTTCGAGAACTTGGGGCTTAGATGCCTGTTTACCTTGACGCTGGAGTTTTGTTTTTGTTGCGATTGCCATAGTATGACAAACTTGCCCTCATTTTGAGCTTGCGAAAAACAAGCTGTGCTTATTCTACAGTGAAGCGGTTAATTTGTCAAGCGCTCGCCTTCGTTTTAAAACCTCGCTAATAACCTGTATTTGGGTAGGAGAAATTTGTCCTTTTTTGCCGTTTTCTGTCTCTTGTGTGATGCGTGTAACCTCTTCATCTTCAACCGTTATTCCTTCCTTATCTGCTACCGCGGATAAAAGAAGCATGGTGGCAATTTGTTGGTTGGCTTGGTCTCTATAGTCCTGCTTGATGCTCTCGACCGTTTTTCCGGTTGAGGCGAGGTATTGCTCAATGGTCAAACCGAGCTTTTGTGTTTGGTCAAGAAGGGTGGCTAATCGATGATTCACTTCTTCATCAAGGAGTGGTTTGGGTATGACAACTTTTGATGCCTTGAGCAATGTTTCAATCACAAGATTTTCTTTTTCGGCAGGTGTGAGTTCCTTTTTTCCGCCAGCTGGCGGATTACCATTTTTTCCAGGCACCCATAGACTGTTTACCCGTCTGGCTTCGTCAAGTTCCTTTTGATAGTCACCAAGCGTTACCTTCGGTGCTTCACAAGTGGTGGCCCTCACTACCCACTCCTTTCCTTCTTCTGAGCGTACAAGCTCAAACTTGGGAGAGAGGAAAGGAGTAATTTTGTGTTCTTCAAGGGCCGCTCGATATATAATAGGAAGCACTTTTCCCAGTATGCGTTCAAGTACCGTTTGAGCAGATACTCGCTTTTTTACCTCTTCGAGAGGAGCGAAACCTGGCCGAAATCCTGGAATCTCGGTTGTTTTTGTGAGTTCTTCGAGTGCTTCACGCTCTGCTTGTGCAATTACAGGGGCGGGAATAGTAATGGTTAACTGAACTGTCCCGTCCTCTTCCCGCGCAAGAACGGACTTTGTTTTTTGGTCCTCCGAATCGGAGGATTGGTCTTTCATGGAGTAGTTTATTATTATACTACGTTCAGGTTTCGAAGTCGAGCTTCATTTTGCGTTGCTTGATCGTAGTTTCTACCTTGGTCAAGGAGAGTTTTTAGTTGGTTCGGAAAAAGATATAGGTGAGGTGGGAGAAGGCGAAACCCATTTTTTCTATGCTTTGATTGTTCAAAATGGTAGCTGACTTCAACAAATCTAGTATTAGGCGCCACTTGAAGCGACCCTTCATCTATTTCCCCTTGAGCATAGAGTTGCAAGATTCTTTCTGCAAGCATAACTTTTAAGACATCTAGAGGCATTTCTGGGGCAAAATTACTTTGTTGTGCTTGCGCAATAGTGTTGATTTCACGAATAGTGCGTAAAATATAATGGGCTGTTCTCTCCTGTCTAAATTTATCAGGTGTTTCCATTAACACCAGTAAATCTCCTTCATACCACCTAAGAAGACTCTCAATACCGACACTTGTTGAATAGGCAGCGTCTTTGAGGTCATCTGGTATAAAACTTACTTTGATTAGATTACGAGAAAATGGGTGGAGTTCGTCTTCTTGTTTGCCAAAGAGAGTGAGATAAATAAGGGCATCTCCGTTTTTGCGTAATTCTAAGGCCTCAATTATTAATCTATCTTTACGAGCATGGAGTTCTCGGAGCTTTTCGTTATCCGCTTGCGCCCCAGACCTCCTTTTATCATATATTTGACCGATTGCTTTATTAACTCTGATGATTTCGCTAAGGAGGTGAAAGTGCCTCTCGCCAATTGTGCCTTCTGTTTCTATCTCTATACCCATAGTGTAACAAATGATACATTTTTACCTTATCTCATTGTTTTGTCAATACTCTAAGATACTTTTAATTTCTACTATAAGGGGTCCCCTTTTGGTATAGTAAAGATATGCCGTCGAGGAATTCAGTCAAACTATATGTAGAAAACAGTTATTACCATATCTATAATCGAGGCGTAGAGAAAAGAATTATTTTCCAAGACGACCAAGATTATGCTGTATTTCTTAGATATCTTAAAACTTATCTATCTCCAAAGGATGTCGATGGTTTAAGGAAACAGCTTGTAAATTCAGAAATACCCTGGAACGAAAAAGATAAAATCTTAAGGGAAATTAGACTTAACAACTTCAATGAAGAAATATATTTAATAGCTTTTTGTCTTATGCCTAACCATTTTCATTTTTTAATAAAGCAAAATTCATCTTATTCGATTGATACTTTTATGAATTCTCTTGTGACGAGATATGTAATGTATTTTAATAGAAAGTACAATCGAGTAGGTCCTCTATTTCAAGGCGTGTATAAAGCAGTTTTAGTAGAATCAGAATCTCAATTACTTTATCTCACTTGTTACATTCATCGGAATCCTTTATCTCTAGTCACAATTCAAAAAGGGGACCCCTTAAGTAAGCAACCCAGTTCTTATTATGATTATTTAGGCTTAAGAGGGACAGAATGGATAAAGCGTAAAGATATTTTAATCTTCTTTTCTAAAACTAATCCTAAAATGTCATATAAATCTTTTGTGGAACAAACCACTGACTTCACTAATATTCA
>CAYIKF010000012.1:0-1574 GCA_964363945.1 uncultured Gammaproteobacteria bacterium
AACCGCCCAAGTTTTATAGAAGTTGCCCGTCCCGACGTCGCACAACCTTTGTATGGGTATTTTGTTGATCAGTTGAGAGCTAAAGGTGTGTCAGCTAAAACAGGAAAATTTGGAGAGTATATGGATATTAAAACAACCCTCGACGGTCCAGTGACGATTGTTTTGGAAAATTGATTTTCTTGACAATTCCTAATCTGTTGATACAATAGTCACAAATCTGCTCCAATAATAATGCCAGTTAAACTTTCTTCTTATTTGTGGCTTCGTAATAACTATCTGGTTCCTTTTACTCGAGGTGAACGTGATACGGGTCGTTACATGAAACCAGAAGAAAGAGCTGAACTTAAGAAAATAATAGATGGTATAGATGAGCTTCATGGAATAAGTTATTCGGAACAAAGAAATCAGCCTTTAGTTGGTCCTAATGTCGTCCTTTCGGGCTATACAGAAATTATAGAAAGATCTTCTGATCCAAAACGCTCAGGTGAACTTTTTCAAAGAGTTCATGAAATATTAAAAGATCATTTAGTTGACATTAACGTGTATCGCAATCTAGGCGGTGCTTTTAGGGAGCTTGGAATTGAACCTCCAGAGGAAATTAAGATTGCAATTGATTATGCAACTAGACAATTTGATATGCCTCGTTGGTCTGGCAAGAGACGTGATAGAATGGGGGCAAAATATGTAATAGAAGATGCTCAGCGTCAGGCTTCTAAAGAGCGTTTATAAAATTATTTTGTTAATAGGTTTTGAGATTCTAGAAACTCCATTAATTTTCGTTTACTTCTAAACTGTCTTCCGATTGAGACGAATAACCTATTAATGTCGCGCCAATATTTTTTGGGGATGATTTTCATTAATTCTTTTTCTGTTTGTTCGGGAGTTTTTGTTTTGACCCAACCAAGGAGACTTGCAATTTTGTGGACGTGAGTGTCGACTGAAATTGCTGGTTTTCCAAAGGCTCGAGCAAGAATTAAATTAGCTGTTTTTCTGCCGACACCAGGGAGCCCCGTAAGTTCCTCTATAGTTTGCGGTACTCTTCCATCATAATTCTCCACGAGTAGCTGCGCAGTTTTTGAAAGGTTCTTTGCCTTTTGTCTATAGAATCCCACGGGATAGATTAAATTTCTAATTTCTAATTCACCTAATTGACCTAATTTTTGAATTGTGGATGCTTTTTTGAAGAGGCGTTCGCAGACTGTAAATGTTGTTTCATCTCGCGTGCGCGATGAAAGAAGCGTTGAAATGAGCGTTTTGAAGGCGTCATCTCCATACACCTCAAGGGGAATAGGCTGGTAGTATTTATCGAAGACTCGAAGTGTACGAGCGATTGGTAGCTTCTTCATAACAAGAGATCACCCTAAGAAAATTCCTAAGGCAATCTCTTGAAAAATTGAAGGGTAATTACTTACTTGCTCCAATTCTGAACATTGTCGTGCCGCAAACTTCACAAACAGCTTTTGTTGCTGGTTTGCCGTTCTTCATCGTGACTTGCTGAGCGTTCTTTCCTTCGCGGCTTGCGCGACACTTAACACAATACATTGCCATAGAGTTACTCGTCACCTCCTTCCCTG
>CAYIKF010000012.1:1674-6063 GCA_964363945.1 uncultured Gammaproteobacteria bacterium
CTTGACAACTCCTTTACACTCCTAATAGAATGAATGAGTTAAAATGGTGTTCAATCAGGAATTGTTCCTGTGGATTGTTACTGGAAGTGCGATTGTGTGGGTTGCAGCGCTCACATGGTGGATATGGAGTCGTGAGCGCGCTTTTAAAAAAGTAGTAGGAAGAGTAGGAGAGCGCGATATTCGCAAGCTCTTGGGAGAGTTCGCCACACGACAGGATGGGTTTGACACAATACTTAAGAATATTGAGGCGGTCATTACCGATATCAAGCGCGCGGATCTCACGCATCTGCAAAAAATAGGACTGGTGCGATTTAATCCATTCCGGGATGCAGGGGGAAATCAGTCATTTACGCTCGCGCTTTTAAATGAGCAATACTCTGGAGTGGTTATCACAGGGCTTCACGCCCGAGATACGACCAGACTCTATGTGAAGGATATTATCAAGGGACAAAGTCGAGCGGAGCTTTCAAAGGAAGAAAAACAGGCGTTAGAATTGGCGAAAAAATAAAGAGAGTGAGATAATAAGAATCAAGATGCGACAACTGGTAACAGCACAAAATGTGAGGATAAGTATAACCCTTCTTGGGTTGTACTTGTTGTCAGCGGGTATCTCGTGGCTCGTATTCTTTTTTGTAGTGAAACCGAGTGTTCCTCTTATTTCTCCTATTGGTCTTACCGGCAAAAGAGCAGGGATTGACCCGAATGCGCCCAAAACAGAAAGCTGTCCGCTCAATGGCAAGAAGTATACCAAACAAGAACGCGAAATTTGGGAGCAACGTCGTCCCTTGACCGTCATGATTGAGAACCATGATGAGGCACGACCGCAATCAGGGCTCTATAACGCTGACGTGGTGTATGAGGCAGTGGCAGAGGGTGGTATTACACGATTTCTTGTCGTATTTTACTGTGGGGCATCCGCCGAAGAGCTCACCATTGGGCCTGTTCGGTCGGCCCGCGTCTACTTTATGGATTGGGCATCAGAGTATGGTGATAAGCCATTGTATGTCCATGTGGGTGGAGCAAACCGTCCTGGACCTGCTGATGCGCTTGGACTTATTGCTCGCTATGGATGGCTCTCGGATGGAAACGATTTTAATCAATTTGCCATTGGCTTTCCTGCGTTTTGGCGCGACTATGAGCGAATAGGACATCCTGTGGCAACAGAGCATACGATGTATTCGACTACCGATAAATTATGGCAAGTAGCGCAGGAACGAAAGTTAGAAGCAAAAGATGAGAGCGGAGTGCTGTGGAATAAGGAGTTTGTCCCATGGAAGTTTAAAGAGCCTGGGGCCACCGGCTCTGTGGCCAGTATTTCATTCCCTTTTTGGTCAGGATATGAGCAATATAGTGTGCGATGGACATATGATGGGGCAAGTGGGGTATGGAAGCGGGAGAATGGTGGTCGTTCTCACACCGACTTGAACAACAACCAGCAGCTCACCGCTGCAAATGTAGTGGTGCTCTTTACCAGTGAGCGCTCGCTTGGTGATGTAGAAAAACATTTACTCTATCAGACAACTGGCAGTGGGAAGGCACTCATTTTTCAAACAGGGAGTGTAGTGGAGGGAACTTGGAAGAAGCAAGAGAGAACTTCACGGACACAGTTTCTTGATAAAACAGGGAAAGAAATTTCCCTTGTTGCTGGACCAATTTGGATAGAAGTCCTGCCCGCAGGAACGGAGGTTACGTATTAATCTGCCCCATGCGGTATGGCCAACATTTCTGACTTCATCGTCTCTCGCGCACGAATAAAGCTGTTTGAGGTGTTTTATGGCAATCCTCGACAAATTCATCATGTCAGGGATCTTGTTCGGTTGACTGGGGAGGAGATTAACGCAGTGCGGCGTGAGTTGGCGCGTATGGAGGGAGCGGGTATGTTACGACGCGAACCGCGCGGGAATCGTCTCTATTATGGTGTGCGGCCTGACTATCAATTTTATCAAGAACTTTTGCAACTGGTGACCAAAACTACAGGACTGGGAGCAGCAATTCGCAAAAACCGGGAAAAGTTGGGCAAACTCTCATACGTTATGTTCTCCGGTCGATTTGTACGCTGGATGCCCAGACGCACTAATGACGAGGTTGATGTATTGATTGTGGGAGATGTCGTGTTGCCGGAGTTGGTCACACTTATAAGAGAGGAACAAAAGAGGCGGAGTGACGAGATTAACTATACACCCATGACCCGAGAAGAGTTTGATTTTCGCAAACGACGTCGTGATCCGTTTCTCCTTGAGGTTATCTCAGGAAGTAAGGTAATGATTGTAGGAGATGAGGAAAGTTTTGTAAGTTAAATGAAACCACTCCGCTTGTTGCTCTTTATACTCGTTTTATTTTTACTTTCTCTCTTTGTTGCACTTCCTCGAGATTTGAAGCTAATTGGTCGTACCATACGTGTGCCAGGGATTACTATTGAAGTAGGTAGCTTCTCTTTTATCCGTGATTTGCAGACAAAACTTGGTCTTGATATTGCAGGAGGGAGCCACTTGGTTTTTGAGACGGATATGAGCAATGTCAAGAGCGAAGATAAGGAGAGTGCGCTAACTGCTGCTGCTTCAACGGTTGAGAGACGGGTTAATTTATTTGGTGTATCTGAACCTTTGGTTCAAACTTCCAAGGTGGGTGAAAGCTATAGAGTGATTGCTGAACTTCCGGGAGTTACAGATACAACTTCTGCCATAAATTTACTTGGTCAAACTGCGCAACTTGTGTTTGCACAATTTGAAGAAGAAAAAACAAATGAGGCGACTCCGTCCGCTCAGCTTGTTCCGACCTCACTCACAGGGAAGGAGCTTGTACGTGCTCAAATTCAGTTTGACCCACAAACAGGAAAGCCAGTCGTGGGGTTGCAGTTTAATGACGAGGGGGCAAAGAAGTTTGAGCAGTTGACCGAGGCGAACGTTGGGAAACCTCTTGCGATTCTGCTTGATAGCGAAGTCATTTCAGCACCCACAGTTCAGGAGAAAATTTCGGGGGGGCAAGCAGTAATAACAGGTGACTTTACCGTTGAGCAGGTAAAGCAGATAGTAACATTACTCAATTCTGGTGCATTGCCCGTTCCCTTGCGGCCTATTGAGCAGCGCACTATTGGTCCGACGTTAGGCAAAGAAGCAGTAGAGGCATCAATTCGGGGAGGACTGGTAGGTGTTGTGGCTGTTGCTGTCTTCATGACGCTTTACTATGGAAGGTTAGGACTTATCGCAACTCTAGCGCTGGTTATGTATGGCGTGTTTGCACTTGCTTTATTTAAATTAATTCCGGTAGTCCTAACACTCCCTGGTATTGCTGGATTTTTGCTATCTGTTGGAATGGCGGTTGATAGTAATATCTTAACCTTTGAACGTTTCAAAGAGGAAGTTCGGCGGGGTCTTGACTATAGGTCGGCCCTTGAAGTAGGTTTTGGTCGCGCATGGGATTCAATTCGAGATGCGAATATTGCGACTCTTTTGACTTCTTTCATTTTATTTAATCCGTTTAATTGGTCGTTTCTTCATACATCGGGGCCAGTGCGAGGATTTGCTGCGACACTTGCAATTGGAGTACTTTTAAGCTTATTTACGGGAATTGTGGTAACACGAACATTACTTCGTGCTTTCGCACGAAAATGAAATTAACTTATCACTAATCACTATTCACTAATTTTATGGACTGGATGAGATATCGCTTACTCTACCTTTTGATTTCTGCCACGGTAATTGGTGTGGGCGTTTTTTCGCTGGTGCGTTGGCAACTTCCTCTATCAATTGATTTTACCGGCGGAACAGTAATTGAGTATCAGAGGAAAAGTGATGGTAGTCGCTTTATTGAACAAACAGGACCGACAATGCAGGAAGAAGCGGAGCGTGAGGATGCTACAATTGTCCGTTTTGAAAGTGTAGGACCGACGTTCTCGAAAGAAATTTTGCGCAAAACCATTGTTGCAGTAGCGCTTGCCGCAGGGGGAATTTTATTGTGGGTTGCGTGGCAGTTTAAAAGCATTCAATTTGGTATATCGGCAATTTTGGCAACCGTGCACGATAGCGTCGTGCTCATTGGTTTATTCGCGCTCTTAGGGCATTTCGCGAGGGCACCAGTTGATATTTTATTTGTTACAGCACTTTTGACGACTCTTGCCTTCTCAGTCCACGACACAATTGTAGTTTTTGATAGAATACGCGAAACAAAAAGAAGAGCTGGTGGGAGCATATATAATCTTGCCAATCTTGCTGTTTCCCAAACAATGGTTCGTTCTCTTAATAATTCATTAACAATTATCTTTGTCTTAGTTGCCCTCGCGTTATTAGGTGGCCAAACACTCTTTTGGTTTGCAATTGCCCTTCTTATCGGAGTTGTTACCGGCACTTACTCTTCCCCGTTTGTCGCCGTCCCGCTGCTCGTGACATGGGA
>CAYIKF010000012.1:6163-16976 GCA_964363945.1 uncultured Gammaproteobacteria bacterium
TTACCGGCACTTACTCTTCCCCGTTTGTCGCCGTCCCGCTGCTCGTGACATGGGAAGAAATCCGCAACCGATTCAAAATATAAAATTTCGTTTTAATGTTCTTCACCGATTTCTTTTGTTCTTTTTATTAAATCTTCGCGGGTGTTTTTGAGGGTGCTGGCTTCGACTTCGGAAAAGAGGGTATTTAAGACCTGCCCTACCTTTGGACCGGATGGAATACCGAGTTCTTTCATGACGTCGTTGCCGTTGACTTTTAAATCTTGTACTGAAAATGGTTGTTGTTGAACCTCGACAAGGCGTTTCTTAAATAATTCAAGGCGCCAGGAAGTTTCTGTTGCGCCGCCACCAAGACGATCCCCCACACGAACAGCTAAAATATCCTCAAGATTTTCTCGTCCAACATTTCTAATAAAACGGCGGATGGCCGAGTCGGTTTGTCGCTCGTCAACGGTGAACAGATGCCAACGCACCAAGCGGAATAATTTATCCTTTTCTTTCTTTGAGAGCCGCAGTCGGTTAGCAACCTGGTTCGCAATCCTGCCCCCAACCACTTCATGGTTATAAAAAGTGATGACTCCTGTTTTTTCATCTTTTTTGAACGTTTGAGGTTTTCCGATGTCGTGGAGGAGCGCTGCAAGTCGGACAAGTGAGTCTTTTGAAGGACAGTAGCGAAGTGAATATAAAAGGTGAGTCCCAACATCAACAACATGATGGCGTTTTGGACTTTTTTGTGGTATATCAAATGCCTCCTCAACTTCTGGGAGAATTTCAACGAGAAGTCCTGCATTTCGCAACATGACGACACCTTCGTAAGGGTAGGGGCTTGCGAGTAATTTAAATAATTCATCTCGTATTCGCTCGGCGGAGATTTTACGAATGAGAGCAACATTCATCTTTATCGCTTCAAACGTCTTCTCTTCGATTACAAATCCGAGCTCTGACGCAATCCGAACTGCCCGCATCATCCGGAGTGCATCCTCGCTGAATCGTTCTTGTGGATTGCCAACTGCTCGAACAATTTTATTCTTTAAATCTTCTTGACCATTGAAGGGATCAATTACTTTAGTGATTAGTAAAGCCATAGAATTAATTGTGAAATCACGTCGCGCTAAATCTTCTTCCAAACTTTTCCCCCAAACCACTTTATCCGGATGGCGTCTGTCAGAATATGTTTCCTCTCGCCTGAAGGTAGTGACCTCAAGCGGTTCTGGGGAATCGGGATGTGGGATTCCGACTGTCCCAAACTTGTTGTCATAAAATGCTTTTGGGAAGAGCTCAAGAATTTGTTCTGGTGTTGCATTGGTGGTAAAGTCCCAATCAGAAACTGCCCTACCCATAATAAGGTCTCGGACCGCTCCGCCGACGATATAGATTTCAAGCCCTTCTTTTTTGAATCGCTCAATCAGCTCAGAAACGAAAGATGGCATGATAAACTTCATATGCTACTATAGTATATCGCACAAGAGGTGTAAGGATGAAAAAATGGGAACTATTAAGTAAAAAAAGTACAACGAGTACCACGGACATAATAAAGATTCTTCTTGAAAACCGTGGAATAAAAACGAAAGTAGAGGAAAAGGAATTCTTGAGTCCTACACATCCTGACAAACTTAAAACCTCGGATTTTGGAATTAACCCAAAAGAGTTAAAGAAAGCGATAACACGCATTGAAAAAGCAAAGAAAACTGGAGAAAAGGTGATTGTGTGGGGAGATTATGATGCGGATGGGATTTGCGGAGCAGCAATTTTGTGGGAAGCACTTTATTATTCAGGCGTTAACGCCCTGCCATTCATTCCGGAACGAAGAACAGAAGGGTACGGATTAAATATTGCTCGGATGAAGCAGTTAAAAAAAGAGGATCCGAGAGTGGGGCTTATTATTACGGTTGACAACGGAATTGTAGCACACGAGAAGGTTGATACCGCAAAAGAGCTGGGACTTGATGTCATTATCACCGACCATCACCTGCCTAGAGAAACAAAACCAAAAGCCTATGCAATTTTACATACCACCGCTATTTCCGGAGCAGGGGTAGCTTATTTGCTTGCGCGGGAATTCACCAATCTAGTCACTAATTACTTCAATGATTGGTTGGGACTTGTTGCATTGGCAACGGTTGCCGATATGGTACCACTTATCGGCCCCGCCCGTTCTTTGGTATTTCATGGAATACCGTCACTTCGAACAACTGTACGTCCCGGTATCGTAGCACTCTGTGAGATTGCTCGCATTCCACAGGAAACGATTAGCACGTATGAAATTGGATTTCTGCTTGCACCGCGACTTAACGCTGCGGGTCGGCTTGAACATGCACTCGAGTCACTCCGACTTCTCTGTACAAAAAGTATTACCAAAGCACGAGAGCGGGCTTTTCAATTAAATGAAACAAATAGTGCTCGCCAACAGATGGTAGTGGAGAGTGTATTTCGTGCACGAGAACAGGTTCTAAAAAGCGATGGCGGCCTGCCTGCGCAGGCAGGTCTTATTTTTGTTGCGCATGAGTCGTATCATGAAGGAATTGTGGGGTTGGTGGCGTCACGTTTGGTTGAAGAATTTGGGAGACCCGCAATTGTTGTTTCAAAAGGAGACGAATTTTCGCGCGGTTCTGCACGTTCGGTATCTGGATTTAATATTGTTGAGCTTCTTGATCGCGCCCGCGAGTTTTTGATTGAAGGAGGAGGTCATGCAATGGCTGCCGGATTTACTGTTAGAACGCAGCATTTGGAGTTGCTTTCTCAAGCATTCAAAAATCATGCGGATGGAAATTTAACCGATGAGCACTTGACGCCTAAAATTCGCATTGAGTGTGAAATTCCACTCTCTGTTGTTACTCTTGCACTTGCGCAAGAAGTTGCAAAGTTTGTCCCTTTTGGCATTGGTAATCCTGAACCGGTGTTTGCAACACGGAAGGTATTGGTGAGAGATGCGCGCCTGGTCGGCTCTGAAAACAAACATCTGAAGCTTCAACTCACCGCTAATGGACTACAGACTACAGCTATAAATGCAATTGGTTTTGGAATGGGGAATCTTTATTCGAAATTATCACCAGACGCACCAATAGATACTGCCTATACTGTTGTTATTGATACATGGAATGGCGACAGAAGAATTCAACTAAAGTTAAAAGATATTAAGTTTGGTAATCTCTAACAGCGGCTGTAGCGCGCGCCCTATCCACTCTTTCACTTAGTTCTCCTAGATGCCTACGTGTAATTGTCTTTTTGCCATTTATATATACTTCAGTGATGGCTTGGGCAAGTTGATTGGTTGGATCAATACCCTCTTCTATTGCTTTTCCCACCAATTGAAGAGCCCCTTTTGATAGCTTACATCCCTCAGTTAATTGAGGAAGAGTTATTCCTGGATCTTTCTCTTTACTTTCTTTTCCTCTCATATTGCCAACAAAAATTCCCTCAAAGGGGAATTCAATTTCATTGTGGGTGATAATTTTGTGCTTGTCAATAGGGGGAATTGCGAGTAACATCAAGATAATGGAAAGAACACTCACAAAAGAAACGGTAAATAAGATTGGCCAAAAAGTGCACGTTATGGGCTGGATTGACAGATTACGGGATCATGGGGGCGTCTTGTTTTTTGATTTGTGGGACAGATCTGGAATCCTTCAAGTAGTGGTCAAAGAGATTAAGGGAGAGCTTCATCCCCAGGATGTTGTGTCTATTATGGGAGAAGTGAAGAAAAGGCCGGCTGGCACGGAAAATAAAGAACTTTCAACTGGTGAGGTCGAAATAGAAGCGCAAGAGGTTGAGGTTATTTCAAAAGCAGAGACACTTCCTTTTGACATGGGTGGTCCGGATTTAAATTTAGAACTTCCCACGCTTCTTGACTGGCGTGCATTAACTCTTCGCCATCCAAAAATTGCATCTATCTTTGAGGTTCAAGAAGTTGTGATTGATGCTTTCCGCAAAACCTTAAAAGATTTGGGTTTTGCTGAGTTTCAGGCACCAATTATTGTTCCAGCAACAGCCGAGGGTGGAGCAGAAGTTTTCCCTGTAAAATACTTTGAGCATACCGCATACCTTGGTCAAAGTCCGCAGCTTTATAAACAAATAATGCTTGGGGTATTTGAGAGAGTTTTTACCGTAACCCATGCGTTTCGTGCTGAACCAAGTGTGACTACACGACATTTAACTGAATATATAAGCCTTGATGCTGAAATGTCATTTATTAAAAGTTGGGAAGAGATAATGGATACCGTTGAGCACGTAGTTCACAAAATTATAAATGCGGTTGATACACATTGTAGTGAGCAACTCAAGATGTATAACACAACTATTCCTACTGCACCCCAAAACTTCCCACGAATTAAACTAAAAGAAGCACACGACATTATTTATAAACGAACAGGCAGAGATAACAGAAGCGAACCAGATCTCTCACCGATAGATGAGGAGGAAATTTGTCGCTGGGCAAAAGAAGAGAAAGGTTCTGATTTTGTTTTTATAACTCATTATCCGGTTAAGAAAAGGCCCTTTTATACGTACCCCGACCCACACGATAAAGAATTTACATTGAGTTTTGATTTATTGGGTCGCGGTCTTGAGTGGGTAACCGGTGGACAGCGGCTCAACGACTACAAGGAGTTAATTGAGAATATTAAGAGATGGGGAAATAATCCTAAGGATTTCGAATTATACCTTCAAGCATTTCGTTTTGGGATGCCGCCTGAGGGCGGATTTGCAATGGGAGCAGAACGAGTGACAATGAAAATTTTAGGTCTTGCCAACATTCGTGAAGCTTCGCTTTTCCCCCGCGACATGGAGCGAGTAGATATTCGGTTGTCATCTCAAAAATCGAAGGTAAAGAGTAAAAATGGTAAAAAGGATTAAAAGAAAATTTTTTAAAATAAATTATGTAATTTTGCCCGAAAGTTTTTGGAGACAAATTCCATTTTTCCCACTGACTTTTATTACGCTTTTAATTATTGCCAGTACTCTTTTTGTTTCACAACCTCCTCTTTTTCCTCGTAACGACGTGCCGTTCTTTACATTGAGTCCACTTCCCCAAAAGATGAATTCAACCCAACCATCATTTCTTGCTGCTCGCTCAGTATTCGTTTTTGACCCCCGCTCTTCAGTCGTGTTGTTTGAGAAAAACGCCGACGTACCACTTCCTCCTGTCTCGACAACTAAAATGGTGACTGCTATGGTGGTGCTTGAAAATGTGCCCATGCTTCAGGTAGTTGAAGTTCCTCCCTTTACTATTGAACCACAACTCATGAAGTTAGTGCCGGGGGAGCACATTACTGCCCAAAACCTTCTTTATGGAATTTTGGTGTGGTCTGCAAACGATGCAGCAGAAGTGGTAGCCAGCGCATTTCCTGGGGGAAGAGAGGTATTTATTAAGAAAATGAACCAAGTAACTCAAGGGCTAAGCATGAAAAATACACACTTTACTAATCCGACAGGACTTCCCGAACAAGGCCACCTTTCAACTACACACGATTTAGCAAAATTTGCCGCTTTCGCAATGAAGAATCCAGAATTTGCAACAATTGTCAAAACACAAGAAATTACAGTCCAGAGTATAGATGGGGAAATTGTACATAAATTAACCAATCTTAATGAACTTTTAAGAACAGTCCCGGGGGTAATTGGAATAAAAACGGGATGGAGTGAAGACTCGGGCGGAGCGCTGGTGACGTTTGTCGAACGGGGTGGTAACCCGCTTATTACCGTTGTGCTTGGTTCTGCTGATAGATTTGGCGATACTCAAAAACTTATTGAGTGGGCGTACAACACCTACACTTGGGATATCTCTTTAACGCACTATTCCCCATAATAGTCTGAGGTAACAGCAGAGAGGTAGGCGACAAAATCGTTGTCACCCTCGAACACAAACACTGGTTGAAAGAATTCTTGCGGTTCGCTGTTATCGTAATACGACAGGTACACCCGACGAATGATAACGCGTTCTTTGTTGTTGCCTGGTGAGATAATTGCCCCCTGACCAGAGTTGAACTCTTCCCACGCAGTTTGCGCTGTTTTTATTGGGTACGTTCCTGAACTTCCTATATCTACCGGAAAGTAGTGATACTCTCCTGCGATTATTTGGCGCTCTCTTGTAGTGAGCCCTGAGACCAAAAACCATACATTGCCCGATGTCCCCGACCGGGTGACAACGGGGAGCTCATTATACTCTTGGCGGAAGAAATCCACTCGCACAAAGTTTGCCTCAGAGAGAGAGGGAACAGTTACCAACGCTGCACCTTCGAGCTTGAGGAATTGTGAACTTATTTGTCCATTGGTGAAGTCTTCAGGCAAAAGGTCGGCTGAAGAAAGGAAAGAGCGTATAGCAGCGGCGGCTGCCTCTGCAGTAGGAGGATGCCCGCTAAAAGGTGTGGGGTCGTTAATCAAGTTATAGTTTATAGAAAAGGCACCGGTGATGATGTTCGCCTCAAGGGTAGCAGGTACATCTTTCCTTCTAAAACGGTAGATGCTTTGTGAAATACTTTCTTCACCTACGGTGAATCCGAGTCGAGTGGCAACTCGTCTGGTTTCATCAAGTGCCACCAGTGATGAGCGAGGGAGAGGCATTGTAAATACAGGGAGGCTTGGTGGAGTGGTTGGCAATTCTCCTTCTGGTAGCTCTAAGGTATAAGAAAATTTTGGCAAATTTTCCTGGGAAGGAAATAAAAGTTCTGGTAGTTTTCCAAACGATACAGTGGGAGGTGGTGGGGGTTTAGGAAAAAAATAGCGAAAAGCGTTAAATCCCACAATCCACACTACTCGCCCAAGCACAAGAAATATAAGGAATGCAACTGTGTATTTTATGGCCGTTCTGGAATAGAATGCCGTCTCGGTGAGCGTATGCATATTTTGAGTATAGCTGTTCTTGATGTTAGAATTCAATTATGACCACTCGCACACGTATTGCCCCCTCCCCCACTGGATTTGCGCATGTGGGAACTGCATACGCGGCACTTTTTAATTTTGCCTTTGCACGGCATGAGGATGGACAATTCATCCTTCGTCTTGAGGATACCGATGTAAAGCGACATGTGCCGGGAGCAGAAGAGGCGCTCTATGAGGGATTATCCTGGCTTGGACTTTCCTGGGATGAGGGACCGGATAGGGGGGGCCCACATGCTCCATATCGGCAATCGGAGAGACTTAAACTATATCAGGAGAAGGCTCAAAAACTCACAAAAAGTGGGTTAGCATACGAACAAGAAGGTGCTGTTTTTTTTAAATGCCAAAGACGTGATGTGGGATGGGACGATTTAGTCCGCGGTGAAATTACATTTCCCCAAGATTCTGAACAACTTAAGGATTTTGTGATTCTTAAATCCGACGGGTATCCCACGTATAACTTTGCAGTTGTTGTAGATGACATTGCAATGGAGATTTCGCATGTTATAAGAGCTGAAGAACACATTTCTAACACTCCACGTCAACTTTTACTTTATGAAGCATTTGAAAGAAATCCGCCTCAATTTGCTCATATTCCAGCTCTGCGTAATCCACAGAGGGCAAAGTTGTCCAAACGCCGTGACCCGGTAGATCTTCGATTTTATCGTGATGAAGGATATTTACCAGAAGCCCTCGTTAACTTTTTATGTCTTTTAGGCTGGTCACATCCGGAGGAAAAAGAAATATTTTCTTTGGACGAGTTCGTCAAAGTTTTTGATCTTTCTCGGGTAAGAAAAGCAGGGCCGGTTTTTGATATGCAAAAGCTTTTATGGATAAATGGAGAGTACATTCGTCAACTGAAAGTTGACGAACTAAGCTCAAAGCTTGAAGCTCAAAGCTTGAAGCTCAGGGATATTGATGATACTTATTTAAATGCTATTATTCCGCTTGTACAAGAGAGGATTAAAACACTAAAAGAATTTGATGAGCTGGCTGGATTCTTCTTTGAAGAGCCAGTTTTAGATAAAGGGCTATTTGGCAATGAGGCTATTATGTATTTAGATGCAGCTTTAAAGGTTATTCGCGAGAGTGAATGGCAACTTGAGAACCTACAGAAGAGTATGCTCGTGGCGATAAAAGATAATAACTTTAAAACAGGCGATTTTTTTATGAGCGTGCGGGTGGCACTAACTGGTAGTCGCATCACCCCCCCGATTGTAGAATCTATTATTATCTTAGGGAAAGAAAAAACTCAAAAGCGAATTCAAGCTGCCTTAGAACTATTAAAATGAGAGACTCACCTGCCCCATTGCGGGAAAAGTTAAAACTTCGTCATTTAGAAGAGCAGAGGAAGCTTGCACAGAAACATCCTCACGCACTCGAGTTCTTTACCAAAAAAGCGCTTCCGTTATCCAAGATTCGTGACCATTCAGCCAAAGCACTTGCCGCCGCTGCACTTGCAGGAACTCTCGCGTTGTCTCCGCCAGCTGGCGGATCTACCTACGCACAGGCACCTGCCCTTCCTCCGCCTGTCTTTGAGCGGCTTTTGAGTGCGGGAATGATATTACCGGAGAATCCGGAAGAATATTTAAAAAATCAGTTGGAAAGTCTTCTTCCTGAAAGGCCAAGGCCCCTCGCAAATGATGCAGAGAAAAACATTGGGCTTCTGATTGAGCGATTAACAGGAATTAAAGCTCGAGGGACTTTGGAAGGAGAGCATCTAAATACTACTTATGGCTATATTGGGGCAGAACAACATTTACCGCGATTTCCGGGCGATACTGTTTCTGCCCATGATGAACTGCAGCATATAGGAATCACTCCAGGTCGTGGAGCGTGGGGATATTTTGCACCATCACGCGCCCAGCTAACGGATGATGTTATCCAAAAAGAAAAATACTATGCAGTGGTCCAAACTATGTATCTTCCCGATTGGGAGCGGAGGCTCACTTATTTGCGTGATTGGTATAAATACAGGAAGGTTATTGTGGTAAATACGGAAAATGGGAAAGCAGTGGTCGCAGCAATTGCCGACTCCGGGCCTGCTGTGTGGACAGGTAAACAGTTTGGGGGAAGTCCTGAAGTGATGAATGAGCTCGGTGGCCCACGATATAAAAAGGGAAAGGTATTGCTTTTCTTTGTTGACGACCCGCAAAATCAGGTACCGCTTGGCCCAGTGGACTATTTTCGAAGTGCGAAACCCATAGTTGCACCTGGGTGAAGCGCAAGAAAACAAACTGGCCGAAGACGAAGTCTGAGGATATCACGAGCTTTACTCGTGATAGTTTATACTAAACTAGGGAGGCCGGTGGTAGCAGAAACTGGTTGAATGGTTACGGTTACGAAGCTGGTATCGTGAGGCGGTTACGTTAAACATTACCCCTAAACGAAACGGGCATCGTTACCGATTAACGCTAAACGAATACTATTTAGAAATTTTACTTATGTCAAAGATATTTTATGACCATTTAATTATTTTTGAAGAGATAGATAATGCCTTAAAAGGTGAGGGTCTGGAACCCGAAGAACGCGATGAACTTCATCAACTGATTGACGAGATGATACACCACAGAGTTTTGGGCTGCATCCTTGACCATTTACCACGAGAACATCACGAAGAATTTTTAGAGCGGTTTCACCAAACTCCATATGATGAAGGACTTATCCAGTATCTTCAAGAAAAAACTCCGAAAGATTTGGATATAGAGGAAAAGATTAAAGAAGCAGCCGAACAGTTAAAACAAGAATTGTTGCTAGAGCTTAAAAAGAAGAAATAGATTGTCAAGCTTTTAGATGTTTGAAAAATTCGACTTGCCGCAAGCGTTTTATCGCTTCTTCCCGCGTTTTGTATGGTCCGCCAAGATTTCTGCGTGTATGCTCTGACAGTACGTAATATCCACTTTTTCGCTTTACAATCATATTTCATTTTAGCTTCAAAGTGTGATAAAATGCAACAGTATTGCGAGGTCGTCTAACGGTAGGACACATCCCTCTGGAGGATGGTATCGGGGTTCGAATCCCTGCCTCGCAGCCAAACAGGGCACCCTGGTGACCGAAATGCCTCAAATGTCCCCCAATCTTTCCTTCAAAACAGTTGATTTTTCTTTCAAACATTCGGACGACGCGTTTAGATACCCGGTAAGATCTTGGAGTATTCACAAATTGACGAATGTTGTTAAATTGGTAAGGAGCGTCTTTAAGGGGATTGACATTCAATTCCAAGCGGATTATAATGTTAATGACTGTTGACACTTTACTTAACAGTCAATTTTCAGCAGTGAAAGATAAACAAAACTTAGGAGAATCAATAGATCGCAAATTAAGTGTCATTGTTTCTTTGCTTCTAAAGATTGCTAATAACGGAGCCGCAGCAACACTGAGAGAACAAATTGCCGATCTTTCTGATTTCGGCCTGGATTCCTCGGAAATTGCTGACATCATTGGTAAAAAAGTGGGATATGTAAGCAAAGAGCTGTCAACACTTAAGAAAGATAAATAAATATGGAAAACAAAAAATTTTTAGAATCTATCTCAAAACGTCTCGGGGTACTAATAGCCTTGCAGTTAAAAGCACAGTCCCAAAACTTTTCAACGACAGAGGGTGTTCAACTGTTGACACGCTTTGGTTTGGGGGTCGTCGAGATCGCCGAAATTTTAAATACAACACCAAACGCGGTTAATGTAATGAAAAGTCGTATAAAGCTTAGAAAGAAATAACAATCATGGACACCAAGAACCTTGAAACAAAAATACTCGCCCTTAAAAATTCAGTCGATACCTTAATTTTAATCGAACTTTGTAAATTAAAGGTTAAAAGAGATGAAGTGAGGGCTATTTTAGGTTCGCTTGATAATAATTTATTTTCAAAAATAAATAAAGTTTTTAACAAGCACAATGAAGCAGAGTAAAATTTTAGATAAAAATAGTAAGAAGAAAGTCGAAA
>CAYIKF010000013.1:0-5486 GCA_964363945.1 uncultured Gammaproteobacteria bacterium
CATTTACTTCTTTCCAGCTACAAAGGACTTCGGAGAAAAATATACTGTACATCGGCCTTCAGGGAGAGTTTCAGCGGGAGATAACTGAGCTAGAAACCAGCATCAATTTGCCCTGGTTTACTCTACTTGAGAATTACCAGGGCTGGGATAATCCCGTAACAGACTACGGAGACCATTTATGGGTAGCAAACATAAAGTAATGAAGCCTCAACTGTTTTTTCTTGTGGCAACAATAATTATTATTGCAGGATTTTTTGTCCGTATTTTTTGGATAGAAAAAAGTCCACCGTCTCTAAACTGGGACGAAGTATCTCTTGGCTACAATGCATACTCTATTCTTAAAACCGGCAAAGACGAATTTGGCACATCATGGCCCCTGGTCCTACGTTCTTTTGACGACTACAAACCAGCACTCTATAGCTATTTAACAATACCCTTTGTTAAATTTTATGGTCTTAATGAATTTTCAACACGAATTGTCTCAGTTTTATCCGGTACCGCAATTATTATTGCCGCAATGCTGCTGGCATATTATTTCTTCCGCCGAAAACTAATAAGTCTTATTGTGGGATTTTTGGTAGCCTTTTCCCCTTGGGCAATCCATTTCTCACGCGCAGCCTTTGAAGCAAACCTTGGCCTTGCCCTATTTTTATTGGGTCTGTCTTTTATGTTTTTCGGATTAAAAAATCGCCTGCTGCTTCCCATTGGAGTTTTTCTTGCCGGTCTTTCGATGCACTCATACATCGCCTACAAATTAATTACTCCTTTTATGCTCACAGCATTTATTTATATTAGTAGAAAAGAATTATTGAAGATAAAAACTCATGTCATTTCCGTAGCTTTTGCACTTGCTCTAGTAGTAATACCACTTCTAATACTGCACATAACCAATTCATCCGCCGCAAGCAGATTAGAAACAACAACCTTGTTTACCGCAAACAAATCTCCTGATGTTTTAATCCAACAATTTATTGCCCACTATCTTTCATATTTCTCTCCTGCCAATTTATTTGTCCGCGGGTCTCCGGAACCAACCCAACAAATCCCGGGATTTGGGATACTCTATCCGATAGAAATAGTTTTCTTTTTTCTTGGAATTTGGTATCTATTCAACCATCTTAAAGATTGTCGAAACTTTATAATTATTCTTCTAATACTCCCTATTCCGGCAGCGATGACATGGAATTGGTTTTATCCCGCCCGCGTTTTACCACTGTTTGTCTTTTTCAACATAATATCGGCAGTTGGAGCAGCAGAAATTATTCGGTGGACAATGAAACAAAATGTTTTAGTCAAGATAATTCTGCCGACTACGGTATTTGTCCTTCTAACAACAGAGATTCTCTCTCTTTTTACAACCTTACTTTTTTATCTTCCTTACAAAGAGGGTGGAAATTGGCAATCTGGAATGAAAGAAATATTAACTGAAATTACGAAGTATCAAAATGATTATTCCCATATAGTTATTGAAACACGAACAGCTCAACCTCATATTTTTACCCTTTTTTATACCCAATACGACCCCAACCTGTATCACAAAAATATTGCAGACATGGGAGGTATTCCAATTCCCCGTAAGAACTTCAACTTTGGTAAGTTTGAATTCCGTGATGTATACTGGCCTACAGACCAGTACGATCGAGATGTCCTACTTATCAGCCCCGAATCAAGTCTCCCTATTGAAAAAGTGTCCCAAAATGCAAATTTAAAAACTTTGGTTATCGTTAAAGATAAATGGGGCAATACACTAGCTCATATTGCTGGCATTAAATAAATAATGAGTTCCAACGCAGTCAGGTACCAGACGGTACTTGACTTCGCAATTTCCTCTTCAATACTGTATAATTCCTCTAATGCAATTCTCTGATTTCCGAGATAGGCCACTCCTTTTTATCGATCTTGAGATGACCGGACTTGACCCCACAATTCATGAAATTGTAGAGGTCGGGGCACTTGTTGTTGATGGAAAAACGTTTGAAGTTAAAAAGGAATATGAAGCAAAGGTGAAACCTTCTCATATCCAAACTGCTGACAAAAAGGCCTTAGAAATTAACGGATACGCCCGCGAAAAATGGGAAAATGCAAAACCCTTAAAACAGGCATTGGAAGAACTTAGCGAACTTGCTCCCGGGGCTGTTCCTGCTGGATGGAATATAGGAGTTGACAAGATGTTTCTAGACTTTGCGTTTATAACAGCGGGAATTAAACCCTCATATGACTACCATACAATAGACGTTCACACGCTTGCCTGGAAGCACATTTTTCCTGACACATCTATAGCGGTAACAGAAGTAAAACTTTCAAGAGTCTGTAAACATTTTGGGATAAAACGAGGAGAAAAACACCGAGCAATGGCTGATATCAAAGCAACGTATGAGTTATTTCTGAAACTTGTTGCTCCACCCGCTTCCTAGCCTTTGCTTCCCACGTCTCAACAAACATTTTTCGATGCAATCGGGTCATTCCATACCGCTTAATCGCCTCTTGATGGGCTCTTGCTCCATACCCCTTATTCCTTCCCCATTTATACTGAGGATATTTTCGGGAGAGCTTCCTCATAAGCGCGTCACGATACACTTTTGCAATAATTGATGCAGCAGCAATTGAAAGCGATTTCTCGTCACCGTTAATAATTGGCTTTTGGTGACGGCGTCGCAAACCACGAACATATGGAATAAAAAACGCATCGATGAGAAGGAAATCAATTCTTACACCATCAAATCTACTGTTGCACTCTGCAATCGCGCGCCTAAACGCCATACGTGTTGCTTTTGCCATCCCTAGTCGATTAATAATCCTTGGCCCGACCTCCCCAATTCCCCAAGAAGCGGCGTTTTGTTTAATAAATTCTGCCAATTTTTCTCTTTCTCTTGGTTTAAGTTTTTTTGAATCATTTATTCCCGCACCTAATATTACCGATGGGTGACGCGAGCGGAGGGAGTCCCGCCGAGCGACCGCAGTCCGCCAGCTGGCGGACGAGGACGTCGGGCGGGACGAGCGAGCGGCAGGACCCATCAGAGAAAATACTACAGCACCAGCGACCACCGGTCCTGCCCAAGCCCCCCTTCCTACTTCATCCACCCCAGCAATAGCTTTAAATCCCTGCTTCCACAATTTCCGCTCATACGAAAAATCTGGAGTTGTTTTTACCATAAGTCAACAAATATACTACGATCGTACATAATTTGTTAAAATCCTACATTGTCTGATTCTAATACTATCACCCATTCTTCAATACCAATTTCTTTCACAAGCTCCCGAAGTGGATTTGTAACATTTTTCTTTGATACCCAAACACTCCTCTGCCAAGAAATAAAACCCCATGCCTTTAATTTGTTTCGCAAAGTATCCCGCACTAATCTTTTGCTCTCTGGTATATCAAAAATAACAAGTCTCCATCTTCCATCCCATTCCAAATCATCATCTTTTAAAAGTAGTGCAATTTCTTTACCTTTCTGGGTAAGCCTAAGTACAATATTTCCTTCCTCTCTTTTTTCTTGTTCTATAATTCCTTTTTCGCGCAATCTTTTAATTGCTTGAGAAAGAGCCTGTTTAGTAATTGGTTTTGGGTAATCACCATACACTTCATACATCCAGTTCTTTAAATCCTGAGATGAATTCAAAATGAGCTCTCCTCCTTCTACAAATTTTTCAAGTCCGAGAAGTAAAAGATTTGCAATTGATGTTCGTTTCTTTTTCTTCATGGTAAACAAATATACTACGATCGTAGGCAAATTTGTCAAGATATTTAAAAGTTTCCCAAAAAAAAGAGCGGATATGCCAAAGTGAAACAGTTACTTGAACTGAGTCAAACGGCACACCCGCTCTTAGTATTTATTCTGTTGTAGTGTTGGCTATCACTCTATCTTGTTAGTATGACATTCAGAACTCCTCCAAACGAGCCGAGAATCACTCCGACTAACACTGCTAGAACCGCCCAACTGCCTAAACGTCATGACTTTCCCCCTTTGGAAACTAGTTGCTTCTAACTAGGAGCTAAGTTGGGATTTTTTCCTATGTTTTTCCAACCATCTCCCAAACGTGTCACTTGCTAGGATTCCCCCAAGTACTAGCGTAATCCCAAGGAGGGTGACTCCCCAGAATATTGCTATCGACATCCATAGGCACTTCCCTATTATCGTTTCTTCCTTCTCAATTTCTCCCGTTAGCATCAAGAAGTAGGATATCAACAAATAGACAGTTATACCTGCCCATACTACAAACCCCACTACAGTCAGTCCTAGTGATCGCTCAAGAACTAGCGACAGGGAAAACCATACCAGCCCGGGAATGATTGCTATTACCGACATTTTCTTCCTCCTTTGGAAGTTTTCACACCAACACTACTTGTTAACGTGCTCATCGTTTCGAAATCCACACCCTATAGGTATGGTTTCAATTCGACTATTTTGTTTTAACTATACGAATAAAGACTTGCAACTATAAGTCTTTTTCGTGTAGCTGGATTATACCACAAGGAGTATGAAGAATCACTTCTCAAGAGTAGATTTCAAGAATTCCTTAAATGGTGCGGCTAAATCAGGACGTTCGAGGGCAAACTTTACTGTTGCTTTCAAATAATTTAATGGGTTACCTGTATCTAGCCATTCTCCTTCCACCCGTCCTGCCAAGACTTTCCCTTTTTTAGCAAACTCCGATACCGCATCCGCAAGCCACAGTTCGTTATTTTTGCCAAGTTTTTTAGGATTTAAATGTTTAAAAATTCGCTTATCAAAGATAAATCTGCCGAAAACAGCAAGATTTGAGGGTGCGCTTTTCTCCTCCGGCTTTTCAATTACTCCCTCGATAGTCTGACCCTCATCTTTTAATTTTAAAATGCCATACTTATAGACCTCCTCCATTGGAATCCCCTGGCAACCAACAATCCAAGCTCGTGGATTCTTTTGCCAAACCGCAATCAACTGACGAGTTGCGGGAACTTTACTCTTTACCAAATCATCTCCAAACATATAAACAAACGACTCCCCATTATTGATTAAATCGCGTGCCACAAGGAGTGGACTTGCATTCCCGTACGGATAATCTTTGGTTTGACGAAGAAAGATAAAGTTGGCAAGACGAGAGAGGCGCTTTACCTCGGTAAGCTCGTTTTTCTTACCCGTTGCTTCAAGTATCATCTCAAGCTCAACATTTGAGTCGAAATGATCGGCAACAACGTGTGAGCCAGAACGAGTAACAATGATAATATCCTTTACTCCCGAATTAACAACCTCCTCAACCAAATACTGAATAATTGGCTTATCAATGAGAGGAAGCATTTCTTTCGGTTGGACTTTTGTTGCAGGCAAAAAACGAGTTCCGTAACCAGCCGCAGCTATTATTGCTTTTCGAATACGCATTCCTGTTCTCAAGGTATCACATAGAAGACGATTTATACAAGCATTCCTTAACTCCTAGACTCAAAGCTCTCTAGTGTGCTACAATATATCCTATCCGGAGTGCAAACGAGGGACAAGCTAAGCTTA
>CAYIKF010000013.1:5586-7110 GCA_964363945.1 uncultured Gammaproteobacteria bacterium
GCTTACATGCAACCGATTATTGCATTTTTACAAGAAGTTCGAGGTGAATGGTCGCGAATTGTCTGGCCCACACAAGCGGAGGCAATGCGTCTCTCATTTGTGGTCATTGTTCTTTCGATTGCGGTCGGTGCATTTGTGGGAGGGCTTGATTTTGTGTTTACGAATCTAATGAATGTGTTAGTAAATAGATAAGCAGAGCTTGTTTCTCACGGGGGTTCAAAATAAGCAGAGCTTGTTTCTCACTAAAGCTCAAAATAATATGGAAGAGCAAACTCACCAAATCACGGAACGGGGTGCAGGGAAAAAACTTGCCGGTCACATTGTCATTAACCCAAATGCGCCCGAAAACGCAGCGTGGTATGTGGTACACACAACCTCAGGACACGAAGCGCGGGTTTCTGAGGTATTGCGACAGCGCATTGAAACAATGGGCTTAACAGACCACGTGTTTGAAGTTCTTATTCCTACTCAAGATAGAGTCATTATTAAAAGCGGGAAAAAACAGACGGTAAAAGAAAAAATCTTTCCAGGATACCTTTTGGTCAAAATGCTCTTGGATGATACTACCTGGCTTGCGGTTCGTACCACGTCAGGTATCACGGGATTCGTCGGGGCAAACACGAAACCCACGCCGCTTTCTGATGAAGAAGTCAAAAATATTGAGAAGTTTATTGCCAACCCTGCTCCCCGCTTCAAGACTCGGTTCTCGGTTAGTGAAGCGGTACGGATTACAGATGGACCATTTGCTGACTTCTTGGGTTCAATATCGGAGATTGATGAGGAAAAGGGTCACGTAAAGGTATTGGTGTCAATTTTCGGGCGAGAAACACCGGTAGAATTAGACTTTTTACAGATAGCTAAAGTCTAGAAATTTTCAGGATATGGCTAAGAAGGTCAAAACGACAATAAAACTTAACTTGCCAGCCGGGGAAGCTACTCCTGCTCCGCCTCTTGGTCCTGCATTGGGCCAGCATGGCGTGCCAATTATGGAGTTTGTGCGCGAATATAATGAACGAACCGCAGATAAGAAGGGCCAAATTATTCCAGCGGTCATCACCATTTATGAGGACAGAAGTTTCTCATTTGAGACAAAATTGCCCCCAGTAACTGAACTTATTAAAAAAGAAATTGGGCTTGAAAAGGGTACAGGAACGGCAGGAAGGGCAACTGTGGGTACGTTAACTACCGCCCAGGTTGAAAAAATTGCACAAGAAAAATTGCAAGATTTAAATACAGCTGACCTTGAAGCGGCAAAACGCGTAGTCATTGGAACAGCACGGTCGATGGGAGTTAAGGTGGAATAATGGGAAAAACAAGAACCGCTTTTGTAGGTCAGACAGAACCAGCCTCCGGCCCGGACCTCCGGTTCAGAGAACCTCAAGGTTCGGAGAAGGGCCTCAAGGCCCAGAGGGAAAAAAAGAGGGAACATAAGCGTTCTCTTAAAGAAGAGCGTGGCGTGCGTGTTCCAGGTCTTAAAGGTGGCGAGCGCGTTGTTTCGGTGTCTGCCGAGATTACACCAGAACC
>CAYIKF010000013.1:7210-10648 GCA_964363945.1 uncultured Gammaproteobacteria bacterium
GAGCAAGGAACGAAAGAAGGTAAAACAACCCAAAAAGCGTGGCAAGCGATACCTTGCGCAACTGTCCAAAATTGACCCGACAAAACAGTATCCCGTTGAGGAAGCAGTCTCGCTTGCCAAAAGCACTGCAATTACCCGCTTCGATGGCAAAATAGAGGCACATTTAGTGCTTGTCAAAAAAGGCCGATTTGAAGTACAACTTCCCCACGCCGAGTCTGTTGCCAAAAAGCGTGTAGAAGTTGCAAGCGAGGAGACGCTTAAGAAATTAGAAAAAGGTGTAATTGATTTTGATATCCTCTTGGCTACTCCCGACTTTATGCCCCGTCTGGTTCCCTACGCTAAACTACTTGGCCCAAGGGGTTTGATGCCCAATCCCAAAAGTGGAACCCTGGTTGACGATCCCAAGCGTGCTCTTGAAAAATTCTCCGGTAATACGCTCGTCTTGCAAACCGAGAAAGATGCACCGCTTATCCATACGGTTGTGGGTAGCACTTCCGAATCCACCCAACACCTTGCAGAAAATATTGAAAGCATAATTCGCGCAGTGAGCAAAGCCAACATTAAAAAAGCTGTAGTCTCTGCAACGATGGGGCCGGGAATTAAAGTTGCCGTAAGCTAATTTCTTACACTCTTCTTATGCGCACCGAAAGATTCCAACGCTATGAAGCTCCACGGCTAAAGCCGTGGTATCTTCTAAGCTTCACAAGCAAGTATGCTTGTGAATTATTCGCCCTTTCGGGCTCATGAGTCAATTCATCCATGGGTTTACCCATGGTTTTCTTGACTTGCTTATAAAGTTCCTACAAATTCTGTAAACTGGTTAGGCAACACCGATAGACCTTTACCGAGGATTGCCGATTTACTTGATGAAAATCAATTTACGCAAACAACAAGATTTTTGCGCTCACGAGGAATAAAAATAAGAGGTAGCGCAATCCCCTACGTATTCGATAGGTTTTTTCCAGCAGTGCCACTTGCAAAAAAAGTAAGTACACCACACGAGTATTATTTCCCACTCGAATATCAACCAATAATTCTTGATTTCGTTGGGGATGAAGCTCACAAGACAAAGATAATAAGAGCTATAGAAGAGTACGAAGAACTACAAAAAGCAAGAAGATGACATCCGTTCCGTCGTCACCTTCTTCTTTACTTAAGCTCAACCTTCCCCCCCGCAGCCTCTAACTTCTCTTTTGCGGCATTTGCCTCTTCCATCTTCACATTCTCCAAAATATTCTTTGGTGTTGCTTCCGTTATATCCTTTGCTTCTTTAAGTCCAAGTGTGTTGTTAATCTCTCGTAGAGCTTTAATAACTCCGATCTTGTTTGCTCCGGCGTCAGTTAAGACAACCGTTGCGGTTGACTTTGTCTCAGCGGGTGCTTCTTCACCCCCACCGGTGACCGCATCTGCCGCTGGTACTGCTGCTGGCGCCACGGCGCTCACACCAAGCTTGTCTTGAAGCTTACTCACAAGATCAGAAAGCTCAAGAACTGAAAGTTCACCTATCTGGTCAACTAAAGTATCAACATTGGATGCTTGCCCTGAGCTTGCCGAATGGGTTTTCTTTTCTGCCATTAGTTACTTTCACCTCCCTCAGCTTTTGTTTTAAGTATAAAAACCAACTTCCCCATATTTCCCTGTAGAGTTCCAACCAACCCATATAGGGAACCAGATAATACTCCAAGTACTTGCCCCAACAGTATTTCCCGTCCAGGTAGCCGAGAGAGACGGAGAAGGGAGCCTTCTTCATATACTTCCCCTCCTACCACACCAACCTTCAACATAGGACGCTCGAACTCCCGAATAAACTTCCCCAGTGCTTGAAGTGGAGCAAGCTCATCTTCCTCTGCGATAACGAGCGCTGTTGGGCCGGTAAGAGCGGGCTGGATGTTTGATGTTAGAGGTTTGAGGTTAGAGGTTTGTATAGCCCGGCCAAGAAGCGTATTTTTAACTACAGCAAGCTTTGCTCCTGCGTCGCGAAGAAGAACTCGCAATTTTGCTTGTTCACTCATTTTAAGCCCTGTGAGATTCACAAGCACAACTGACTTTGCGTCATTTAGACGCGCGGTTAAATCGTCAACTAAAAATACTTTTTCTGAACGTTTCATTTCGAACCCCTGTGAGAAACAAGCTCTGCTTATTTCTGTCAAGAAACAAGCTCTGCTTATTTTGAACGCCAGTGAGAAACAAGCTCTGCTTATATCATTAAAAAACCTCGGATTTCCCGAGGCTAACAAAATAGTAAATATTACTTAATACTTACTACTTCGCGCTTTTACGCGCGTCTGCCTCGGTAGGACTTATTCCGCCAGCTGGCGGATGCCTTACTGTTTCTGGCTTTAAACAATTGTAACGGAAATACTCCCTTCTGTCAATACATCAATTGCATTTTTAATTCAGGTGTAATACTATACTTTGAATGTTATTAAAAGAACTCGATTTATATCAATTGCGCACCAGGCGTCAGTTTATAGGTGAAATCTTTAGAGTAGTTGAGAGAGCAAAATATGAAGCAAAATGGGAAGAACTTTCTCGAACTTTAGACGCCGAGATAAAGCGTTACCAGCAGCATTTTGCGCCCTACGCAGAAGTTGCAATCTCGCTGTATGACCTTCAAACCGACGCACGAGTTTCTATCGATGGAGATAAACCTTTTCAGCCAGGATGCGTGATTAATCAATTTGTACTTTACGAATTAGTTAAGGATTTTCAGGAGGGCCTTTATCCTTACGAGCCACTTAGTACTGATATCGGTCTTGCAGTTGGTGAAAGCAAGGCTGCTGTTGCACAAAATCTCCTAAAGCATTATGTAGGCAACGGAAATTTGGGGGCAGGGGTAGAGCGCGTCAACCAACTCATACGAACTTTGGGTCTTAAAACAACCTTTATGGATCACCCTCCTGCTTTTGATACTGTGTTTTCCCTGCAACAAGAACCCAATCTCATGACAACAGATGAAGCTGTTGATGTAATGGTCAAACTTTACCGCAACCAGATTTTCAAGGATCGCTATTGGACCGCTTTTGCAATAAAGAGATTGACTGAAGGCAAACCAGGACTTAATGCTTATATCGGTTTTTACCCACGTGAACTTCCTCGTCTCCACAATCAAGGTCTTATTCCTCCACCTCCGCATGTAGGTGTTGCCCATAAAGTGGGATATTTTAATGACCCAGCTGATGCGTGGAGGGAGGTAGATTGCGACTCGGGTCTTATTTTAATCGATGGACCAGAGGGGGAAATTGCCTACGCGATGGCTATATTCTCAAAAGGAAATAATGCGGTACCCGAGGACTCATTTGTGAAGAACGGGTGGTTTACCTGGCGCGTTTCAGGGGCAGTATATAACTTCTTCGAAGAGCAGTATCTTTAAGGCTCAAGGACTAATGCTTTAATTCTACTCCTCATCGACTTCCAATATCCATTAACTAAATCCGG
>CAYIKF010000013.1:10748-12586 GCA_964363945.1 uncultured Gammaproteobacteria bacterium
CACCCAACCCTCCTTTTACCTCGCTTTGCGCAGGATCGACAACGTACAATGCCTTGCCAAACTCAATTAAAGAAATATCATCTTTATGAATAATGACATTTCGCAAGGAGTCGATAATACTCCAAATGTTATTAGTAAAGAATTCACGCAGGTTTGCATCATAGCGAAGCAATCCCTTGCCTCGCTGTTCGTTAAAGAATGAAAGGAGTTCAATTAAAAAGCTAGCATCACCAGAACTCTCTTCTATTTCTTGCAAAATAGATTTAAATACTAAATGTTTTCGTACGTTGTGCTCCAAGTGTTTCCCATAATATGAGCCGTCCGTTTTTGGTACAGTTTTTATAAATTGAATCGCTCTCTGACCACCAAACATGTACCTTCCGGCTGGAAAATGTCCAAGTCCATACTTTACACCATTAAGGTAAAAAGGGTGAACATCAAAATCGGTTGGATTATCAACCTCAACTCCCTCAAGCACATTGTCAACAAAATCAACTATCACAGAATCACGAAAAACTACTTGATAATCAATCGAAAAGCCTGTTGCATCTTCAAGCGTTTTTCTCATAAGACCAAATCCGCCCGTTAGATACGCTTTTCCTATCTTTATTGGATATCCACTATTTCTCCCTCGTGCCGCTTCATACCGCTCAATTTCTGGCGCTCGAATATCATGAGTAAGGGATACTATATCAACTTTACCGGTTTCTGTATTAAGCGAAAAGATAGAAATTGATCCTATGATTGCTCGCTCAGTCAATGGTGGTTCATGGGTTTCACCGTAACCAACTAAGGCAATATTTAATCTACCTTCGTTAAGCCCTTGCTCAACGCGGTGTGAATACTCAGGATTTTGTGCTGCTCTCTCCTCTCTTTTTCTTAATGATTCATCTTCAAGTGGTTTAATAATTCGTTTGTAAATTTCCCGTCTATCAATCTCTTTTGGCATTTGAGGAGTTTCAATGGAAGCTGCACTAACTCGTCTGTTGGTGGAAGAAGGGAGACCAAACATCATTCCAGCCGCCATAAGCACCCATTTCAAAATCTCTCTGCGCGGAACTTTTTCCATCGCGGCTGTAGTATACTATCTTGAATCTAATTCTGTCAAAATCCAACAAAAAGGCCCCAGTATCCCGCTAGGGATATCGGGGCCATAAGAGGCAAAGTGAGATTACTCTTCCTTCTCCTCTTCCTTCTCTTCTTCCTTCTCTTCTTTCTTCTCTTCTCCCTCTTCTTCCTCTTCATCTGCTGCCTGTGCTTCCATTACTTCATCATTCTCTTCTTCTTCAAATCTTATATCATCCATCATATTTTTTTCACCCCCTTTTAACTTTCCTTCCCCATTCCACACGACAAAAATGAATAAATTACTAATGGGAACTGTGGAATGGAGAACAGTAGCGCAAGTATAAAAACATACCCTATAGGTTGTCAAGCCCCAAATTGAGCTTCGCTCTTTTTGGGGCGCACCCGCCGATTTTGCTACTTGACACAATACCACCCTTTTTGATACTTTCTTTACTAGATAAGCATAGCTTGTTTTTCGCAAGGCTCAAGATAAGCATAGCTTGTTTCTTGACAGAAATAAGCATAGCTTGTTTTTCTCAAAGCTCAAAATAATAACTGCCCCACACTCGCTCCATGGCGCAAAACAAAAAAATTAGACTTGAAGAACTCCCTGATTTATTAACAGTTCGTGAGGTTGCAGATATTTTGCGTGTCTCTCCTTTAACTATCAAGCGCTGGGGGAAACGAGGTAAACTTCCCGCAATACGCATTAACTCCCGAGGTGACCGCCGCTATAAAAAAGAGGCAGTTCTTTGGTTACTCGGAATGCA
>CAYIKF010000013.1:12686-16426 GCA_964363945.1 uncultured Gammaproteobacteria bacterium
ATTTGCTTCTTCCAGCTTCTCTTTCGTATCAATCCCAAACCACTCATTATTATCAGGAAGTTTGAATGTTTCAATCTTCGTGCCAAATTTGCCCCCTATCTCGACAAGACTTGTCAAATAATACTCACCCACTGGTGATTCGGGTATTTTGTCAATAAAACGGGAAAGCCAGTCAGTACTAAATACATAACACCCATCATTAATTTCTTTTATCTTCCTTTGCTCGTCTGTTGCTATTTTATCCTCCACAATAGCACGAAACGTACCTTGAGTATCACGAACAATTCTTCCCATACCCGTCGGATCGGTAACCTCTAATGTGACTAATGTCATATCGGCGCCTGATTTGGTATGGTGGTCAAGAATCCGCCTCAATGTCTCCGGCCGATAAAATGCACTGTCATCGCCGTTTAAGACCATAACAGTTTTGCTCTTTTTGACCAGTGGTAGCGCAAGGCGGACCGCATTACCTGTTCCCAGGGGCTTCGGTTGATATGCAAAGAGGATAGCTTTGTTAAGTTTTTCAACCGTCTTTTTAACAAGTTCTGCTTTATAACCCACAGCAACTACAATTGGCTCCAATTCAAGTGCCCGTAAAAGTCTTATGGGATATTCAATAAGCGGTCTTCCAGCTACTTTATGAAGGACTTTGGGGAGTCGGGAATGCATGCGTTTCCCTTGCCCACCAGCTAAGATTATTCCTGCGACATCCATCTATACTACTCGTTCTTTGAGCGCTTCGTAGGAACGAGTGAGGTATTCTTCAGCACGTTTGTGAAAAGCGTCTTTTGTCTTCCCCACTGCCTCCTGTGCCTGCTCATCTTGCTCTTGAGCAAGCACGCGAAGATGGGCAACTTTACTCGCCTGAAGAAGCGGAATACGAAAAAGTTCTGCATACAGTGTACGCACTATACCATGAAGCTCTCCGCGATGCCTTCCTCCTCTGCTTTTTTTTAGATAATCAAGTTCCAAACTTGCCACAAACCGCGGTTCAAATGCCAGCTTCACATTATTCTGCAGGAAGGTATAAAAATGATTCAGTAGTCGCTTTGTCCCCTTCCAATCCCCTTCTGTTTCTCCTTTAATAAGTGCTCGTGCGAACATGTCGGTTGCTTCTTTTGCAATTGAGAGCGAAACACCAAATTGCTCTTTCAAATAGTTGACGAACGCACCCGCAAACTCACGCTCATCAGCGAATTTACGCGACCGCCACCAATCAAGCTCAAGCCGTGCAACAAGCTGTGGCTGAAAGTCGAATTTACGAACGGTATTACTGCCTCCAAACCGTCGGTTTCGTCTCGAATAATCAAGAAGCGCCTCAACAAACCGCTCTCTGGTAAAATCAGGGAGGAGACTCTCTTCCCACCAAATCTCAGCGTAGTTCATTTGCCAGGGCAAGAGTCCTGAAAGCCGCTGTTCACCTGAGGTGCGGATTAAGAGATCAACATAAGGATAGGGCTGATCATGAGTATCAAGATAGGATGCAAATAATTTCTCGTCTATGTCATATGAGGGAATATCGTCTTCAACAATCCTCCTTGTTGCTCGCACAATCTCGTCATGCCCACCATAATCAATGGCTACGTTAAACACGTATTTTGTATTATCCTTGGTTTCTATTTCGGCTTTGGCAAGTTTTAAGGCAAGACTTTGAGGTATTCTATCTTTTCTTCCCAAATGAATAATTCGCACATTATTTTTCTTTGCCTCTTCAATATGCTTATCAAGCATCTGCTCAATTAAATGTAAAATATTATCTACCTCTTTCTTCCCCCGCGACCAATTCTCTGATGAGAAAATCCAGACGGTGAAGGTATGAATGCCAAAATCACGACAGGCACGGGCAATATCTCCTATAGCCTGGGCACCATTTTTATGACCTTCAACAACTGACAATCCTCTAGCGCGTGCCCAGCGCCTGTTTCCATCACAAATTAAGGCAACGTGGTTGGGAAGGATACAGTTTTTGGGGAGTACCATTTCACCTTTCTGAGAAGATAAACCATCGTCATTTGTACGTGTTACCTGTTTCATAGCTGTAGTTTTAAGGTATTTCTTGCTTTGCGAAACCAAAAATTTTCCCTGTAGCGAAATACCCTACAGGGATATAGATATATTCTCTCGTAGTTTACTCTGTATGTCAAGCTGAGAGATATTTTCTTACGAACTTAATGAATAAATTTAATTTACTTTCAATCTGTACAACCTCATGGAGCTACTTCTCTCCATACTATCCCTTCTCTTGCAAGTTGTCTGGGGAAGGTGAAGATAAGGTCGGGGGGAAATTCAATGAGTTCCCCTGGGGTGGTATTGTTTCCCCCATTTGAGCGGTTGGGGTCAAGGTTTCTCTGGAGAGCAACTCCTGACCAGGCAGCAATACTCCCTCTGATATAGAGACGATTATCGGGAGTGGGGTTTTGGGTACCGGTTGAGAAGGTACCGTCAGTCACAAAGAATCCTTCAAGAGCCGGTTGGTTGGGATGAGAGACAGAAGGAGATATTTGAATATTCCCTTTGGCAATAGCCATGAAGAAACCTTCACCATCGGTCAGGGTAATATTGCCATTAAGGTTTAAGTTCCCATTGATAAAGAGAATTACCTTTCTGTTTCCCAGATTGGCAGTTCCATTGACGGTTAAGTCTCCATTTCTGTATCTCCAGACATATCCTCCTGAAGCGAAGCCCGAGACAAGATCTCCTCCGTTAATCTGTGAGTCGGTAATGACAGAGTTGGGATCAGTGAAGACTTCAGGTGGAGCGAGCTTGGCAAACCAAGAGTAGTCATACCTGCGACCATAGTAGCCTGAGTTTACCAGCCATCCTTTGTTTGATACTACACCCTGGGTAAAGGTTGCTGAACCTCCCGAGTAGGCAACTACTCCTGGGTATCCTCCCCCACCTGGAAGTGAGAACTCCTCTGTACAGCTTGGACTATCAACACACTGTTGGGGAATAAGGGAGCGTATATTACCGGAACTTAACATATCTCCATCCTTTGTCTGCCACCAGGCATTGGCATTAAGAAGAACTCTAAAGGTACGAGGTCCTGAGTCTGTAAACCCAACTCCTGAGTCAGCCCGCACCTTCCAGACATAACAGGTATTGTCAGAGAGACCAGAGACCGGAAGTTCTGTTACCCCACTGTCACGGGTAACAGAGCCTACCTGGGTACTGGGATCAGGTGCACTAATACAGTCAAATGACTGGAGATATACTCGGTAGACATCATTACTTGTAGGATCACTACACTGATTACCCCAATTGGCAAGCGTACTCCAGTCAAGCGTGACACTACTGGTGGTAATAGAGGCACCATTGGGAGGAGCAGTCAGTGTTGGACCAGAAGGAGGACTCGAGGGGGTACAGGTAACGGTAAAAGGAGCACTCTCGCTACATACAGGAGAACAATTATCAAAACTCCCCTCACAATGTTTCCATTCATGAGTCCAGGTATAAGTACTTGCTGGCGCTGTTGAGGTGCACGTGATGTTATTCCACGGCCCACTACATCCCGTGACTCCCCCGGTCCATGAATCACCAATGAAAGTTGAGGCGTCCCCTGTAATACTAAAGTTAATACTCTGACCAACTGCTACAGGGTTGGGAGAAACATTTAAACTTACCTCGCTGTAATTACACACGGGACCACCGGGTGGGGGCGGAGGTCCTCCTCCCCCTCCTCCACCGCCTCCACCGCCTCCTGCGCACCATGAAGAACAGCCTGAATCACTCTGGGTACC
>CAYIKF010000014.1:0-5599 GCA_964363945.1 uncultured Gammaproteobacteria bacterium
ACGGTTTTTGACCAAAAAGAAAAAGAAGAGCTTGATTTGGTTGATGTTAGAAGTTTGAGGTTTGATGTTAGATGTGGGCCAGATTATTTAAAAGGTGGATTGAAGGGTTTTCACTATATTGTTCGTTCTCCAGGAGTAAGACCTGATTTACCCCAAATATTAGATGCTGTAAAGGGTGGAGCCAAAATTACCAGCGCCACCAACATATTTTTTTCTTTATGCCCCGCTCCTGTTATTGGTATTACTGGTACAAAAGGAAAGGGGACAACCGCTACACTTGTATATGAGTGTTTAGTGAAGAGCCTGCCTGCCCTGCTTGCGCAGGCAAGGCAGGCAGGTGGGAAGTCTGTTTATTTGGCTGGAAACATTGGGAAGCCCTATCTTGAATTATTGCCACTTCTTAAACCAGATGACTTCGTTATCTTAGAGCTCTCATCGTTTCAATTAATTGATATTGAGCGCAGTCCTCATATTGCAGTGGTATTAAACATTACGACCGATCACCTTGATTGGCACAAAGACAGAGAGGAGTACGTTGCGGCAAAAGAGAATATTGTGAGGTTTCAAACACAAGAAGATTACGCGGTGCTTATGAAAGATTACGAAACGCCTGCCAGTTTTGCTCAAAAGACCCGAGCGGCAGTCTACTGGGCAAGTGTTAAAGAGCAGGCGAGGGGAGCGTATGTGTTGCACGGGAAAATTGTCGTGAATATTGATAAAGAAGAAGAGGTGGGTTCTGTAGATAAACTGTTGCTCAGGGGGCGGCATAATTGGGAAAATGTCGCGGCGGCTGCATGTGCTTCGTACTTGGCTGGGGCAACAGTGGAAGGGATAAAAAGGGGAGTTTTTTCATTTAAAGGACTCCCCCATCGCTTGGAGTTGGTTGGGACCCATAATGGAATTACTTTCTATAACGACTCGTTTGCTACAAGTCCTGCTCCGGTTTTAGCAGCTGTTGCCAGCTTTACCGAGCCTGTTATTTTAATTTTGGGCGGATCAAGTAAGGGGCTCTCATACGAAGAATTTGGGAAAGAATTGGCGAATAGAAAGCATATAAAAGCGGTTCTTATTATTGGGGAAGTAGGTCCAGAAATACAAAAAGCGCTCAAAGTTGGTGGATTTACTGGGAAAATAGTGGTCGGTGGCAAGAATATGGTTGAGATTGTACAGAATGCAGCTTATCATGCCCAGCCCGGTGATGTGGTACTCCTCTCCCCTGCTGCCGCATCGTTTGATATGTTTAAAGATTACAAAGACAGAGGGGAGCAGTTTAAAGAAGTCGTAAGGCGGTTACGGTAACGATGCCCGTTTCGTCTAAAGGTGACGTTTGACGTTTTACGCTAAACGATACGGGTTTCGTAACCCAATAACGTAAACCAGATCCATGAGAAAAAGTGTTGCTTTAAAAACCCAGCGCGTTGAGGTTGATAAAATTCTTCTTGTGTTACCCATTATTCTTACTGTTGTCGGTTTGGTGATGATGACCAACGCATCAGTTGCCCAAGCACAAAATTTATTCGGTGACAAGTTTTTTTTCGCAAAGCAACAGCTCATGTGGGCGGCCCTTGGCCTTGCAGGCTTTTTTATTTCCGCCCGTTTACCATCAACTCTGTGGGAAAAAATTGCAACCCCTCTTTTCTGGCTTACTGTTATTGCACTAGTGCTCGTTCTTGTGCCCGCAGTGGGTACCATGGCGCTTGGTGCCCGACGCTGGATAACACTTGGGCAGTTTAGCTTCCAACCGGCAGAGATTGCAAAACTTACCTCTATTCTTTACTTTTCTCGCTTATTCACCAAACATGAGGTTTTAGGTTGGACTCATGTGTTTACCTTTCTTTTCGCAGTAACGCTGGTTGGTGGGTTGATAGTTAGAGAGCCTGATTTGGGTACCAGTGTTGTCATTGGCGTGACTTCGTTTGTGCTGTTCTTTGTGAGTGGAGTACCGCTAACCCTCTTTATTGCACTTATTCCTCTTGCGGGAGCAGTTACCGTGGCGCTGGCTCTTTCTTCTTCTTATCGAAAACAGCGTCTCATTTCTTTTCTTTCCGGTGTGTTTGATCCGTTCCAGGCTTCCTATCATGTAAAACAAGTCCTGCTTGCTGTTGCGTCGGGGGGCTTATTTGGAGTAGGATTAGGGGAGAGCAGACAAAAGTTTCTCTTCTTGCCAGAGGCAGCAACTGACTCAATTTTTGCAGTCATTGCTGAAGAAACAGGGTTTGTTGGATCGCTCGTTGTTATCTTCCTGTTCGTTGTTCTTGTCGCACGTATATTTGTTGTTGCAAAGGGAGTTGAGGTGGACTTTGCGAAGCTGGTGGCGGTAGGTATTGGGACATGGATTGGAGTGCAGGCGCTGGTTAATATTGCGGCAATGACTGCCACTCTTCCCTTAACCGGTATTCCACTCCCCTTTTTCTCGTATGGCGGGTCATCTCTCTTTGTAACCCTTTTTGCACTGGGGATTGTGGTGAATATTTCAAAAATGAGGGTGGTCAAGCGATGAGGAAGAAAACATTACTCATTGTCGGAGGACATCTTACCCCCGCACTGGCAGTTATTGAGCAAATACGACGTACCACTGATTGGAATATTTCGTGGGTTGGTCGAGAATTTGCTATGGAAGGTGTCAAGACTGCCTCTTTGGAGTATAAGATAATACCAGAGCTTGGTATTCCTTTTTATACCCTTTATACGGGGCGATTTCAGAGAAGATGGACACGCTGGACTGCTCCCTCCCTGCTTCGTATTCCTATCGGATTTTTCCATGCACTTGTTCTTCTTCTTAAACTGAAACCTCGTGTCATCCTTTCATTTGGCGGATATCTCTCTCCTCCCATGGTCATTGCGGGATGGGTATTGAATATTCCATCGGTGATACATGAACAGACTGCAGCTTCGGGACTCGCGAATCGAACGGTCTCCCCGTTTGCGGCCGCGATTGCACTCTCCTACCATACCAGTGCTCCTGAGTTCCCCCATGAGAAAACAGTTTTGACAGGCAATCCGGTAAGACGCGAAATTCTTGAGATAAAAAGAAGGCCGACCAAGCCGCCGCTTATTTTTATTACCGGAGGAAACCAAGGTTCACAAACGATTAATCGAGCAGTTGCGCGAATACTAGCTCGGCTGGTTAACCGTTACCGTGTCATTCATCAAACAGGGACGCTTGATTACAGGAAATTTGCAGCCAAGCAAACACGCTTTCCAGGTCGCTACCGAGTGTATGCAAATTTGGCACCTTCTGAGATTCCTAACGTATTGGCTCGTGCATCGCTTGTAGTGGGTAGAGCGGGAGCAAATACGGTCGCGGAAGTTGCAGCGGTTGGAGTGCCCGCAATTTTTATTCCTATTCCGTGGAGTGAGCGGGGGGAACAGGTGAAAAACGCACAGCTTCTCTCCTCAGCAGGTCTTGCACGCGTAATTCTTCAAGAACAACTAACACCCGAGTTTTTACTTTCAACCATTGATGAGATATTGCACACTCCAGTACCGCGCAGCGCTGCTCGTGCTGCAAAAAAACTGGTCCAAAAAGATGCAGCCGAAAAGCTAGTGGACCTCGTCAGGAAATATATGGAGTAAGATGACAATTTTCAAGTTTCAATTTTCAAGTTTCAAATTCTCTTTGATACTTTTGATACTTTTGGTACCTTTGGTACTTTTTTTAGGTTCTATCAAAGTAAAAAAAATTACCTGCAAGACCCAATATAGTCCGTGCATAGCAAGTCTTGATGAGCTGTTCGCACCGCTCATAGGAGCGCGTCTTTTGACACTTTCAACGCGCGCGATAAAGGATACTGCATTATCGTTACCCTCAGTGCGTGAAGTCAAAGTTTTCAGGCATCTTTCCGGGAAATTAGAGGTTGTGCTCACCATCACCAAACCTTATGGTGCACTTGTACTTCGTCTCCCGGACGGGAAGCTATCTCAACAGTTATTTCTCGTTGACCATGAGGGGCGTAGAGTAGGGACAACAGATGCCACAACTTTGCCCACTCTGGTTATCCCTTCTTCCCTTATGAGTATTTCTGACTACAATCCTAATTTATCATCTTACCTTGGAGTTGCCGACCTTATGAGCAGGGCCCGAGGTATACAAGACATGGAATTGACGGCTGATGCACTCACCTTTCGAGTTGAGGGCGTTGACGTGTGGTTCCCGCGAGAAAGTCATGACCCTCGTCTTTTAGTCGGCTCTTTACAATTTATACTTGCCCGTTCTACAATTGAGGGCAAACAACCTGTGAAAATAGATATGAGATTTAAAAACCCAGTGGTTACATTCTAGTATCACGTATCAGGTATCATGTATCAAGAAAAAAATCTCTGACACATGACACAAACATATGGCCAAAGGAAAAGTTATTGCCGGAATAGACATTGGTTCTGCTAAGATTGCAACCGTCATTGCTAACACAAGTCCAGAGGATGAGACACTTCAAATTTTGGGAGTGGCGTCTGTTCCTGCGCCGCCTGATGGAATTAAGAAGGGACAAATTGTTGATATTGAGAAAGCATCTGGTGCGGTTGTAGCTTCGGTTGAGAAGGCAGAGCGGATGGCAGGGTTTGCACTCGAGAACGTCGTCGTTGTTATTAATGGCGGACATATCCAAGGTCAAAACTCTCATGGGGTAGTCGCAATATCTTCACCAGAGGGAGAGATAGAAGGGAATGATGTTGAGCGGGTCATTGATGCCGCGCGTGCGATATCGCTTCCGGCAGGTCGCGAAGTTATTCATGTGCTCCCTCGTGAGTTTATTGTAGATGGGGAGAGGGGAATAAAGGATCCGGTGGGTATGAGTGGGGTGCGGCTTGAGGTCGAAGCGCATATTGTAACCGCGTCAACAACTGCCATTCGCAATTTAACCAAGTGTGTAAGTGAGGTGGGAGCACGAATTTCCGGTGTGGTGTTCTCGGGGTTTGCCGCCGCCGCATCGGTGCTTTCTGATACCGAGAGGGAACTGGGGGTCGTGTTAATTGACCTTGGAGCAGGTACGACCTCAATTGCCGTTTTCACCGATGGCGCACTGGTTCATTCTCGAGTGCTTCCTATTGGATCAAAAAATATTACCAATGACCTGGCCATAGGGTTGCGCACCTCACTTGAGAGTGCGGAGAAGATTAAAATTGCTCTTTCTCTGCCCACTAAAAAGGATAAAGAGGAAGATGAGATAGATGTGTCGGGGTTGGGTGTCGATGATGGGGAGAGAACAGTATCAAAGCGGACGCTTTCAGAGGGGATTATACGGCCACGGCTCAACGAAATTTGGACAATGGTAGGGATGGAATTGAAAGCCACGGGGCTTGGAGGGAGAACACCGGCAGGAGTGGTGATTACTGGAGGGGGAGCATTGACGGTAGGTGCGGTTGAGTCAGCACGGCGAATCTTAGCACTCCCCGTTCGGGTGGGTATACCCACCGGTATTTCGGGACTCGTTGACGATGTCTCAACGCCCGCATTTGCCGCAACTGTGGGGGCGGTTACTTGGGCAGCACAAAACGTTGCCCCTCCTTCGGGTTTTCGTATTGGTCATTTCACCCGTCCCTTCGAAGGCCTCCCTGTCAAAGGAGTGGTGGGGAAGGTTGTGGAGGTTATAAAGGGATT
>CAYIKF010000014.1:5699-14868 GCA_964363945.1 uncultured Gammaproteobacteria bacterium
CTTGACAACTCCTGAAAATTTATCCACAATAGCGGTACTTCACTTTAATGGCTCTTGTTAAACCAGATACCACGCGGTTGGCAAAGATTCGAGTAATTGGGGTTGGTGGCGGCGGAGGGAATGCAATTAACTCCATGATTTCTCAAGATAAGATTTCCGGTGTTGAGTTCATTGCCGTTAATACCGACGCACAAGTCCTTCTATCAAACCTCGCGTCCACAAAAGTTCAAGTTGGTGAAAAATTAACGCGGGGGTTGGGTGTTGGGGGAAATCATGAGCTTGGACAACAAGCAGCAGAAGAATCAAGAGAAAAGATTAAAGAGCTGCTTCTTGACTCTGATATGGTGTTTATTACTGCAGGTATGGGTGGAGGGACCGGAACAGGGGCTGCACCGATTATTGCCGAGGTCGCGCGTGAGGTGGGAGCGTTGACTATAGCCATTGTTACCAAACCCTTTGCCTTTGAAGGTGCGCGGCGCGCAGTGGTGGCAGAAGAGGGAATTGAAGCGCTTAAGGGAAAGGTTGATACACTCATTATTATTCCCAATCAGCGCCTTATGGATGTCATTGACCGAAAGGTGACGCTCCTTGATGCGTTCCGCCTGGCCGACTCGGTGCTCTCGCAAGGCGTGCAAGGAATTTCCGAGATTATCACCCAACCGGGACTTATTAACGTTGACTTTGCGGATGTAAAAGCAATTATGACCCAAGCGGGTTCAGCCCTTCTTGGTATTGGTACGGGAGTGGGTGAGGCGCGGGCACAAATGGCAGCACGAGCAGCGATTTCCTCTCCTCTTCTTGACCTCTCAATCGAGGGTGCAAAGGGAGTGTTGTTTAATATCTCGGGTGGCCCGGACCTGACCATGGCGGAGGTTGATGAGGCAGCGCGGATTATCGCCGAGCACTCTGATGCAGATGCAAATATTATCTTTGGTGCATCAATTGACCAGCGGTTGTCCGATCAAGTGCGTATTACTGTTATTGCGACCGGCTTTGATGAGGCGCGTGCACGACTTGCGCAAATAACCCAAACTGCAGTCAAACCTCAACCAACCCTTGAGCCGACAGACGAGACTCGTGAGGAAAACGAGGAAGAAGAGAAGACAACAGAGCCCAAGGATGATGAGTTTGGAGAACGCTTCGAAATCCCCGCCTTCTTGAGGCAAGGTAGATGAAGTTCTACTGGAAGTAGAGAAATATGAGACCAGAACAAAGAAGAGGTATTACTCCTTCACAAATTATTACACAAACAGAGATGGTTCGGTCGCTATCTGAAAAAAGTGGACATCCCCTTTCTGTTGTGCGAACGCGTGCACTCGCACTTATTGATCTGGGGAGAGAAGCGGTTAATTCGGTATTAGATAGGTCGGGTACAAGAGGGAATCTAATTGCAGCAATTGCACCAGATACGCGTTTCTATGCACGACAATTACAAGGGACACAACAAGAGCAGATATTTAATGAAGGAGTTGGTTGCATTATTCTTGGGACAACCATTCTTTCTCTTGAAGATGCTATTTTCAACTGGGAGTGGAAGGACAAACTGCTTGAGGATAATTTCAACCGCGTAATTAGTGGCACTCGTCTGCCTAAGCTGCCTTTAACAATGATTGTCCGAAAAACTCCTTCCCATAAAAGAGATATATCTCCCAAACAAGTCTTCGACCGGATATTACGGGAGGCGACGCGCGATATAAGTTTTCAGGGATTTTTTACGTCCGAAGGAATGGAAGTTCACCCTCCAGCGGTCGTTGGTGTATTTCTTCGTGCGAATGAACAATCAGTAAGAACAGCATTACTTCTCTATCGTGATGCGGTTACCGCAGGTTAAAACCTCGTGGTGATGTTACTGGTTTGATTTCGGGAGAATAATCGAGGTAGGTGGTTCAAGCGAATAATTCCCCATTTTTAAAAACATACACGCGAGTGCAAGTCCAGAATCGTCTTTTAATCGCTCTGGCGCTCCCAGTGCTTCCCTAAACCCGCGTGGCCACAATACTCTCACCACTCGTTCGCCATTTTCCTTTTTGGAACTCTCAACACCAGCAATAACCTCTAAATTTTGAGGTAAAAGTATGTCGGTAATAAGCTGACGTGCTAACGGATCACGGGCGTTGGTAAATGGTTGTCCTGGAAGTGATTCAACAATTCCCTTAACTAATTCAAGTTCTCGCTTTGTTTCTTCTTGGGCAGTAGCTGCGAAATCAATTCCTAGGAAACGGATGTTCCATGTAATCTCATCGAAATAGGCGACATAGACACTATTGAGGCTAATAATGTCTTCCGGTGTCACTCGTGCTCTTTGAGGTTTCACAACACTATAGCGAAATTTTCCTGACATATAGAGTTGTTCGAGAAACACTGCAACACGTGCCTGATCACTTGATTTAAGGTTTTCTATTGTTTGTGCAAGAGAGTTGTGTTCCTGCCTCATAGGGTGCCAGTATACCACTTGCTAATACCACCTTCAATTTTACTTCCTTTTTATGTACAATTGAGGCATGGCAAAGAGAACAGAAAGGCTTTTTTTTAAGCCGGTACCCTCTCGTCCTGACTTTCCAAAGATGGAGAAGGAACTGCTTTCCCATTGGTACAGGAGTGGCATTGTCAAGAAATACCTCACAAAAAATAATAAAAGCAGAAAACTGTTTCGCTTCTTAGATGGGCCGATTACTGCCAACAATCCCATGGGAGTTCATCACGCGTGGGGACGAACCTACAAAGACCTGTGGCAACGGTATAAAAATATGCAGGGGTACAGGCAGCGGTTTCAAAACGGATTTGACGCCCAAGGACTTTGGGTTGAGGTGAATGTTGAGAAGGAGTTGAAACTTAAAAGTAAACACGATATTGAGAATTTGGTTGTGGGTGATAAATTCCGCTCAATTGCCCGCTTTGTTGAGGCGTGTAAAGAAAGAGTGAACCACTTTGTTAAAGTACAAACAGAGCAATCAAAACGCCTGGGATATTTTATGGATTGGGACAACTCATACATTACATACTCTCCCGAGAACAACTACATGATTTGGAACTTCTTGAAAAGGTGTCATGAGCGGGGCTTGATTTATGAGGGGTTGGATGCGGTACCGTGGTGTCCACGCTGCGAAACCGCTATCTCAAACCATGAGATTTTAACCGAAGGATATCGGGAACTTACCCATACCGCAGTCACGCTCAAATATTCTATTGTAGGCAGAGTTAGGGAATACTTATTGGTGTGGACTACGACACCATGGACACTTCCCGCAAACGTGGCAATTGCGGTAAATCCGGGGATTATTTACAGTCGCGTAAAAAAGGATGGAGATATCTACTATATTGCACGTGATAGGATAGTGTCGGTTCTTGGACGAGATGTCGAAGTGCTCGAGGAAGTTACCGGTGACCGACTGCTGAATATTTCTTATAAAGGCCCTTTTGATAGCTTGCCTGCAGTAGATAGCGCTCGGCGCGAAAAACCACGCACATTTCATAAAACAATTGATGGGGGAGAATTGGTAACAAGCGAGGAGGGGACAGGACTCGTGCACATTGCGCCCGGAGCCGGGCATGAGGATTTTGTGCTCGGCCGCAAATTCGAACTTTCCACAATTATTGCTATTGACGAGCAGGCACATTTTATAGACGGTTTTGGCTTTCTCACAGGTCGCGCAGCAGCGGACTCCCGTCCAATAATTAACTATTTAAAGAAAGAAAAACCCGAGGTTTCAATGATTGGGTGGTTGGTGAAGCAGGAACAGTATACCCATCGCTACCCTGTATGCTGGCGCTGTGAGACGGAACTTGTGTTCAGGGCTGTTCCTGAATGGTATATTGCTATGGATCCAATACGCAACAAAATGGCAGAAATAACAAAAGAAATTACCTGGATTCCTGAATTTGCTCGCGAGCGGGAGCTTGACTGGATTCGCAATATGGGTGATTGGTTGATTTCAAAGAAGCGGTATTGGGGTCTTGCGTTGCCTATTTGGAGATGTAGCGCGTGCGGATGGTTTACGGTAATAGCAGGGAAGGAGGAATTAAAGGAGAAAGCAGTTGAAGGTTGGGAAAAGTTTTCAGGACATTCACCTCACCGACCCTGGATTGATGAGGTCAAAGTCATTTGTGAAAAGTGTGGTGAGCGTGCTTCCCGGATTCCTGATGTCGGCAATCCATGGCTTGACGCTGGTATTGTACCATTTTCAACCCTTATTGATCCGAAGTCTAAGAAAGTTTCATATATGACGGACAAGAAATATTGGCAAGAGTGGTTTCCGGCGGATTTTATTACTGAAAGTTTTCCGGGCCAGTTTAAAGGTTGGTTTTATAGCCTTTTGGCAATGAGTGCGGTACTGGAAAATGTCCAACCGTTTAAAACGGTGCTGGGACATGGGACCGTTCTTGACGAAAAAGGTAGAGAAATGCATAAATCCTGGGGAAACGCAATTGAGTTTAATGAGGGGGCAGATAAAATGGGAGCAGATGTGATGCGCTGGATGTACGCAAAAGCCTCCCCGGCCCAAAACCTATTGTTCGGCTATACACTGGCTGACCAGACCCGCAGAAACTTTCATCTTCCATTGTGGAATGTGTATAACTTCTTCGTGACATACGCTAACTTCGATGGATGGAGGCCAAAATCAGTATCAAGTATCAAGTATCAAGTATCAAGTAATATTCTTGACAAGTGGATTCTTGTGCGAATCAAACAAGTCGTTCAAATTGTTACTGAGTCGCTTGATAAATATGACGCTCAGACAGCATCAAGTGAAATAGAAAGATTTGTTGACGATTTATCGACGTGGTATATTAGGCGTTCTCGTGAGCGAGTGGGACCAAGCAATACCGATACAACAGATAAAGAAGAGTTTTATCGTACGACTTATTTTGTATTGGTAACGCTTTCCCAGCTTCTTGCACCCTTTCTGCCGTATTTGTCCGAGTTTATCTTTACTTATCTAACCCATGAAGAATCGGTGCATCTTACGAAATGGCCCGAGACTCCCGCACCTGATACGCGAGAGTTTGAACTTATCGTCACAATGCAGCAGCTGCGAGAGGCGGTCCAAGTTGGACACTCCATAAGAAAAACAACGGGTATTAAATTACGCCAACCACTAAAGCAGGCCACAGTCGGCGCGCCGAGCAAGTCTCCCACACGTCCTTTTCTTACACTTCTTGCAGAAGAGTTGAATGTTAAAGAAGTGGTCTGGAAAAAGAAGCGGGTGCAAAAAGCGGTTGTAACTCTTAACACCCGTATTACTCCCACTCTTGTTGAGGAGGGAGAGGCACGAGAGCTGGTTCGTAGAATTCAAGAGGAGCGGCGACGGCTTGGTTTGGGTCTTGCTGATAGCGTGCGCGTCACTGTACCTCACATACCGAAGGACAAAAAACTTTTCAATTGGATAAAAGCCAAAACATTGGCACAAGATTTAAGTCAGGGAGACGAATTTCTTGTTACAAAAATTTAATCCATGAGAGCGGATGGGGCATTATTGGGTGCTGTAATACTCCTTCTTGTAGTGGGTAATACCATTCTTTTCTCGGTTGACCAGCGACTTTTTCCACTCCAATTTTTGTATATCGGTGTTGCCATAGTTGTATTTTTTCTTGTTACTAGAGTGGACGCGCTAGTGCTGCATGCCTTTGCACCATTTGGGTACGGGGTAGTGCTGCTTTTTTTGGCGGTGACGTTGGTTATTGGAGTAATAAGTCATGGAGCAATCAGATGGTTACCCATAGGACCTGTTACGGTGCAACCATCTGAATTTGCAAAACCTGCTATCGCTTTAATGACTGCGTGGTTCTTATCGGGAAATATTAAAAATAGAATTTTGGCTTCTCTATTGGTCAGTTTTTTAGCTTCTTTATTGGTCTTTATTCAACCAGATTTCGGAACTGCTGTGATTTTGGGTGTATCATGGTTGGGAGCCATCTTTGCATGGGGAGTATCGTTTAAAACAGTTTTTAGATTTTTAATTTTTTTCATTCTTTTAATTCCTTTGAGTTGGTTCATATTAGCGCCGTATCAACGAGAAAGACTAACTTCATTTTTAAACCCTGCGAGCGACCCCGCAGGTGCCGCGTACCAAGGACGACAAGCAATGATTGCTGCCGGCTCGGGAGGATTGTTTGGACGAGGGTTGGGACAAGGAAGCCAAACACAGCTTGCATTTTTACCCGCACGCTCAACTGACTTTGCATTCGCAAGTGTAGGAGAGGAGCTCGGATTTGTAGGAATGGCGCTCGTTTTGGTGGGATTTTTTGTGCTTTTTTTGAGGATTGTAGGGGCGTTAGGGGAGGCGCGCGAGCCGTTTGTGAAAGCTGCACTTGGTGGAATTTTTCTTTTTCTTTTCGTCCAAACAGTGGTAAATATTGCCATGAATCTTGGTATGCTCCCCATCGCCGGCGTGCCGCTACCCCTTATTTCTGCCGGCGGCTCAGCGCTTGTCTCAACGATGTTAAGCTTAGGGATTGTCGTGGCACTTCGGAAGTAGTATAATAGCTTCAATGGCATCATTTGCAATAGTACAAATTGGCGGGAAACAGTATAAGGTTACTGAAGGGAGTGAGCTGCTTGTAGACAAACTCAACGCGACTAATGGTGGGGTTACTTTAGATAAGGTCTTACTCTTTGTTGATGGAGGGGAAGTGAAAATTGGTACTCCCACTGTTTCGGGTGCTCAGGTCGTTGCTAAAGTGTTAGGACAAGAGAAGGGTGAAAAAGTGACCGTGCTCAAGTTTAAAGCCAAATCGCGATATCGAAGAAAAAGTGGTTTCCGCGCTGCATTAACAAGAATTAAGATAGATGCGATAAAAGTTACCCTCACAAAGAAAAACCCCAAAAAGATATAATAAGTAGTGGTTAAGTAATTAGAAATCTGTAAATCCTGACATACTCTGATACTCTTGACTTGTGTGAAAATACGATATAGACTGTTTACTAATCACTAATTATGGCTCACACAAAAGCTGCAGGATCAAAAGCACACCAAGGAAGTGAACGGCGGGGAAAGCGCTTGGGCGTGAAGATTTTTGGTGGCCAAAAGGTTCAACCAGGCGATATTTTAGTAAGGCAGCGAGGTACGAAATTTCATCCGGGAATAAATGTAGGGATGGGAAGAGATTTCACGCTTTTTGCTAAATCAGAAGGCAAAGTTACTTATAAGGTCAGGCATGGAAAGCAATATATTGTTGTTACTAGTTAACTATTAACTAATCACTAATCCCTATTTGTATGGCTGAAGAAATAGCTCAAATATCAGTAGATGAGTTGCAACCCAATCCACTTCAACCCCGTGGTGTTATTAGCCCCGAAAGTTTGGTTGATTTAATTGACTCAATTCGAGAGCATGGAGTGCTTGAACCGCTCGTGGTAGCCAAGACCCCTGCGGGCCACCAGATTATTGCGGGTGAGCGGCGTTGGCGGGCAGCAAAATTATCAGGTCTTACCCATGTACCGTGTATTATTCGTGAAACAACGCCTCAAGGGATGCTTGAGATGGCGTTGGTGGAGAATGTCCAGAGAATTGACTTAAATCCGATTGATCGAGCGAAAGGATTTAGACGCTTGATGGAAGAATTTAGTCTCCATAATACTCAAATTGCTCAAAGAATAAGTAAAAGCAGCGCCTATGTGTCCAATACCCTTCGGCTTCTTGAACTACCGGATGCACTCAAAGATGGATTGCTCCAAGGGCTCGTTACCGAAGGGCACGCCAGAGCGTTGGCTGCCATAGAAGATTCCTCCCTTATGATTGAGGCATACAAGATTGTGTTACGAGAGGCAGCATCGGTGCGGCGTGCAGAAGATCTTGCGCGACGTATGAAAACTCGGCTTGGTCAAGCACCCAGCACCCCAGCGACTCCGATTGTGAGCGATGAGATTGATGCAATGGAAAAAGAACTTGAATCCTCGCTTGGAGGTAAGGTCAAGGCTCAGGTGAAACTTCGTCGCTCACGAGTACAAACGCGGCTGCTTTTTATTCTTAAAGGGGATTTGGGTGAGACGAATGAGTCGCTCCAGCAAATTTATAAGGGAATCGCGCAAAATAAAGGAGTCAAACAAGAGAAACAAGAATCCTCTGCCGCTGCTACTGCTTAAAAATTCGCAAAGCTTACTCGCGGGATAATTCCAATTTTACTTGGTGGCCAATAGACAATCCAAGCTCTCCCAACGATATCCTCTTTTTTAATAGGTCCCCAAAATCGTGAATCGGAAGAATGACCGCGATTATCTCCAAACATAAAATATTCGTCCTTAGCTAAAGTAAGTATCTTTTCTTCAGAAAGGAATGGTCCTGCAAACGTCATTGTAGTTTCGGGCAAATAATTTTCTTTGAGTTCCTTCTCATTTAGCCACACTTTTCCCGCTCTTGTTGCAATAGTATCACCAGGCAACCCCACTATCCGTTTTATAAAATCTTCATTTCTAGTTGGTGGTGCGGCAAATACTACTACATCCCCTCTTTTTGGTTCGCCTATCCGATACGAGAGTTTGTCGGTCAACAAATATTCTCCATCATAAAAGTTTGGATCCATAGAGTGACCACGTACCTGGTGTGGCTGAAGCAGGAAAAGGTACACAATCGCAAAAATTCCAAGTGCGAGCGCAACCGTTTGGAGAACTTCAAATAAAAAACTTCGGAGTTGAGACATGTTCTTTAATTATAGTAAAGCAAAAAGATATTTGCTATAATAAGTTTGTCAAGATGGACCCGTAGCTCAGCTGGTTAGAGCGTTCGATTCACATTCGAAAGGTCGATGGTTCGAGTCCATCCGGGTCCACTGAATGTTTATCATTAAAGTAATCCTTATTTCACTTTATATCATCCTTCTTTTTATCCCAGGTTACACCATTGCAAGGAACTCTGACGTACTTCAGGGTATATTTTCGTTAAACGATCCAACAGTTGTTTACTTTTTCCTGCGCCTGGCAGCATTATACGGTATTACTTTGCTTTTTATTCAATTGATACTTGGGGCATTTATGCAACCATTGACAAAAGTTTTCCCAGGACTTCTACGATGGCACATGGTAGAGGGAATAATAAGTTATGGGATAATTTTATCTCACCCAATGCTCTACACGATTTATACCTCTAAAACAATTGGAATTTTCAATCCACTACTTACACTTTGGCCCAATTTTTCGGTGCAGAACGAATTTTACATCAGTTTTGGCAGAGTT
>CAYIKF010000015.1:0-14762 GCA_964363945.1 uncultured Gammaproteobacteria bacterium
TGGAATACCAAATGAAGAGCCTCTCTGGGTCGAAGTATGGAACGATGTGTTTATGCAATATAACAAGACAAAAAAAGGTGTATACGAGCCATTAAAACAAAAAAATGTTGATACGGGAATGGGATTGGAAAGAATCCTGATGGTGCTTAATGAGAAGGATAGTGTATACGAAACGGATGTATTCGAAGAGATGTGCTCTGCAATTGAAAAGAAAATGGCAACATCCGAAATCCGTTTTACACGAGTTATTGCAGACCACATCCGAGCTGCAACATTTTTAATTGCGGACGGCGTAAAACCTTCAAATGTCGAGCGAGGTTATATAGTGCGGCGTTTGATTCGACGTGCTATACGAAGTGCTCATAGAAGTGGTATCCCGTGGGGATTTACGCCAGATATTGCCAAAGTGGTAATTAAAACATATTCCTCCGTATATCATTTACTCTCTCAAAAAGAACAAGAAATATATAACACGTTACATGAGGAAGAAGAGCGCTTTCAACAACCGATTGATTGGCTTGAGCAATACAGACAAGATCTGGAAGTGGCAGTTAATCAAAACATAGTCAAGAAAATTGGCGAGATTCCTATTATTGAAAAACACGGTTTAGCCTCAGGGCGTTATGTATTTGAAAATTTTCAAACCTATGGTGTCCCACCCGACCTCTCGGAAGATATCCTTCACGAATTAGGGCTTGAGTATGACAAGGATGGGTTTCAAAAGGCGATGGAAGAGCACCAAGAGAAATCTCGAACTTCAGCAGTTGGTAGATTTAGTGGTGGGTTGGCTGATCATTCAGAAGCGACAATTCGTGGACATACTGCAACTCATTTACTCCATCAAGCCTTGCGGGATGTATTAGGCAACCAGGTTCATCAGACTGGCTCAAATATCACGCCAGAACGCGTGCGCTTTGATTTTTCATTTGATAGAAAAATGACGGATGAGGAAATTAAACAGGTAGAAGAGATTGTTAATCAAAAAATAAAAAAGGATTTACCCGTGCATTTTGAGATTATGTCCATTGGGCAAGCAAAGAAAGTGGGTGCACTGGGATTGTTTGATGAGAAATATCAAGATAAGGTTAAAGTTTATTTTATCGGAGACTATTCAAAAGAATTTTGTGGTGGCCCGCATGTTAGCAAAACCAGTGAGGTTGGTCGTGTTAGAATAGTGAAGGAAGAGTCGGCGGGGTCTGGAGTGCGCCGTATCTATATAAAGCTCCACTAACGCCAGCCCGGAATAGAGGAATATATGAAGCTACCTGATATTGCGGAATTCATCGGTAAGAAAGAAAAAATACCTGAGTTTTTTATCTCGTTTGTTATTGGAAAAAACTGGGTGCAGGGAGGATTGTGGCACATTGTAGACGAAAAAGCAGAAGTAATTGCCACTGGGACGACCGACGCGTGGCATGATAGTGAGTCATTTGTTCAGGCAGCGGATGATAGCTTGTCTGCTGCGTTTGGGAAGTTAACTGCCCCTCCTGAAGAAGTACACTCGGTAGTGTTCGGTTTGCCAAGTTCTTGGGTAGAAAACGGTGTGGTAACATCGGAACATCTTGCACGGCTACGCACCCTGTGCGAGCGGTTAGAACTGAAACCCGCAGGATTTGTGGTCGTTACTGAAGCTATTATTCATTTCTTAAAAGGGAGAGAAAGCGCGTCCATTAGTTGTATTTTGGTTGGAATGGAAGAAGAAGAGATAGGGGTGATACTCGTACGAGGAGGCAAGCTTGTTGGGACACAGCTAGTGAGTCGTAGTATTTCTCTTGCCGATGATATTACCGAGGGACTTTCTCGTTTTGGAATTGCACAACCTCTTCCCGCCCGAATTATTATTTATAATCGGAATGCCCATGAGCTCTCTGAAGCATCACAAGAGTTGTTAAGCTGGGAGTGGCCATCTTCTTTTTTTCTTCATACACCTAGGGTCGAGTCAGCGAGCGATGAAGTGATTATTACGGCAGTCGCGTATGCTGCTGCCTCTGAATTGGGAGGGGGAACAGGGGGCGAAGCAAAGGAAGAAACCCAAGGAGAAGTTGCCGAGTCACCAGTGAGTGAGATACGTAGTGAAGCAGAAGTTGAGCATGTTCCACAAGAGCAGGAAAATCGTCCCGCCGAAGCGCTCCTCACCGAGCGTGAGACTGAGGAAGTACCCACGCACCCCCCCGAAAAACCTGTCTCGTCTGAAGAGAGTCAAGGTGGGGCAGCTGCATTTGGGTTTCAAGAAGTAGCACTCCCGCAAGAACCACTCCCGTCCTCCGAATTACCTCCCCGTGAGAACACAGTAGCGCAATGGCAAGTACGTATAGCTTCCTTTTTCCATACTCTGTTTGCTCCTTTTCGTCTTTTGTCGTTACCCTCGAGTGGTCGAGTGATTGCGGTAGTGGGAGTATTCCTCTTAGTGGGTATAGGTGCCTTATTTTGGTTTGTGCCCCATGCAGCGGTCACGGTCTATGTAAGCCCTAAGAATATTCAAGAGACGCTGACACTTTCGGTCGACCCGACCCATCCGCAAAATCCACCGCCCGGTATTGTTGCGGGTCGTGTGGTAACTAGTGATGTAAGTGGAGAAAAGACGACTCAAACGAGTGGTAGTAAAACGGTGGGAGACAGGGCAAAGGGAGAAGTAACTGTCTTCAACAATACCTCGCAGACACGTACCTTTGCAGAAGGTACGGTCGTGACCGGTCCAAATGGCCTAAAATTTACGCTTGATTCCGCGGTAGGAGTGGCATCCGAATCAGGAGCACCTGAGTACAAACCAGGAGAGGCAAAGGTTGCAGTGACCGCTTCGGACATTGGTGCTGAATACAATCTTGAGCAAGGGAGTATTTTTTCGGTTGCAAATTTTGCAACTTCATCTTTTTCTGCGAGAAATGGGAGTGCGTTTACGGGCGGTAGTTCTCGGGAGGTACCCGCGGTCTCCAAAGGAGACCAAGAGCGTCTTGAGAAAGAACTCACTGCTGAGCTCAGAGAGAAAGCAGCTTCTCAAATTACTCAAGCATTGGGAGCGGATGAAACAGTCATTGCAGAATCGGTTACACTGCGCGTGACAAAACGGGAGTTTTCTGCCACTGAAGGAAGTGAAGCCCAGACCTTACGACTTACTCTTACGGGAGTGGGTGAGGCACTCGTTATTGCAAAGGGCGATCTTACCGCGGCACTTCTTGCAGTTCTGAAGGATAAAGTGCCCGCAGGGTTTTCGCTAAACGAGGACCAACTCTCAGCGCGTATTACTCCTCCGAGTAATGAGGAAGATGGGCAAGAGAGGGATAAGGGTATTGTGCGTTTCGAAACTACCGTAACGGCCAATCTCCTTCCTGTCATTGATGCTTCAAGCTTAGCACGAACGCTGCGTGGGAAGAGTTTGGGGGGAGCACGCGAGCAACTTACGCTGATTCCTGGTTTTTCTCGAAGCAGCGTGAAGTTTTCTCCATCTTTTCCCCTACTCACTGCTCGTCTCCCTCAAAGAGCCAGTAATATTACGATTACCGTCTCTCCCGAGCAATAGAAATAGAGTATGAATACTGTGTATCGAATACTCGCACTCTTCTTGATACTGGGAGGTATAACACTGGTGCTGGCTGCTGTGTTCCCTATTGCCTCCTATGAGCTTTTCACTGCTCCTCGATTTAAAACACACGACGAGCGCCTCTTGTCTCCTCTTGGCCGTGGCAGCGTCTTATCCGGTCAGGTCGTTGACCTTACCCGTGCGTCTAATTGGTTTGTGGGAGCGGAGCAGGTCGCGACACAAACCGTCACCCCCGCAGTTCGCTATTACACTCTGTCTATTCCGAAACTTCGGATTGAGAAAGCAACGGTAGACATTGGGGGGGAGGATTTAAGTAAGAGTCTTATTCACTATCAGGGCACAGGTCTGCCAGGACGGGCAGGAAACGCAGTCGTTTTTGGCCATTCGGTACTGCCTGCCTTTTTCAATCCTAAAAATTATCTCACGATATTCTCAACTTTGCCGACACTGAAAGCTGGGGACGAAATTATCGCTGACTATGATGGTGTTACCTACAGGTTTGTCGTTTCAGAAATGTTTGAGGTTGCTCCTACTGATATACAAGTGCTTGCACAACCAAATGATGGTTCATATCTGACGCTTATTACCTGTGTCCCGCCTGGTACGTATTTACGGCGGTTGGTGGTAAAGGCAAAGCTTGTTCCACCGAACACATGACAACATTCCTTGGTATTGATGTAGGACTCAACAAAACTGGCATTGCGCGCTCAAGTGGCAACCTTGCGCAGCCCCTCACGGTCGTGCGTGAGATGGATAAGAGCAAGCTTGTTGAGAAAATACGCGCGCATGCTCGGGAAAATCAGACAGAGCTTGTCGTAGTCGGTATGCCAGAGGGGAAACTTGCCGCTGTTGCAAAAAGATTGGGAATGCGTCTGAGAGAGCTGGGTTTTCGTGTGGTCTTTTGGGACGAGACACTAACGACCGAGGATGCCATTCGTCTGAGTATCGAGGCGGGTGTTCCCCGTAAGAAGCGAAGAGAATTTGAAGATGCATTTGCGGCGGCGGTTATGCTCCAATCCTATATTGACGCTCACAGAGTGTAAGACTTGACACAAGCTTTGTAGTATCATTAAATTGAGGAAGTACGAGGAAGGTAAAGCACAAAGAGAACGCGTTGTAAGCGCGCTTACAGAAATAGTTTAAGCGAGATTACAGCGTTTTTTCTTACTAATGGTGTAAATTATTATTGTGATTAAAACTCTGATTGCTCCAGTCCAAGCATGGTTTCTCTCTCAAGGACGGTGTGTGGGATGCGGGAGGGAGCTTGGTGGACAAAAACAAGAACAGAGCAAAAAGGTGTCAAATTCTTTGAAGGTAACCTGCGCATGTGGGAGAATCTTCTTAAAAGATAAGAAAACCGGAAGGTATCGTCGCGCCCTCTTCCACGAAGTATAATTTTTAGGGTACCACGTGTAACAAAGAGTATCATGAGCTTTAAAAACTTCCTGACTCGTGGTACCCTTTTTAATTAATGAAGCATTTTATTTGGCCACCCGTATTTGTCATTCTTGTTGTTCTCGTCGTTTTTTTCTGGTGGCAAAATGCAGCTGCCCCCCCTACCACTGACACTACTGCCTATCCACTCTTAATTACTCGTGGCATGACTGCCTCTCAAATTGCAGAAAAGCTTAAAAAGGAAGGATTCATTCGCTCACCACTTGCGTTCCGTACCTTCGTACAGGTTACTGGCAAGTCTGGAAGTATCCAAGCAGGCGATTATCGACTTACCAAGAACTTATCGCTTCCAACGCTCGTCAACGAGCTTGTGGAGGGACCTATCGCGGTATGGGTTACCCTTCCTGAAGGGTTGCGCAGAGAAGAAATTGTGCGCAAGGTAGTGGATGCACTTGGGCTTGATGCATCTTCTCAAACCTTATTTATTGATGAGTTTATGGCGTTGACAAAAAATAAAGAAGGATTTCTCTTTCCCGATACCTATTTATTTTTGAAAACGGCCACCCCCTCTGCGGTAGTTATGAAACTCACAGACACGTTTGAGAAAAGGGTTGATGAAACGATAGAAAAAGGAGCACGTACACAAAATTTAACACTTCGGGAGCTTGTGACGCTTGCCTCAATTGTCGAGCGAGAAACACGAACGGATGATGAGCGGCCGATTGTTGCAGGAATATTACTGAAACGCTTACGAGCTGGATGGCCACTGCAAGCGGATGCGACGCTCCAATACGCAGTGTCAAGTGTCAAGTGTCAAGTGTCAAGTCAGAAATGTGAGTGGTGGCCTATTATTACGACAGGAGACAAGACGATTAAGTCACAATACAACACTTATACAAATCGAGGATTGCCGCCTGCCCCAATTGCCAACCCCGGATTATCATCAATTAAGGCAGTAGCAAATCCACAAAACTCTCCCTATTGGTTTTATCTCCATGACAGAGAAGGAAGAATCCATTATGCACCAACCGCCGAAGAACACGCAGAGAATATAAACAAGTTCCTGCGCTAGGCTTGGAATAAATTTGTTTCTCGCAAGCTCGAAATAAGTTTGATTCTGCGAATTTAAGAATTATTTGCAGCAGGTAATACTTCGCAAAAAGTTTAGGTGGGTTTTCTCCTCTTGACAAATAAATTAGATGTATGCTATAAGCAGTGTAGGCGTACAGGATACGTCAATTCGTTTGCGTCCCGAAGAGGGACTTTTTTTGCGCACTATAATAGCATCCGATGACGAAATCCCAACGAACTTTTCTCATCCCACCCAGTACCCATGTAGAACCGCCACTTGATCTTACTCTTGTGCAGCGGGAGTCCTGGGAGTGGTTTCTGCGAGAAGGTATTCTCGAAGCACTCGAGGAAATTTCCCCTGTTGAAGACTTTACTGGGAAGAATTGGGAACTCTCCTTTGGTACACACTCCCACGGCACCCCTTCGATTACTCCCGCGAGAGCCCAAGAAAAAGGATTAACCTACAGCGCACCCCTCAAAGTTACCGCAACACTTCGCAACAAAAAAACAGGGAAAGAAATCTCTCAAGAAGTATTTTTGGGAGACATCCCTCAAATGACGCAGCATGGGACTTTTATTATTAATGGTATTGAGCGAGTAGTTGTGAGTCAGATAGTGCGGGCGCCCGGTGCGTACTTCTCGGGTGAGGAAGATCCGACTTCGGGCAGAATGTTATATAAAGCAGAAATTCGGCCAGTACGCGGTTCATGGCTTGAGTTTGAAGTAGGACGAGGCGATGTGATTATGGCACGTATCGACCGACGCCGTCGTGTGTTGGCAACTACGTTGTTGCGTGCAGTGGGCGTTCAGAGTGATGAAGAGATACGGGGGCTCTTTGCGGACGTGGATATAGAGGAGCGACATCACTACATTGTAGCGACCCTTGAGAAGGATGGAACAACGAGTACCGATGAGGCAATTTTAGAAATTTACCGAAGGTTGCGCCCCGGAGAACCAGCAGTGCTTGATACAGCAAAGACATTCTTTACCAATCTTTTCTTTGCACCACGTCGCTACAATCTCTCGCGGGTGGGCCGATTCAAAATCAATAAAAAGTTGGGTGTTGCTGTTTCCAATACAAAAGAAAATTGGGTACTCAAAAAAGAGGATATCGTGGGGACACTACGGTCCCTCATAGGACTTCAAAATGGACAGGGGAGAGTGGATGACATTGACCATCTAGCAAATAGGAGGGTTAGACGTGTGGGGGAGTTGGTAAGCACTTATGCGTTCCGTGTGGGACTGTTGCGGCTTGAGCGGTCTGTCAAGGAAAAGATGAGTTTAACCTCAACCGAAGAGAGGATAACTCCTTCATTCTTTGTCAATGCACGCCCCGTTATTGCATCCTTAAATGAGTTTTTCCGCAGCAACCAACTCTCGGCCATCCTTGATCAAACTAATCCCCTCTCAGAAATTGATAATTTGCGCCGTTTGACTGTGACAGGACCAGGTGGAATCTCGCGGGAGCGTGCGTCCTTCTCAGTGCGCGATATTAATACTTCACAATACGGAAGGGTTGACCCGATTCGTTCACCAGAAGGACCCAACATTGGACTTGTAACCTACATGGCGCTTTATACACGAATCAATGAGTACGGATTTCTGGAAGCACCCTACCGCAAAGTGGTGAAGGAGAAAGTGAGAGGAAAGATTCTACCTCGAGTGACTGACGAGGTTGTATATGTGGCAGCAGATGACGAGGAGGAGTACCATATCACCCATGCGGGCGTGTCTCTCTCAAAAGAAGGATTTATTGCTCAAGAGTGGGTACCAATGCGATACCGCGGAGAATTTACTGAAGGGCCTGCAGAAATGGTTGAGTTTATTGACGTCAATCTCCGCGAAGTGGTGGGTACCAGTGCGTCTCTTATCCCCTTCTTAGCACATGATGAGGCGAACCGGGCACTCATGGGTACCCACATGCAATGTCAAGCAGTGCCGCTGGTTCAGCCGGCGGCACCGCTGGTAGGGACAGGAATGGAATCGCTGGTTGCTTCCACTATGGGGTGGGTGGTACGTGCCCAGTATCCCGGCAAGGTAACCTATGTGGATGCGCAGCGCATCGAGGTGACGCTTGATAAAGTGCCCCCGAAGGCCGCGTTCCAGAGCGATACGGTGAACACTCAAGGTAAAAAACAGGTGTACCATTTAACCAATTTCAAACGCACATCCCAATCTACCTGCTATCATCAAGTTCCCAAAGTTTCGGTAGGGCAGAAAGTTAAACCAGACGATTTATTGGCCGATGGCCCGGCAACGGAAAATGGTGAACTTGCCCTCGGGCAAAATTTACTCATTGCGTACTGTTCATTTGAAGGATTGGGGTACGAAGACGCAATCGTGATTTCTGACAGGCTCGTGAGGGAGGATATACTGACCTCTATTCATATTGAGGAGCATGAGGCAGAGGTGGTTGAGACGAAACTTGGTCCTGAGGAATTGACCCGCGATATTCCCAACGTCGCCGAGACAGATCTGGCGAATTTGGGAGAGGACGGCATTGTGATAGTGGGAAGCGAAGTGGGGCCAAATGACATTTTGGTGGGGAAAATTCAACCCAAAGGAGAGACAGAACTCACCCCTGAGGAACGGTTGCTTCGCGCCATCTTTGGTGAGAAAGCACGCGAAGTGCGGGATACATCGCTGCGGATGCCCCACGGAGAGCGAGGAACGGTGATAGGAATGACAATTTTAGATAGGGAGAAGGGAGATGAGCTGGAGCCAGGAACCTTCAAGAAAGTCATTATAAAAGTTGCACAAATTCGTAAGGTTACTGTAGGAGACAAACTTGCAGGACGCCATGGAAATAAAGGAGTCATTTCAAAAATTGTGCCTGCAAGCGACATGCCCTACCTCTCTGATGGGACACCAGTTGATATCATTATTTCTCCCCTGTCTGTTCTTGCCCGTATGAATTTAGGACAGCTACTTGAGGCACATTTGGGGTGGGCGTTAGTCAAACAGAGCGAGAGTTTAGCGATTCCTGTGTTTGAGCGTATTTCTACCTCTCTTATCGAAGAGAAATTAAAAGTCGCAGGGCTTCCTGTGTCTGGGAAAACACGACTGTTCGATGGGCGAACTGGACAACCCTTTGAGCAAGAAACGGTGGTGGGTGTAGGTTATATTATGAAACTTATTCACATGGTTGAGGACAAAATGCACGCGCGTTCAACCGGCCCTTACTCACTCGTCACACAGCAGCCTTTGGGTGGTAAAGCGCAGATGGGAGGACAACGACTCGGTGAGATGGAAGTGTGGGCGCTCGAGGCACATCGTGCAGCCCACACCTTACAAGAGATGATTACCATCAAATCTGACGATGTGGTGGGTCGCGCTAGAGCATTTGAGGCAATTGTCAAGGGGACGGATATTCCTGAAGCAACTATTCCTGACTCATTTAAGGTACTCATGCGTGAACTCAATGCGCTTGGACTGGTTGTTGAGCCGAAAGGGCAAGTAATTGCGGCAGAAGTTGTTGCGGAAGAGAAGACAGCTCCTCGCCTTGCCGAAGAACTCGCCGCTGCGTCGGGTGCAACAGTTGCTGCAGACTCAAGCGAGTTGGCTGCACCCGAGGGAACGATGGAAGTTGAGGAAACAAAATAATATGGAAGCCAAGAATCTTACTGATTTTACATCATTGGTTATTAAGGTTGCCTCCCCCGAGCAGATTAAATTGTGGTCCCGTGGCGAGGTGACGAAACCCGAGACGATAAACTACCGGACCTTGAAGCCCGAAAAAAATGGATTGTTTGACGAGCGTATTTTTGGACCCACAAAAGATTGGGAGTGTTACTGTGGAAAGTATAAACGAATACGATATCGTGGGGTGGTGTGTGATAAATGTGGCGTTGAAGTGACACAATCACGGGTGCGGCGAGAGAGGATGGGCCACATTACCTTATCCTCTCCTGTGGCGCATGTGTGGTTTTTCAAAGGTACCCCTTCTAAGCTCTCAGTTCTTCTTGAATTACCTTCCAAAACACTTGAGCAAGTGATATATCTGGCACGGTATGTAATCCTCTCAGTTGATGAGAAGGAGCGCAAAGCTGCAATTACCCACCTCGAGAAGGAGTGGCAGTCAACAGAGCGCCGCCATGAGGAGCAGTTAAGTTCACGTATTGCGGTGATAGAGAAAGAATTTAACACGTTGGTTACCAAAAAGAAAAAAGAAATTAAAACAAAAGAACAACTGAGTTTAGCAATTGAGGAATTAGAGCTTGAAGCCCGCAAGCGCAAAGCCACAGTGACCGAGACCGCAGCTGCGGCAGCGGCACAGACCCGTGAACTGTTTGACCGACTTGTGGCGTTGGTTAAAGGAGTAGCTCCTCGAACCTTTTTATCGGAGGAGGGATATCAAGAATTAGTTGACCACGAGGTCTCATCATTCTTTGTGGCAAAAATGGGTTCTGAGGCGATAGCCGAGCTTCTTGAGAGTATTAACTTAGAAGAGTTGGCAGCCCAGCTTCGTTCTCAAGTTAACGAATCAATAGGAGGTCGTGCAATAAAACTCGCACAACGTTTGCGCTTAGTTGAAGGAATGCGCAAAGCCGGAACTATTCCATCATGGCTTGTGCTGCGGGTATTGCCGGTGCTTCCTCCCGATCTGCGGCCCATGGTGCAGCTCTCAGGAGGTAGATTTGCCACGAGTGACTTGAATGATTTATACCGACGTATTATAAACAGGAATAACCGACTGCGCCATTTACTGGAGCTCGGGGCTCCGGAGATTATTTTGCGTAATGAAAAGCGGATGCTCCAGGAAGCAGTCGACGCGCTCATTGATGCAAGCCAGCGCCAAACGATGCGTCGCGGAAGAACACGCCAACCCCTGCGCTCGCTTTCTGATATGTTGCGAGGCAAACAGGGAAGATTTCGCCAGAATTTACTTGGAAAACGAGTTGACTATTCGGGTCGGTCTGTCATCGTGGTAGGACCGGAGCTTTCACTCCATCAGTGTGGGCTTCCAAAGGAGATGGCCTTAGAACTCTTTAAACCGTTTGTGTTGCGAGAAATGATTACGCAGGGTATAGCACCGAATGTTAAAAGTGCAAAGAGTATGCTTGAGAAACGGCTCCCCGAAGTGTTTGATATTTTGGAGGAGGTCTCGCGGGATCATCCGGTGTTGCTCAACCGTGCTCCGACACTCCATAAATTGGGTATTCAGGCATTTTATCCGGTTCTTATTGAAGGGAACGCCATCCGCATTCATCCGTGTGTGTGTGCAGGCTACAACGCGGATTTTGATGGAGACCAAATGGCAGTGCATGTACCGCTCGCTGAGAAGGCAAAAGAGGAAGCAAGAAACCTCATGTTGCCGGAGCACAATCTCCTTAAGCCCTCTGATGGCTCTCCTATTACAATTCCTGCAACAAAAGAGATGGCACTCGGTGTGTACTACTTAACGAGTGTTAGCACCGAACTTGCCAAGCGGGAAGTCCTGTGTGATGCGGATGAAGCAGTCTATATTTACCAAATAGGTAAGCTTGGAGTTCGCCAAGAGATAGACGTTCTTCTTGAGGGCAAAAAGATAACCACCACAGTTGGTCGTATTCTCTTTAACGAGCTCTTACCAGGATGGGTAGGGTTTGTGAATGAGCCGGTTTCGGCAGGGGTGCTCAAACGTCTCTTTAACACAGTCTTCGCACAGGGGTCAAGGGCGGAAATCTTAGAAATGATTGATAACATCAAAAATATTGGATTCGCTGCCGGGACAGTATCCGGTCTCTCGTTTGGAATTACCGATGCAGTCATTCTACCTGAGAAAGACAAGATGATAGAGGGGGCAAATAACCAAGTTGCAGAAATTGAAGAAAACTACCGGTCGGGTTTAATCACAGAAGACGAAAAAAGGCGATTAACACAAGAAGTGTGGATTGAGGAGACAGAGGAATTAGCAGACAGAACGTGGGAAGGGTTCTCACCCACGAATCCTATTAAGGTTATTATTGATGCAGGGGTTGGTCGTGCTTCACGAGAGCAGGTTAAACAAATTGCGGCAATGAGGGGATTGGTAGTTGATCCGTTGGGACGCGTGGTAGAATTGCCGACCAAATCGAATTTTAAGGAAGGTCTCTCTATCTTTGAGTATGTCACCACCGCTCGTGGATCACGTAAAGGATTGACCGATCAGGCGCTCAAGACTGCTGACGCTGGGTATCTGACGCGCCGACTTGTCGATGTCGCACACGATATGATTGTAAGGGGAGAGGATTGTGGGACGAGTGAAGGAGTAGTCATGCGGAAAAAGGATAGGTCAGCTTCATTTACGGGCCGGCTCTTAGGAAGGACGGCAGCAGTGGATATTCCTCTTAAGAATGGGAAACACTTCATAGTGCGGGCGGGAGAAGAAATGACAGAAGAGGTACTCGCTCACCTTGAGGAGGAGGAGAAGATAGATGAAGTGTTAGTTCGCTCCCCTCTCACGTGCGCTGCGCGATATGGTATGTGTGCTGTCTGCTACGGATGGGATTTATCCACCAAAAAGCGAGTAGAAGTGGGTACCCCGGTAGGGGTGGTTGCGGCTCAGTCTATCGGTGAACCAGGCACGCAGTTGACTATGAGAGTGAAACATACCGGAGGAATTGTTGGACTTGATGTGACCAAAGGATTGCCCCGAGTTGAGGAACTCTTTGAGACTCGTATTCCAAAGTTGATCTCACCACTTTCTGAAATTTCAGGCAAAGTTGAAATTGTGGAGAGAGAAGATTCTTGGAAGATAAGAATACGCAGTGTTGATGTCAAACCGCCGGAGGAACGGGAGTATATTATTCCCAAGACTGCCCAACTGCGGGTGTCTGATGGTGACCTTATTGCGGCGGGTGCACAGCTTGCGTCAGGTATGCTTGATGTAAAGGAAGTCTTGAATATTCGGGGGCTGCTTGCTGCTCAAGAGTATCTTATCTCGGAAATCCAAGCGGTATATGAGAGTCAAGGTATTCCTATTAACGACAAACATTTTGAGGTCATTGTGCGTAAAATGAGTGATAAAGTGCAGGTGATTAGCCCTGGAGATACCATCCTGTTGCCGCGGGAATTGGTTGATAAAGCGTGGTTTACAGAAGAGAACGAGCGAGTGCTTGCGGCAGGAGGCGAACCCGCAACCGCCCAGGTGGTCATTTTGGGCATCACCAAAGCATCCCTCTTTACCGCATCGTGGCTCTCTGCTGCCTCATTCCAAGAGACGACCAAGGTGTTGACCGAAGCAGCACTTCTTGGTAAGGAAGATAAGTTGTTGGGGTTGAAAGAGAATGTTATTATTGGCCGCCTTATTCCCGTGACTCCGGAGCGTGCAGTGCTTCCTTCTCAACCATTGTCCCGAGGTTAAAATTGTGGTAAAATTACGTAATTAGGGAGATTTATGCCTACGATTAATCAACTCACCAAAAAAGGAAGGAAACCAGGGCGTGGAAAAAGCCGAAGTACGGCGCTACGGCGTTGGTTCAACGCGAGACGGCGACGGTTTTCCCAACTACCGAGCCCCTTTAAACGGGGGGTGGTATTGGCTGTCCGCACGATGACCCCCAAAAAACCGAATTCAGCGCTGCGTAAAGTTGCCCGCGTCAGACTATCGAATAAACAAGAGATTACTGCCTATATCCCAGGAGAAGGACACGAGTTGGCAGAGCATTCGATAGTCTTGGTTCGAGGCGGTCGTGTAAGAGATCTTCCAGGCGTTAAGTATCATATTGTGCGAGGGAAATTTGATACCGCTGGTGTCGTGGGAAGAAAGACTTCCCGTTCAAAATATGGGACACGACGTGAGGGAGGGGGAGCCGCTCCACGAAGAGAGACAGCCGCACCAGTTGCCCAGCCAGCACCAACAGCTTAAATATGCAATTTTCCATTTTCCAGTTTCCATTTGCCATTGATTTTCAATAAGGAGGTTTTATGCCAAGACGAGGACCAGCACCAACGCGAATTATTGCACCCGATCCGGTTTATGGCCACAAACTGGTGGCCAAACTCATCAGCCGAATTATGCACGACGGTAAGAAGTCGGTAGCCGCAGCCCTTGTATACCGTGCGTTTGAGGCGATACAGAAGGAGACGGGAGAGGATTCCCTCAAAGTATTCTTGTCTGCGATTGAGCAGATAAAACCGACAATGGAAGTTCGCCCGCGAAGAGTCGGAGGTGCAGCATATCAGGTACCCATTCCCGTTCGGGGCCCTCGACGTGAGTCGTTGGCCATTCGCTGGTTGATTCTTGCGGCGCAAAAACGCGGAAATAAGGAATTCCACACTTTTGCTGAAAAATTAGCACGAGAGATTCTTGATGCTGCTCAAGGCCAAGGTGGCGCAATTGCAAAGAAAAAAGAAATCGAACGCGTCGCAGAAGCAAATCGTGCCTTCGCACATTTCAGGTGGTAATAACTATGGCTCCGTTAAGTTTAGAAGCATACAATCCAGATAAAAATAGTTGGATTACTTTAGATGAAATAAAACCACTCGATCGTCCTGGTTCTATAAGTGATAATAGACCAGATGGTGAACGTGATATTTATTTATTAGAATGCGCACCTGATGATTCGCACTCTACCATTTACCGTTCTAAGCTTGGTGTTGATGTAGATTTAACATCACAGATTCGGAGTGTAACTTCTGCTAGTGGGCTGGAAGTAATTAAAGAACTTAAGAAAGGTGAATCATTTGAAATGGATGTAAAAACTGACCGAAGTTCTCAACCAAGCCGCATCCGCTTCACCCATAAATAGCTTATTGCACAAATACACTCCATAGTGTAGAATTGGTGCTCAGGAAG
>CAYIKF010000016.1:0-12206 GCA_964363945.1 uncultured Gammaproteobacteria bacterium
ACGGTTGAGACAGAACTTGCACTTGCAGATTTACAAACCGTTGAGAAGTTGATAAACGCGCAAGAAAAAGAAGCAAAAGCAGCCCGAGACCCTATAGAGAAGCAAAAATTAGAAATTTTGGGTAAAGCGAAAGAAAGTCTTGAGAGAGGTGAATCGGTTATGACATATGAGCCCTCAGACGAACGATTGAAAATTTGGTTTGAAAAATTGCCTCTTTTATCAATTAAGCCAGTTTTATTTGTGTACAATGTGAGCGAAGAAGAGTATGGACAAAAAGTTCACGATCGTGAAGAAAATGTCCAGGGCGAAGATGAATTGGTTATATGTGCAAAGCTGGAGGAAGATTTGGCGGATTTATCAGAGGATGAGAGGAAAGAGTATCTTGCGTCAGTCGGACTTGAGCAAACCGGTCTTGAGCGACTAATTAAGAAGGCGTATCAAATTTTGGGGCTTATTTCTTTTCTAACGGCAGGCCCCAAGGAAGTTCGTGCATGGACGATTAAAAAAAGCACAAAAGCTCCCCAAGCTGCAGGAGTTATTCACTCCGATTTTGAGAAACATTTCATTAAAGCTGAAGTGATTCACTTTGACGAGTTAGTTCGTGTTGGTGGCTGGAGTAAAACTCGAGAGCAAGGAAAATTACGGTCTGAAGGAAAAGAGTATGTGGTTCGAGATGGGGATGTGATAGAATTTAAAATTGGCAATTGATAATTGAAAATTGAATTTGCTATACTTGCAAGAGTATGCAACAGTACGAGTTGGTTATTTTGACGCTAAATGAACAGGGCGATGGCGTCCTTGAGAACGTAAAAAAACTTATCGGTGGTTTTCAGGGTGCAGTCGATGAGGTGGTGGAGTGGGGCACAAAGGACCTTACGTATCCGATTAAAAAACAGAATGCCGCTTCTTTTTTTGTGGTAAAGCTCACGCTTTCCCCCGAATACTCTTCTCAGTTTTCTCAACAGTTACGCCTAGAGGAGCATGTGTTGCGTCATTTATTGGTAAAAAGAGTTGCGAAAAAGACGTCAAAAACAGTGCAAGAAAGTAAACAAACAAGCGACAAGGAGAAGGAGAAAAAAGAGGCACAACCAAAACGGGAGAAGAAGGAAGTAAAAGAAACCAAGCGAAAAACAAGGAGTAGCGCGAAGAAGAAATGAAGAAGAAATAAGGGGAGGTGAGTAGCTAAGCATTCGTATATGGCAACACGGTCACTGAATAAGGTACAGTTAATTGGCAATCTAACTCGTGATCCGGAACTGCGCTATACCCCTCAAGGGAGTGCGGTATGCACCTTTTCCATAGCGACCAATAGACAGTGGACAACCGATAGTGGCGAAAAGAGAGAAGAGGCGGATTTTCATCGAATTGTATCGTGGAATAAGTTGGCGGAAATCTGCAGTCAGTTGCTTGCCAAAGGAAGAAGAGTGTATATTGAGGGGCGGCTCTCAAACCGTTCTTTTACTGGTCAGGATGGTGCACAACGACAAATAACTGAAATTGTTGCACACGATATGATTATTCTTGACAGCAGGGGAGTTGCAGCAGAAATTGAGGTGCCGGCAGAAGTTGGCGGGGAGCCGCCGCCAGAGAGTGCGGCAGAAGGAGAGGGCTCATTGGCCGCTCCTCCCGACCAACAGTCAGAACCCAAGAAGAGTAAAGGTAAAAAGCAGACAGAGGATACATCTGTCTCAAAAGAAGTACCTGAAAATGAGGAGATGCCTTTTTGAGGTGGAGGAGTAGATAAAGTATGGTTCAGAGAAAGAGACGTCCATGTCCATTTTGTCATAGCGACACAGCCCCCTATTTGGGAGATACTGTCGCATTGGGCAAATTCCTAACTGATAGGGGTAAAATTGTTGAAAGGAAACGAACAGGGGTGTGTGCAAAGCATCAACGCCAGCTGACGAAAGAAATTAAACGAGCTCGCTTTTTAGCGCTTCTTCCCTTTGCACAAAGAGTCCATCTATGAAGATTACCCTTTCTACTGCTCGCCGAGTTCTGTTTTTTGTGGTTGGTGCGGTGGTCTTTTTTGGTGCCGGATATTGGCTCGGGCAGGCAGGATTGACTATCAACTTCCAGGACTCAAAACCAAGAGTAATTATTTCAAGAGAACTGCCTCCCGGCAAACAGGAGCTGAATTTTTCCCTCTTTTGGGATGTGTGGGACCGACTCCATCGTGACTACCTAGAAAAAGAAAAACTCGACAACCGCGCGTTGATTTATGGGGCTATTAAAGGGATGGTCGCGGGAGCCGGTGATCCTTACACTACCTTTTTACCGCCAAGTGAGCAAAAAAGGACAACTGAGGATTTATCCGGTTCATTTGAAGGAGTGGGTATTCAGATTGGATTTAAAGGAACACAACTTGCAGTTATTGCACCCCTTTCAGGGACACCCGCCGAGGCTGCGGGTCTTAAGGCCGGCGATTTTATTTTGTTTATAAAAGATGAAAAGAGAGGAATAGAGAAAGGGACAGTAGGAATTGATTTACCGACAGCCGTTGATGCCATCCGTGGTCCCGCGGGGACGGAAGTGAAGTTGACGGTAAGCCGTGAAGGAGTTCCCGAACCTTTTGAAGTTACCGTCACGCGTGCAAAGATTGATGTTCCCTCTGTCGAGCTTTCATTTGTAGGAGAAGGAGAGTCCACTGCTCATCTTAAACTCCTGCGCTTTGGCGAAAGTACGAATAAGGAGTGGGATACGAAGGTATCCGAGATTCTTAAAAAACCAGGAATAAAAGGCGTGATTCTTGATGTAAGAAATAATCCCGGAGGTTTCTTAAATGGCGCAGTATACTTTGCGTCGGAGTTTGTAAGGAGCGGAACGATTGTTATGCAAGAAAATTCAGAAGGGAATAGACAAAACTTTACGGCAACAGGTAGGGCTCGCTTAACTAACTTTCCCACAATTGTTTTGATGAACAAAGGGTCGGCTTCGGCGAGTGAAATTGTTGCTGGGGCGTTGCGCGATTTAAGAGGGGCAAAGCTGATAGGAGAGGCAACGTTTGGAAAAGGAACAATCCAGGAGGCACAGGAGTTACTTGGAGGGGCAGGACTTCATATTACAACAGCTCGGTGGTTAACCCCTAATGGAACTTGGGTAAACGAGAAAGGTCTTGAACCGGATATAAAAGTAGAAGATAAAGCGGATACAGAAGAGGACGAACAATTGCAAAAAGCAATAGAGGAAATAAATAAATGAATTTTCGTCGTTTACTAATCGGTGCTGCAGTTGGTATTGTGATTTTGGCATCGCTTCTTGGCGGTGCGGTTGCGGATAGGCTTTTTGGTATAAAACCTCTTGATAAACTGTTTCCTCGCAGTGGGGGTCTTCGTACAGGAGAGGTAGAGCAAAAAATATTGACCGAGGAATCGGTAGTGATTGATGTTGCAGAAAGAGTTTCTCCGTCTGTTGTTACCATTTCCCGGGAATCGCCCCGCAGAAGGGTTCTTCAGTTTTCTCCTTTTGGGGGACTCGGAGTAAGAGAGGAGGGAGGCGAGCAAGATATTGCGACAGGGTTTATTATCTCCGTTGAAGGCCTTATTGTTACTAATAAACATGTGGTTTCCGAAACAGGTGTGCAATATAAGGTGATTACAAAAGATGATAAGGAATTTGTTGTTGAAAAAATTTATCGGGACCCGGCCAATGACTTGTCAATTCTTAAAGTCAGTCCAACGGCCGCCTCAATCCTCGAGCCTGTTGAGTTAGGCGACTCAAGTAACCTTAAAGTTGGACAGTTTGTAATTGCAATCGGTACCGCACTTGGTGAATTCCGCCACACAGTTACAACCGGTGTTATATCAGGACTGGGACGGGGAATTACTGCGGGTACGCCTTTTGAAGGATTTGTTGAGCGTTTGGATAATGTTATTCAAACGGATGCGGCAATCAATCCGGGAAATTCGGGAGGGCCTCTTCTTAATTCAGCCGGACAGGTGATAGGTGTTAATGTGGCGGTGGCTGCTGGGGCGGAAAATGTGGGATTTGCTATTCCAATAAACGTTGTCAAGGACTCAATCCAAAACTTTGAGCAAACCGGTCGTTTCTCACGTCCATTTTTAGGTGTTCGTTATCAGATGATAAGTGGGGAAGCAGCAATTTTGAACAAAGTTCCCGAAGGCGCGTATGTTGTTGAGGTAGTTGGGGGAAGCCCTGCCAAGACAGCAGGAATAGAGGAAAATGATATCTTGACAAAACTTGATGGAGAAGCGATAAAAGAAGAGACTGGCGGTTTGGCCTCCTTGATTAACAAGAGAAAAGTTGGGGATAGCGTGAGAATTGAATTGTGGCGCGATGGTCAAACCCTCACAGTTTCTACAATCCTTGTTGAGTCAGGGGAATAAATTTTTTAATATGAAAAAGAGCGAAGGGTTAACTCATCAGACTATCGAATATTTAAATGAGGAAGAAACTGAGGCGTTATTAAAGAAATTTGGAGTGGAGGTTCCATTAATTTCTTCCGGAATTCATGCACTTCGATTGGGGGAAAGTTGGGGAATTCAACTGGGCGAGACTGATAGAGGAGTAAGTTGCGAATTAATTGAAACAAACGGTGGGGGTTATTATATGCATTGGAGAGTGATTTTTAGGAACGGTTGGAAAAAGGATGATGTAAGCAGACACGTATTGAAGGTGTTAACCCTGCGCGCTTCCAGGGGTAAGGATCACTCTATGCGCAGAATGCTTATTGGTTTTTGCACGAATGAAAGTTTATACGAGGAGTATAACCTAACGATTGATGAGATAAGAATGACTAAGCGGATACCACTCCAAGTTAACCAGCCTCAACCAGTGTAAGCAGAAAGTGCAGTTGTAATCTTCTCCAAATTTCCCTCAATTACATCTTCTAAATTTCCCCACGATTTTCCAATTCGGTGATCTGTTATCCTGCTTTGGGGGAAATTATACGTTCTTATTTTTTCGGCTCTCATGCCGCGGCCAATAACTGATCGATATCCTGCAATGGTACGCATTTTTTCGTCTTCTTGTCGTTCCCAAAGTTTTGAGCGTAATAAATCGAGAGCAATTTTTCGGTTTTGTTCCTGGAAGCGTTCTTGTTGAGCAGTGACGATGATGCCGGTAGGAATGTGTCGTAAACGGACCGCTGTTGAAACCTTTTGAACATTTTGTCCACCATGTCCCGATGCTCTGTAAAATTGCCAATCAAGGTCTTTTGGGTTAACTCTTACTTCTTGTTCTGCAATTTCTGGTAAGACCGCAACGGTTGCGGTAGAAGTATGAATTCTTCCTCTGCGCTCTGTTTCCGGAATTCTTTGGACTCTATGAACCCCTGACTCGTGTTTTAACTTCCTAGAAACATCCGCCCCTGTGATTTTAATTACATTGTCGTCCACTTGGGTTACTTTCCATCCACATCTTGTTGCAAATCGTGTGTACATACGGAGTAAATCAGAAGCCCATATGGAGGCTTCATCACCCCCTGCTGCTGGACGAGTTTCGAGATAAATAGTTTGATTTTCCATAATGATAGGATAGGAAGGCGGTTACGGTTACGAGGCTAGTATCGTGAGGCGGTAACGTTTAACGTAACCTCTTAACTAGACGGGCATCGTTACCCTTTACCGCTTGACGTTGCAACTTTCCGTAGTTCTTTCAAGCTTTCCGGTCGTTCAAGCTCTTCTTTAATTCTCTTTTCCCTTTTGAGTTTTCTCTTTTCTTTCTTTGACAAGATTTGTGAAACTTTCTTTTCTTGCAATTCTCGGAATCGGTCAACGCGACCTTTAGTGTCAATAAACTTTGCCTCGCCAGTAAAGAACGGATGGCAATTGGAGCACACTTCAATGTGAATTTCAGGGACCGTTGATCCTACGGTAAACGTTGTTCCGCAACTACCACACTTAACTCGTGCTTCAGGATACCATTGGGGATGGATTGCTGTTTTCACAGTAGAACTATTGTATCAGAAAGTAGCTTTAGATTCAATTAGCGCTTTCTCCTCTTGTACTCCGTAATAAATACACCGATAACAATGATAAGTGAACCAAGCATAAATGGAAGTGTGATTTTTTCCCCAAGCCAAAGAATGGAGAGGGGGACACCGAAGATTGGAGTAAGATAGTAAAAAATAGTTGCTTCACTTGCTTCGATTCTGCGTTGCCCTTCTTGATAAAGAAAATAGGCAAGGGCACCCGAGAAAAGCGCCATATACCATACTCCTATATGAGATATGAAAGGTTGTTCTACAACCTCGTTGACAAGATCTGCGAGTGATCCTGTTGTAAGGAGCGCAAGTGGGAAAAGGCTTAAGAATCCAAGGACAAATGATGAAGTAACCAAGAAAAGGGGTGAAACCGCTTGTTTTAATGTCATTTTACTCAAGATTACGTATGCTACCCACGTAAGATTTGAAAGCATAATTAAAAAATTACCCCCCAGTGTACCGGATTGATGGTTGACTACCGAAGGTGAAACAGCAAGTGCCAGAGATCCTAGAAAGGCAATAATAAGGCCAGTTTTCTCTGAATTCGTTATGTGCTCCTTAAGGAAAAAAGACCCTGCTAAAACTATGAGAATAGGGCTGGTAGCCCCAAGAACTGAGGCAGAAATTGCCGTGGTATAGGTAATGCCCCAAAAAAGCAATCCTAAATTAATGCTGCTTCCTAAAAGGCCTATGAGAATTATAAGCCATATGTTTCGGGAGCGGGGTAACGCTTGTTGGTTAGTTAACACCAGGATAGGTAATAAAATTGCGCTCGTGAGGAAAAAACGATAGGTGAGAAAGAGGATGGGGGGAAAGTCATGGAGGGTGAATTTGATAACTGGAATTGCAACTCCCCAGATAATGGTTGTTCCAAGGAGCATTACGTAGGCAGTAAGTCGTGAGTTGGTCATGGACAGCTTAGGGGATAGATTCTATTAAACGATCAACTCCGAATGAAAATCCAACCGCAGGAATTTGTTTTTTAGAAAACATTCCAATAAGACTGTCGTAACGGCCTCCGCCTCCAATACTTAACGATCCGGGATCGTCATTGGGTTTTAGTTCAAAGATTGCGCCAGTATAATAATCAAGTCCTCTAGCAAGAGTGGATTCAAAGAAGAAATCTCCATCTTCAGTTAACTTGTATTTATCTTTGAGGATTTTAAAGAGACTAGTAAGGGTTGATTTTTTACCAGTTGTAAAAAGGTATTTGAAATTCTCAAAGTCTTTAGAATATTTAGTTTTTCCTATCTCTGCTTTCACGCCTTCAATTCCAATTTTCTTTAATTTATCAAATGCTCTAACAACCTCTATCGGAATGCCAGAGAAATTTCTGCGATCATTTATAGCCATCTTCGCTTTTTTTAAACCGATATTTTGAACGGATTTCAATGCAGTGGCAATTATTTTTGCATCTTCTTCAATGGTGGAGTCACGTTCTTCAGTTAACCCAACCGTATCAAAATCAACTTGGGTGAATTCTCGATATCTTCCATGTTGTGGATTTTCTCCACGAAAGACTTGGCCGATTTGGTAGCGGCGGAAAGGTAGTGGAGGATTGTGTGTTGCAACATACCGTGCAAGGGGAACAGTGAGATCGTAACGGAGTGCAAGTCGGCGACCACCCCGGTCGGTGAATTCATATATTAACTTTTCCTCTTCCCCATACTTTCCCTTTAAAGTTTCTGCAAATTCAATAGTTGGCGTTTCTATAGGAACGAATTCAAAGTCCTCTAAAACTTCAACAATTTTCCCGATAACCTCGCGCCTTTTTTGAGCAAGTGTAGGTGTAATATCCCGAAATCCTTTTGGTGTCGGCGGTGCTTTTTGCATGACACTTTAATAATATCGTTTTTATAGGGAAAAAACTAGATTAAGGTGTTGGGGTTGGTTTGGGGGTGGAGGTGGCTCTAGGGGTAGGTGATGGGCTAGGGGATTTTAGCAACCCTTCCGCTTTTCCGGGAATAACATGAATGAGCTTGGCGGTAATAGTATTAACAGACCCACTTACTAAACTTCCCACTGCAATAACTCGGTCGCCAACTTCAATTATGTTCGCATTTACTTTCTCTATCTTAGTATCAACTCTTGCGCTCACACGTGTTGAGGAAGAGAACTTTATTGTCCACGTTTCATCCTTCTTCGGGTGTTTTACCACCAACGCTGCGCTTCCTGTTTCCTGGACCACTCCATAGACAGGGCGACGAGACTCAAGAGGATTTTCGGTACTCATTAAAATCCGACTAGCACTCAAGGTATCTTTATCCTCAAGTACTCCCATCGCAATCACAAAATTCTCGAGCGCTAGGTCGCTTGGTTTAACGGTTTTCTGCCCCTTGGCGCCTACTTGGATTATTATTGCGTCTTCTGTAACTTTTACTTGTTTCGTTCCCGTTCTTGTAGTAAGCATTAAAGAACCGTCTGTAATTTGGGCAATTTTGCCCACAAATGCGCGGGGTTTTTGGGAAAGCTGCGCGAGCCGTTCCTCTACCCGCTCTCGCAAATTATCCCGGATGCTTTTGCCGGGTTGGGTTGCCTCGTCTTGCGCATACACAAGAGAAACTGTGGATAATAATAATCCTACGAGCAAACTGATAATTGATACCTGATAATTAATACCTGATTTTCTCATTATTCTTATTTAAACTCCGTTGAATACGTTACGGTGAGCTCTTTTTCAACAGAGGTATTATTTTCCCCAAATGAAGTTACCAAAAGTGCATTTGCACCTGGTTCCAATTTTGCCTCTGCACGAAATGCGCCGCTGTTATCGGCCACTGTCACAACCTCGTCAACGGGACTAGTAATCACCACTGTTGCGAGAGGCGTTGTTTTGCCTTCAACAGTGATGCTATCGGTATCAACAAGCGCCTCGTCCTCTGGTTGAGTGATAGTGATAGTAAGTGTACTAGAAGAAGGAAGTGACGCTGGCGCAGGTGTTGCTTGAGTAGTAGTGGGGGTAGATCGGAGTGCGAGGTTTGCCCTATATACACCGAATGCGATTGCAAGTCCCAATGTAGCTCCCAGTAATATCGCAATAAGTACCTCTTTACGCATGGTAAAGGCCCTACACACAAAATAGGGCTAGTGAGATGATAGCTGTTACTATCACCCCTTGTCAAGCAAACACCTCTTGTGGTAGTCTACTTTTGCTGTAGTTGGTAGATACCTTATATATGGATATTACATGGCTCGGCCATGCATCATTTCGGATGAGAGGGAAGAGTGTGACTGTGGTAACGGATCCATTTGCAAAAGAGATGGTAGGATTGTCGATGCCTGGGGTTACTGCTGACATAGTGACGGTATCGCATGAACATAAGGATCATAATAATGTCGAGTCCGTGCGGGGAACAGCTGCTCCTCCCAAAGTCATCCGAGACCCTGGAGAATATGAAGTGCGAGGCGTAAATATACGTGGGGTAAAGACGTGGCATGACGTGTCTGGCGGTCGAGAGAGAGGGAATAACATTATATTTGTCATAGAACTTGACAACATTCGTGTGGCGCACCTGGGGGATTTAGGCCATAAACTACTTGAGGAGCAATTATCTGAAATTGAAGACGTGCATATACTTTTAGTGCCGGTAGGGGGGTTTTATACGATAGGGCCGGAAACAGCCGCGCAAGTAGTAGCCCAAATTGAACCAAAAGTGGTAATTCCTATGCATTACCAAGTGCCAGGATTGCTACCCGAAGTATTTGAGAAATTGCAGAGTGTTGATGAGTTTGTAAAAGCGCTGGGAGCAACGCCAAAACACATGCCCTCCTATCAAGCAAAACCAGATACTATTCCTGAGGAGATGGAACTTATTATTTTAGAAAGAAAGGCATAATTTCGTGGCTAACGGTTCCCAAACAATTAAAATCCCACCTCATTCCAGAGAAGCGGAAATCTCGGTGTTGGGGGCGTTGCTTCTTGATAAGGATGCGGTCATATCGGTCGCTGAATTTCTTGCGCCTCATCACTTCTACGATGAGCGCCATGCAAAGATTTTTGCCGCAATCCTTGACCTCTATGAAGAACGAGTTCCTGTTGATGTGCTAACAGTTGCTGAGAAGCTTAAGAAACATCGGACATTGCGCCAAGTTGGGGGCGTGGGTTACTTGGGTGAGTTGGTAAATCAAGTGCCGACTGCTGCGCACGTTGAACATTATGGGAAAATTGTCAAAGATGTGGCAACAAAACGGACCTTAATGAGTGCGGCAACAAAGTTGGTTGAGCTTGCATTTGATGAGGGGACCTCGGCTGAGGAACTATTAGACCGCGCAGAGCAGGAGGTTTTCTCGCTAACCCAGCATCATTTAGCACGAAGTTTCATGCCCGTTCGTGAGGCGCTTGCCGAGAGTTTTGACCGACTGGATGAGCTACACAAGTCGCCCGGGGGACTTCGCGGAGTACCATCGGGTTTTTCGGACCTTGACAATACCTTAGCAGGGTTTCAACGCAGCAACTTAGTCATTCTTGCGGCACGTCCTGGTATTGGAAAAACCGCGCTTGCCCTCAATATTGCCCAGCATGTGGCAGTGAATGAAAAAAAACCCGTGGGAATTTTCTCACTTGAGATGAGCAAAGAAGAATTAGTGGATCGTCTCCTTGTTGCTCAAGCGGATATTGATGCATGGCGGCTGAAGACCGGGCGGCTCACTGATGAGGATTTTACTCGACTCTCTGATGCGATGGGAATGCTTGCCGAGGCGCCGCTCTTTATTGACGACACGCCCGCACTCACGGTGCTTGAGATGAGGACTAAGGGGCGGCGGCTGCAGGTTGAACAGGGAATAGAACTTTTGATTGTTGATTATTTACAGTTAGTTGCAGGTAGAAAACTTGAGAATAGGGTGCAAGAGGTTTCGGAGATTTCGCAAGGCTTGAAGAATTTAGCACGGGAGCTCAAAATTCCTATCTTGGCCATTTCTCAACTTTCTCGGGCAGTTGAGCAGCGAGGGACGCGGCGGCCGCAACTTGCTGATCTTCGGGAGTCAGGAGCGATTGAACAGGATGCGGATGTGGTGATGTTTATTTGGCGTGAAGATGAGGATGATGTTGAGAATATTAATCTTGATATTGCCAAGCACAGAAACGGCCCCTTAGGGCAAGTCAAGCTTTTCTTCCGCGGCGACCGTATTCGTTTTTACCCACGAGAGGTAAGGAGGAAAAGAGAGGAAACCGCACCACAAGCTGTATAAAGGTTTCAGATTACCAGCTCGGAGGTGTAGCTGAGATAATGATAATTATTTGGATGATTGCTATTGGGTTAGTGCCGGTGTTATTGCTTACATATGTAATTTTTCTTTTTGTGTCGCCGCATCCTTTTCTTAATGGTGTTCCACAATTTATTCTTGCCTCAATTAATGCGCTCATAAGTAGTAGCCAGGCTAATTATGTCAATAGACTTGACGACTTCATTTACCGGAAAGTTAAAACTTTGCCAGCTCCAAAGCGGGAACATGTTAAAAAAGTATGGATTGTAATTGTTACGGCCTTCTTTACTTTAACAGCTGCTACTCTCTTATCAATAGCAAGGATAATCTTTAGTTCTGGACAACAAATATCCACGATTTACTTTAGTTTTTTAGATACATTAATAATTGTTACCACAGGACATGGATACTTCCTGCTCGCAATCGTAGCTTGGTTCTCTTGGGTTTCACCATCAACACTTAAAAGATTTCGAGAAGAGTAGTGGGAGTAAAAACTAGTATGGCATATAGGTATTGTTATAACTGTGGGGGAAAGTTGGAGCGTTCCTCCCCCAATCTTCTTATTTGTAAAAGATGCGATTTCCATTTTTATATCAATCCCAAGCCGGCTAATGCACTGATTCTGGAAAACGAAAAAGGGGAGATATTACTTTTGAAAAGAAAAAAACAACCAAAGAAAGGTTATTGGGATTTACCCGGTGGATTTGTAGACTTGGGTGAGAATATTGAAGAGTCGGTTGAGAGGGAAATAAAAGAAGAGCTAGGAATAAATATTGCCGAATTTAAATATCTCGGCTCTTATCCGGATAAATATTTTTATCAAGGAATGAATTTTCCTACCTTGTGTTTTGTTTTCTATGGGAAGCTTAGAAATGTTCAAATAGCGTCTTCTCATGAAGAGTTTTCTCAAATTGCCTTTTTCCCTCCCAATAAAATTCCATTTGAGAAAATCGCTTTCAATTGTTTGAAAGAGGCGATTAAGGAGTATGTAAAGAAGGTATGATTATAACAGCATTCAAGAAAACTCCGCAATTTATTGCGGAGATGAATTGAACGC
>CAYIKF010000017.1:0-11078 GCA_964363945.1 uncultured Gammaproteobacteria bacterium
CTTCAAAAGTGGATTGGAAAAGACAAAATTATGCCTAAAATTGGGTAATTATTAATGATTTTCACTTTTTGTTTTTAGCCCAAAAATTCGGGACGTAATGCAATTTTCAAATCTAAGTATTTTGCTTGACAAATGGAGCTTATTTAAGCGTAAATTAAAGGTGAAGGAGGTATCTCGGTTTATGGCAAAAAGAAAAAAGGCAAAGAAAAGAAGCCGAAGGTAATCCTTCGGTCCGCCAAAATTCTTATATTTAGGCGGATCCCGACGTCGGGATCAAAAGCCCCGCTGCCCAAGAATAGTGTAAGGAGCGGGGTTTTCCGTGATATAATTACCTCAATTTGACCCCATAATTTGAAGAAGGATTAAGTTATGCTTTCTCTTAAAACATTATTTGATACCAATCAGCGAGAGATTACTCGTTTGAGTCGCGTTGTAGAGGTGATTAATGGCCTTGAGAAAGAGGTGCAAAAACTCAAAGAGAGTGAATTTGCCGCAAAAACAGCCGCATTTCGAGAGCGAATAGAGAGTGGCACAGAATCTCAAGCACTTCTTCCCGAAGCATTCGCGCTAGTGCGTGAAGCATCTGTCCGAAGTATCGGTTTGCGCCACTTTGATGTGCAGCTGGTGGCGGGAGCAGCGCTCTATGAAGGAAAAGCCGCCGAGCAAAAGACCGGTGAGGGAAAAACGCTTTCTGCTGTTCCCGCGCTCTATCTTCATGCGCTCTCCGGTCGCGCAGCCCATTTGGTAACGGTAAACGATTATTTGGCACGCCGAGATGCCGGCTGGATGGGACCGATTTTCCATTTACTGGGGCTCTCTGTCGGTGCCATTATCCAAGAAGGTAAATCATTGCTCTTTGACCCTGAGTATAGTGATCCTTCGCATGGGGATGAGCGGCTCTCTCACCTGCGGCCGGTAACCAGAAAAGAAGCTTACGAGGCGGATATTGTGTATGGTACGAATAATGAGTTTGGGTTTGACTATTTGCGAGATAACATGTCAGTGGACCTTCAGGGGGTGGTGCAGCGAGGACACCATTTTGCCATTGTTGACGAGGTTGACTCAATCTTAATTGACGAGGCGAGGACTCCGCTTATCATCTCGGCTCCCGATACAGAACCAACAGACAAGTACTATGAGTTTGCGCGCTTGGTAGAAAAACTTTCTTCTGATACAGACTTTCAATTAGATGAAAAAACAAAAACAGCCCATTTGACCGAACATGGGATTGTAAAGGTAGAGAAACTGCTGGGGGTTACCAACTTATACGAGCGTGACTTTGAAACCATTCATCATTTGGAGAATGCGCTACGTGCAAAGACCCTTTACCTTCAGGATAGAGATTATGTCGTGCGGGAGAACGAGGTGATTATTGTTGACGAATTTACTGGTCGACTTATGTTTGGGAGACGTTGGTCAGATGGGCTCCATCAGGCGGTAGAAGCAAAAGAAGGTGCTACTATCCAGCAGGAGTCAAGGACGCTGGCCACCATTACTTTCCAGAATTATTTCCGTATGTATGAGAGATTGGCAGGAATGACCGGAACCGCCGCAACGGAATCAGAGGAATTTCACAAAATTTACGGGCTTGAGGTGATGGTTATTCCGACCCATCGGCCGATGGTAAGAAAAGATTATTCTGATGGGATTTATAAGACACTTCGGGCAAAGTATAGTGCTGTCACTGCAGAGATTGAAGAAATGCACCGTGCGGGACAACCGGTGCTTGTAGGAACTACCTCTATTGAGAAAAATGAGATTATTTCCGAATTTTTGAAACGAAAGAAGGTTCCTTATCAGATGCTTAATGCAAAACATCATGAACAAGAAGCCTCCATTATTGCGCAAGCGGGAAAGAAAGGTGCGGTAACCGTTGCAACAAACATAGCAGGGAGAGGAGTTGACATCATACTGGGAGGAACTCCGCCCGCAAAAGTGCCGGGGATTACCAAGGAACAATATGAGAAAACACCCGCTTACAAAAGATGGCTTGTTGAACACGAAGATGTGGTAAAGCGTGGTGGGTTGCATGTAATAGGGACAGAGCGGCACGAGGCACGGCGCATTGACAATCAGCTCCGTGGACGCTCTGGACGGCAGGGAGATCCCGGTTCTTCTCGATTTTATCTCTCGCTTGAGGATGATTTAATGCGCATTTTCGGGGGTGAGCAAATTTCGAGTCTTATGACTACCCTTCGAATTCCAGAGGACCAGCCAATTGAAAATAAGCTTGTCTCGCGTGCAATTGAGCAGGCGCAAGTGAAGGTTGAAGGATTCCATTTTGATGCGAGAAAACGGTTGGTTGAATATGATGATGTTATTAATCAACAGCGGGAAATTATTTACAAAAAACGACGGGAAATTCTTGAAGGTAAACCGGTAACAGAAGAAATGAAAGAAAAATTAACCCAAGAGGTATCGTACATTGTGGAGCGGGGAATAATAGATGGGTTGGATTATGAGGGAATAGTAGTATCGTTTCTCGAAATTGTGCCATTTGATGACCAATCTCAGAAACAGTTACTGGGGACCTTGCGGAAATTGAGTACTCGAGAAGAGATTATCCAACTCTTAGAAAGAGTGGCAACTGATGTGTACAAGACGCGGGAGCAGCAAGTAGGAGATGAGATGATGCGACAAATTGAGCGGTTTGCGTATATGGCGGCGATTGACAGGCTTTGGATGGAGCATATTGACGCAATGGATGATTTACGGGAAGGGATAGCTCTTCGCGGCTATGGACAGCGGGATCCGTTAGTTGAGTATAAGCAAGAAGCGTACAGCATGTTTGAGCGACTAATGGCGCAAATAGATGCTGAGGTTGTGCGACGTTTGTTTAGAATTCAGGTACGGGTACAGCCACAGCCGGTAGTCCCTCCACAACAAATACAGACGAATGTTGACACGAGTGACATGACAGGATTGCGCCAGAACGGGAATCAGCAGCCGACCGCCACATCAACTCAAGAGAAAAATCCGGAAGAGATGACAAGCGAGGAGCTTGATCGTGAAATTGCGCGTATTGAGGCACAAACGGGTGGTTCGCAAAGTGCAGCACCAACTCCCCCAGCTTCTCCTGCTCAACCTAAAGCCAAACTCGGTCGCAATGACCCCTGCTGGTGCGGGAGTGGAAAGAAATTCAAAAAATGCCACTATCCGGTTTATGGGTAATTAGATTAGTATGTCATCACCATTTATTCCTCCAAAAACAATTAACAAAATGGCAGTGCTTGGAATTTCTGAATCTCATGTTTTAGATGTTTTTAACCGTGGAGAACAAATAGTGCTATCTTCCGGGATGAAAGCAGTGGTCAAAAAATATGTTGGGTATGAAATTGGTGTGGGTTATACACAAAACGAAAAAGGCCAATATGTTATTACTGCTGTTTGGAAAAGAGAGCGAAGATAGTATTCGTTTTTTAATCAAAACTTTTCTCTCTTCTGTATTTTAATTGTCCCGAATTGTTGTTCATCGACCACTCTTGTGAAGTAATTTTCTTCCTTAAGGAAATCATCTCTAACCGCTTCTCTTATTCCAATCGTTGGTTCAATTATTAGAAATTGTGTTGATGGAATTTTCTCCCTATTACTTTCAGCTTTTAGCCCTGCATAGCCATCTGCTATCGGGCCAATCCATATCGGTAGACGCCCGTATTTTTGTTGTCCATACCATTCGAAAAGATAGCTCCATGTCGTGTTTACATTTAGAGGAACAGATAATGCTTTAACGCCAAATTCTTTCTTCTGGGATTGAGTGTATACATAGTCCAGTGCTCTCTTCTGGTCATGCGTTAACATTCCTGGTTGAATGATGGTATAAAGGTTGGGTCCTTTTGGATTTACCGATTGTATTAAATATAGATTGTTGTAAATTATCCCGAGCGCTACGAGCAGTGATAGGACGGAATATTTTTTGAAAATAGTATAGAGAATAAAAGAAACAAATATTAAAATACTTACGTTAGTTGCCGCATTGTAATAATAGCTTGGTGTTCCTGAAAAAAGATACGGCGAAAGACTTGTTAATAACCAAATAAGGAGAAAAATAATTTGTTTTTTTGTTTCTTTTCTGAAAAGTAAAAAGAGCGAAATAATTAAAAGTAATATTCCTAAATAAAGGGTTGACGAGTAGTTCGCGAATAGATTATCCCCAAGGAATCTATTTAATATAAACAAAGCCTCTTTTATATGAATACCGCTTGAATGAGCTAGTTGCGAAAAAGAAATAATTGTCCTGAAGTTAAATTTAATTTCAGAAATTATGTATGTTGAGAAAAGAAAAATTAATATCGGTAGGGAATATAATGCTTCTTTTGTTTTTAGTATTTTGATTTTTTGAAATAGTATCAGTATTAAAAAAAGAGTTCCTAAAAGATAGAGGTAGAGGTAATGGAATTGCACAGCTAAACCCGCTCCTACGGCTGATAAAAATAGTCCCTTCGGATTATTTTTGAAAATTAGAAGACACAAACCAAGGTAAAAAAGCAAAATTGGCACAACGGCTTGTGGTTGGTGGCTCAAGAAAAGAGAGTATTGAGTTTGTTCGTATGAGAAGGCATAAAACAGGGAGGTCAAGAGTCCTACCTGTCTATTAAATAATATTGTGGATATTCCAAATACTAGAAATATTCCTGCAGAGTTGATAATTCTTAAGAATAACGATAAAGCTTCCGGATTATTACCAGTTAAAAAATATATCGGTGCGTATAGGTAATAGACTCCCGGTCCAGCAAATAATTTATCCCCTGCTGCTGATGGGGGTCCCACAATTTTCAAATCCCCCTTCAATATTTCCAAAGAAGTATATGAGTCTCTTGCTTGGTCGTAAGCGAAATAGACATTTTCGGGAAAATAGAGAAGTCTTATCGCAATTGCTAGGAAGAATAATAGTAGAACAATGAAACTCCATGCTCCGCTTCGCGTGATGAAGAGTTTTGTTATTTTTTGCATTCAAAATAACTTTCCTTTGGAAATAATATACAAAACCAAATCTCTTAAAATACTAATACCATAAATGAGCGAGCGCTTAAAATTAATTGATGAGGCTTCAAGAAAATATCGTACAGGGACAGGAATCTCACCTATTCTTGCTCCTCTTGCAATTGCTCCAAAAAGTATTTGTTGGTCAAAGACAAAGTCATCCGAGTATTTGTGGAAAGGGAGCTTCTTTAGTAATTCTCTTTTGTATGCCCTGAATCCTGTATGGTATTCGGACAGATTTTGTCCGAGGACAGAATTTTCGATTAAGGTAAGTATTCTATTGCTAATGTATTTATAAAGGGGCATTCCTCCTTTTAGGGCCTCTTGCCGTGTTCTAACTCTTGAACCAAGCATTAAATCGAAACGATTTTGAATTATTGGACGGACGAGTTCTCCGGTTAATGTACTGTCGTACTGGTAGTCGGGGTGTATCATTATAACGATGTCTGCTCCCTCTGAGAGAGCAATAGTGTAGCAAGTTTTTTGGTTTCCTCCGTAACCTCTGTTTTGAGGGTGGACTACTACCTGGAGACCTAATTTTTTTGCAACTTTTACTGTGTCGTCTCTGGAACCATCATCAACCAAGATGACTTTATCAACGATACCTCTTGGAATGTCTTTATAGGTTTTTTCAAGTGTTCTTGCCGCATTGTAAGCAGGCATTACGGCGACAATTTTTGGTTTTCGCTTGGTCATAACTTAGTAATCCAATTTTGACAAAACTCGCTTTTTGACTGTTTTTCAATGTTAAAATCCTGAAAAGCGAATGGAGAGACATAAGAGTTTAACTTTTGACCTTGGCAAATTTTATCCTCCTTTATTAAATAAATTTCGTAAACATCTCTGAAGCGGGTGATGCGTAAATTATCTTCTTTTATGGAGAATCTCTCGCACTTGAGCAATCCATCGCCAATCCAAACTGTATTCTCGTCAAAGTTGTCATCAAAACATTTATCTGTAAAAACAACATTATTAAAAGAATAATCTCCGCTTTCCATCTTTTGATTTATAGCGGAAATTTTCTCTCCATTATAAATGTTGTTAAAAAATAGATACTCCTGGAAAACTATTTTGGGCTCAAAAGTGGAAACTACAACTTTTGTGTTTTTATATTCCTGGTTTGTCAGTGCGATATAGCGACTTAAAATCCTATCCTGGAAAAACCAACCATCTGAAGCATAAACAGGGAAACGATAGAAATACAAATGTAAAAGATTTAGAAAGAGAAAACCATAAGTAATAAAAATTGCACCTCCTATAAAAAGTCTAAATTTATTTTTAAAAATTGTAAGGATATAACCCAATCCTGCGCCTATAAGGATTGTTATAAAAGGAAACATTAATCCAGATCTCTGACTATATGAATACTCAACAAAGCTTATTCCTGATGTTACTGCGGTTGCCGCAATAATTAACAACACAAGAGCCCAAACTTTCCTGTATTTACTAAACAAAAAAGAGATTCCAATAACTATAAAAAGAAAATCGAGGAAATAAAAAGTGCCATGTTTCTGGTAAGAAAAAGCAGCGCGCAGTTCACCTCTTAAAAACAAATTATTAACAGAATAGGCATTTAGATATTTATCCAGGAAACCACTTAAATATAAAGTTATCTTATTAATAAAAATTGGGTTAACACTATTTTGAACTGCAACTTGTCTCTCTTTATCAACCTCTTGGGCAACTGCTTGTGGGGTGTATATTTCTCCTCCTCTTGAAGCAAAAGATTGGTTATTAAGCACAACATAAACATAGCCTGCTAGAATTATTGTCATTGTCACAAAAAAAATTGCGTAAGGGGCTATCTGTTGTCTGGGAAGAGTGAAGTAGTGATAAAGCAATATGATGCCAGTAAAAAGATAAAAAGCAATTTGTCCCCCCGTATAACTAAAAAATCCAAGAATAAAAAACGGCAAGGCGCGCAATATTTTGAGGCCTTTTTGGCTGAGTAATACTACAGATCCCCAAAGAAAAAAAGCGACAAAAAAATTAGTTTCAAAAATAGTTCTTCCCATTAAAAAGCTCCAGGGATTTATGGCTAAAACTAAAGAAGTCAATAAAGCGATAAGGTTATTTTTTGTTAAACGTTTGACAAGAAGATACATAGCAAGAACTATAGAAGAATTTAAAATTGCTCCAATAATTCTGCTCGTAAAAAGAGAAGTATCTAAGGGGCCAATAAAGAAAGCAAGAATTGAGGCAGGAACTTCAGCAATTGTTACGCTGAAATTCGTCATATCAGTCGAAAAAACAGCAGGTGCTGTACCCGGTGCGAAGTTTTTTGTCCAATATAAAGATTCGGCAGCAATAACATAATTTAATTCATCATGAGTTATTCCTATTGGGAATTTATCGAGCAGAAGAAACCTACTTAAAAAAGTAAATATAAAAATTAATAGAAGCAAATAATTATTTTGTATTAGGTATAGAGATCTACGCATTAATTTTTTGTTAATAGTAACATTTTACTAATTAACCACACAACAAAAATAAGAGAACCAAAAGTAATGAATTTTGCTGTTTTTATTAAAGGTGTTTCCTCAAAAGACACTTTAATCTGATGTGTACCTTGTAATAGTGGAAACATAATTCTTCCTCTTGCGTCTTGTTGGAAATTTTTTTTCTCGCCATCAATGTATAGAGAAATTCCCGGAAAAGAAAAATGATTAAGAGTAAGCGTTAGATTTTCTTTTGGAGTAGTAGTAAAAGAAATTCCACGAGTGTTTCTAGTAAGTTCCGAAATAGTGACGTCGGGAGATGGGTGAGGTTCGTTAAATAGTTTTATATCCGCCTCTTTTGGTAAATATTCATGGTAAGAATTTGTGGTTGTTTCCGAATCAACATAAAGAGAGACCGGGTAGTTTGTATACATATTAACGTTTAGATGATTTCTGTTTGTGTAGAGTGCAATAGCTGCTATTCCAATAAAAAGAGCCGGACGTAGGTTTCTTTTGATTAGTTTTAATAGTAATCCACCGAGTAATGCACCGGAAAAAGCTGCGGGAAGCAAGAATATTGTTGGATAATCAAGAGTTATAAACCTTGAGGTAAAATCCCATATTGGCCGTGATGCGTCAATCATCATGAAAGTGGAAAATGCGAATAAACCGATGAGCACGATACTTAATATTTTTGTTTCTTTAGAAACCCTTTCAATTAAATGTCCTGCAAGGCGGGATCCGATTAAAAATATTGCTAATGTGCCAAGGAAAGCTAGCCATTGAGCGATACCAATTTGATAGGAGATTACTCCGTCTTTTGCGTTGTCGCTTATCCCGTATCCCCAGCGAGAATATATAAGTTGGTCAATATTTACGAAATTATTTTGATAGAGTGCGCTAAATGCTCCTGTTGAGACTTGAGTTAATTTACTATAAAAAACTGCGGGAAGAAGATAGAAGCTTGATAAACCAATTCCAAGAAAGAAAGAAAAAGTAACGTTTTTGATGTAATCATTCCTTTCTTTCCCTTCAACTTTGTTTAACAAAATCCATAGAGTAAATACGATGATAAAAGGGAGTAAGGAGACAGTTGTTAATATATGAGAGAGTATTATTCCTGAAAGACCAAGAGATGTAAAAATAATTCCCAAAGTTGGTGATTTGTCGTTGCCGATTTTATATATTCCCCATAATAGTAAAGGAAAAAATGTAAACACGAATGCTGTTCCCATAGCAGCGCTCACTAGAATTGTTGAAAAGTGATATGGCACCCAAAGGTAAAGAATTGAGGATAAAAGAGCGGCGGATTTGTTTTTAAAAAGTTCGGAGGAGAACAAATACATAAAAACTCCTGATAAAAGATATGAGAGAAATAAAAGGACTTTTATTGTTGTTGGGATATCAAATCCAAGCTCTAGAAATGGAATACCAATAATCCAAGGTAAATGGTATGAGAAGAAAAATAAGGGATAGCCAAACCCATTAGCTAACGTATCTATCCAATAGAGAGGGAATTGCTTGTCAATGAACGCTTGGTTATAATGGTAAAATCGTGCTACTTGATGCCAAATATCATGTGCAGTAAAAAGCCCTGGATTAGCGAGAGCCTTCATGCCGACAATTGAAAATACGGAAATGATAATTAAGAGGGGAAGGTGCTTACTCATTGTTTGTATTGTACAATTTTTATAAGGTTAAAATTGTACTGGGGCTTGACCCCGTCTAGTCTTACCCGTTCGCCTTTTCAATTCTATCCGAATACGGCTCACGGAGCGACTTTAACGGGGTCTACTGGGTGAACCAGAGCAAAGTTCGGTTCACCCCTTGACAAGTAATTTTCACAAGGGTATACTCCGCGTGATGGAAACAGAGGAGCAGGAGAAAACTGCTGTGATTGACTCCCCTGTCCGAACACAAGATTTCCTGGGCCCTCGGGATTCGAAGAAGAAAAGTAATATTTTTGTTCCCCTCGTCATTGTAGTGGTGCTTGTTGTGCTGGTTGGTGGTGCCTTCTTTTTCATAAGAGGTGGGAAAGATGAGCTCGCTCCTTCTCCTACCCCTTTATTTTCTCCAACACAAGAACCAGTTCCTACACCAGCCCCAATTAACAGAGAAGAAATAAAAATTAAGGTGCTCAACGGTACGGGTGTTACTGGTGAAGCGGCACTACTTCGCGACAAGCTTAAAGCGGTGGGATATACCGATGTGGACGCTGGAAATGCCGCTAAAGAAGACTACCAAGCAACAGAAATTACAATAGGGAGTTCAGTAACTGACGATATAAAAAATGAACTTATAGCGCTGCTTGAAGATACCTACACGAGTGTTAAACAAACTTCTCGTTCGCCTTCAGGGGCAGATGTAGAGATAATCACGGGCTTAAGAAAAGGACAGACACCTAAACCTTCCCCGTCTCCCAGTCCCAAGTCCACTCCTAAAGCAAGCCCAACCTCAAGTCCCAAAGCATCTCCCACTTCATCTCCAACTGCCTCGCCTACTGCAACACCGCAAATATAAATAGTGACTAGCCTGCCTGCGCAGGCAGGTGATTAGTCTTTGAGCTAAGCGGAGCTTGTTTTTCGCTAACGCTCAAAATAAGCGGAGCTTGTTTTTCGCTAACGCTCAAAATAAAATGTTTTTGTATGGGTAAAAAGGAAGAAGAAGCGCTCAAGCGTAAAGAGAGATATCTGCATACGCATCCCGAATATCAGCGACAAGAAGCACTCCTTCACCAACATACAGCCGGTCGTTACATTGGCGATTTAGTATACGGTGCAAATGATGGGATTATTACGACGTTTGCCATTGTTGCGGGTGCAGCGGGAGCAGCGTTGCCTGCGAGCGTGGTCATTATTTTGGGTGTGGCAAATATTCTGGCGGACGGCATCTCTATGGGCGCAAGTAATTTTTTGGGGGGAAAGTCAGAGCAGGATTTTGCGCGTGCGCAGCGCGAGAAAGAGAGTTGGGAAATTGACCACTTAAGGGAGCTTGAGATTGAAGAGATACGAGAGATTTTTATACGCAAAGGATTTCAGGGAAAAGAGCTTGAGAGCGCAGTAAAAGTTGTGACGTCAAACCGAAAGGTGTGGCTTGATACGATGATGAAAGACGAGCTCGGTATTATGGAGGATCCGAGCGACGAGCCCAAGAAGCATGGACTGGTAACCTTCGCCGCGTTTGTGGTTGCTGGATTTTTTCCACTTCTTCCTTACCTTGTGTCACCTGGCCCTTCCTCTTTTTTGTTTTCAACTATTGCGGGTGCGGCTACACTTTTCGTGGTTGGAGCATTGAGAACTCTTATTACGACGGTTAGTTGGTTTCGGGGAGGGTTGGAGATGTTGCTGGTTGGGGGAGCAGCTGCGGCCGTTGCATATTTTGTTGGAGCATTTGTAGAAAACTTAGTAAGCTAAAAAAAGCGGGTATACAGAAGCGGTTATCAGTGTTGAAACTGAGTCGCAACGGCACACCCGCTACTAGTTATTAGTTGTTTATTCAGTTGTAGTGTTGGTATTATCGTTTGATCCATCTTCCAAGTAACCTCCCTGTCCATCCTATGACAGCGACGACCAAGAAGATGGCTACGAAGACCAGCCAGCCCTTGAACCATTCATCACCGCTCATCCATTCCATAGAAAACTCCTTTAGGAAGTCGAGTTT
>CAYIKF010000018.1:0-3471 GCA_964363945.1 uncultured Gammaproteobacteria bacterium
TGTGGTATAGGAGAACTATGGAGTACAAGATGAGTTACTGTCAGAGAAATTGGGTGTGCCTGTTTTCGCAGGTGTATCTTCCTATCGCGTTGATAGCATAATCTTTGTCTCTCCTTTTCTTCGTAGTCCTCCACGTAAGATGGTAAAAACCACAAAAGATGATTATATTGCAAAACTTGAGAAGCTATCTGGTTTAACGAAAGAAGAAGCGCGACAGCAGTTGCTTGCTGAAGTTGAAAAAGAATTATCGACCGAGGTTGCAAAACGGATACGAGAGTCTGAAGAGAAAATAAAACTGGAGTCGGAAGAGAAGGCGCGTGAGATTCTTGTTGAGGCAATGCAGCATGGAGCGACCTCCTACGTTGCTGAGTACACGGTCTCGACCATTCGTGTTCCTGATGAAGAAATAAAAGGGAGAATAATTGGTCGAGAAGGAAGGAACATTAGAGCGTTTGAGCATGCAACGGGAACTGAAATTGAGATTGATGAGACAAATGACATTCGAATTTCTTCGTTTGACCCAATAAGGCGTGAGATTGCCCGACGGGCGCTTGAACAACTCATTCGAGATACTCGTATCCAGCCGGCAAGAATTGAGGAGATTGTTACCCAAACTCGCGCAAAGATGGACCAGGTGCTCCTTGAGGAGGGAAAAAAGATTGCTCATGATGTGGGTATTTATAACTTGCCGTTAGAGCTCCTTCGCCTTATTGGCCGCTATCGATTTAGGACATCCTATGGCCAAAACCTCGCATTCCATCAGATTGAACAAGTAAAAATCGGTGTACAAATTGCAAAAGAGGTGGGTGCGGATGTTGATACTGCTCGACTTGCGTGTCTTTTGTGTGATGTTGGAAAGGTGGTTTCAGAGGAAGAAGGGACTCACGTTGAGCTTGGAGTTGGTGTTGCTAAAAAGTTTGGATTACCTGAGCAAGTGGTGAACGCAATTGCTGAACATCATGAGGACAAACCGTTCTCCACTGTTGAGTCAGTGGTTGTTTGGATTGCCGATGCCATATCAGGTGCGCGCCCAGGTGCACGGTATGAGCCATTTGAGGATTATGCCAAGCACATGGAACAAATTGAGAATATTGTGAAAGGATTCCCAGGAGTTGAGCAGGCCTTTGCGTTCCAAGCCGGACGGGAAGTGCGGGTCTTGGTCCGTCCAGAGGAAGTTCCGGATAGCGAGCTGACTGTTCTTGCTCATGATATTGCCAAAACACTTGAGGAAAAAGTTTCCTATGCAGGGCAAATTAAAGTGACCTTAATCCGTGAATCCCGCAGTGAGGCTACAACAAAAGCAAAGTAATATATTTTGGGGTAGTTGTGCTCCCTTGACAAATTAACCTCCTTCGTATATTCTCTTCTCAAACAATGACGAAACGACAATTGATTGACATAGTTGCAAGAAAAGCCCATTTGACCAAAAGAGCGGCGACTGAAGCAGTTGAGACATTTTTGGAAGAAGTTGTTCGCCAGCTTCAGAAAGGTGAGCGGATAGTGCTTTCAGGATTTGGAACCTTCCATGTTATTCAAATGAAAGCAAAGCGAGTGATTGTCCCAAAGAGTGGAGTTGAGCGACAAGTCCCAGCTCATCGCCTTCCTCGCTTCATCCCCGGCAAGACATTAAAGAGGATAATTAAGAAGTAATTCTGCTATACTTGCCTTGTGGTTGCGGTTCAGATTGAGCATCTCAAGAAACACTTCTCTGTTCCCCAAAGAGAAGCAGGACTTCTAGGGGTAGTTCATTCATTCTTCCAGCCCAAAAAGAAAATCGTTCGAGCGGTCGATGATATTTCCTTCACAATTGATGAAGGAGAGCTTGTAGGATTTATTGGACCAAATGGTGCGGGCAAAACTACAACACTGAAAATACTCTCCGGTGTTCTTTATCCAACCGCAGGAATGGTAAGAGTGGCAGGGCATATCCCCTGGAGACGAGAGGAAGAATTCTTAAAAAAAATAACGCTTGTGATGGGGCAAAAAAATCAGCTGCTCTGGGAGTTGCCTGCTATGGATTCGTTTCTTCTTAATCGTGCAATTTACGAGATTCCTAAAGAAGAGTTTAAGCAAACACTCGAAGAGCTTGTATCACTTTTGGAGGTAGAACAACTTCTTACAACCCCAGTGCGCAAACTCTCGCTCGGTCAGCGCATGAGACTGGAATTGGTTGCAACGCTGCTTCATCGCCCTCGAATTCTTTTTTTGGATGAGCCTACCATTGGGCTTGATGTGGTTGCAGCGCAGAATATTAGGGAATTTATTACTGCCTACAATAAAAAGACGGGAGCGACGGTGCTTTTGACCAGTCACTATATGGGTGATATTACCCAACTCGCAAGTCGTGTGTGTATCATCAACGAAGGAAAGCTTATTTTTGAGGGTAGCTTAGCAAAAATTGTAGATCGATGGGTAAACGAAAAGGTAATACGCGTGCTGCTCACAAACGAACCAAATATGCAAGAATTATCTGAAATAGGTGAGGTAATCTCCTATCAGTTTCCTCGGGTTGAAATTCGTATTCCTCGCGCTGCGGCGCCGGGAGCGGCGGCACGCCTTCTTCAAAAATTCTCCGTTGCCGATTTAACGATTGAAGAACCACCAATTGAAGAAGTTATCCGGAAGATTTTTACGAATAGTAAGAGGTAAGTTTTAATATGCTTTTGGATAGTCTTCGTAAATATTATCAGGTCTTCGTGGTGAGTATATCAGAAATGTTTGTGTGGAAGCTCAACTTTGTATTGTGGCGAGTGCGTGTGGTGTTACAACTTCTTCTCCTTTATTTTCTATGGTCAACTGTTTTTTTGCAGCAAGAGGTGGTATTTGGGTACGAAAGAGCTCAAATTTTGACCTATATCATAAGTGTTGCGTTTTTGCGCTCGTTTGTTCTTTCTTCACGTAGCGTTGATGTGGCGGGTGAAATTCGCGATGGGGAATTAACGAACTTTCTTCTTCGGCCGCTGTCTTACATCGGGTGGTGGTGGGCACGCGATGCTGCGGATAAGGTGTTAAATATTGCGTTTGCTCTTGTTGAACTTTCACTTCTTTGGTTTCTTTTTCGACCCCCATTAATACTTCAGCCAAACATAGTGTTAGTGCTGGCAGCTCTTGCCGCATCGCTTATTGCCCTTATTCTTTATTTCTATTTTTCATTCCTTCTTTCAATGGCGGCATTTTGGGTTGCTGAAGCGTGGGGAATTCGGTTTCTTGCCACGATGACACTCGAATTTTTAGCTGGTGGTTTCTTCCCGCTTGATATTTTATCTGCTCCAGTATTCCGTGCGTTACAACTAACACCCTTTCCCTATATGCTTTTCTTCCCGGCAAAAATTTATTTGGGGCAGCTTGGTGTTGGTGAAGTACTGACGGGATTTGGAGTGCTTATCTCGTGGACAGTGTTCTTTGTGTGGGCAGTGCAAGCAGTATGGATGAGGGGGTTACGTACCTATGGAGCTGAAGGCAGATGACAAG
>CAYIKF010000018.1:3571-10849 GCA_964363945.1 uncultured Gammaproteobacteria bacterium
TCACTAATCACTAAATACTTGGACGTCTGGTGGGTGAGTTCTAGGGCGGCGTTTTCCACTGCACTTTCTAATAGAGCGGGGGTTGTCCTTTTCCTTGCGGGCAAGATTTTTCGTTTTCTCTTTTTCTTTTTATTCCTCTTTATCCTTTCACAGAGAACCCAAGCTCTTGCGGGATATACCACTACTCAGGTTATTTTCTTTTTCTTAACTTTTAATTTAGTTGATGTCGTTTCTCAAATGCTCTTTCGCGAAGTATATTGGTTTAGAGCACAAATCGTGACGGGAAGTTTTGACTTGGTGCTCTCTCGACCAGTGAGTCCTCTTTTTCGCTCCCTGCTAGGGCGGATAGATATTTTGGATTTGCTTACACTTCCGCCGCTTCTTATATTGGTAGTTGTGGTTGGTGTCAATCTCCATCCTTCATCTCTTTCTCTAGTAGCTTATCTTGCATTGCTGGGTAATGCGCTCCTCATTGCCGCAGCATTTCATATTGCAGTTCTGGCTCTTGGAGTGGTGACGACTGCAATTGATCACACGATTATGATTTACCGCGATTTAACTGCTATGGCGAGGGTGCCAATTGATTTCTACAAAGAACCCATACGAGGACTTTTAACCTTTGCCATTCCGGTTGGGATTATGATGACTACTCCCGCAAAAGTTTTTATGGGAATTTTTGAATGGCCTGTTCTTCTTTATGCATTTTTAATTTCGGTAGCAGGGTTGTGGGCTTCACTCAGGTTTTGGTACTGGGCGCTGAAAAATTATTCAAGTGCAAGTAGTTAAAATGCGCAAATTTCTGGTGATTTGTGGACCAACTGCAACTGGGAAAACAATCCTTGGGGTACGGTTGGCAAAGCAGTTTGATGGAGAGCTGGTGTCGGTCGACTCGCGGCAAGTGTATCGTGGGATGGATATTGGGACGGGCAAGGATTTACCCAAAAACTCCAAGTATCAAAAACTCAAAAACTCCAAACTGGGCTATTATTTATTTGATGGTGTACCAGTATGGATGTTGGATGTGGTGGAGCCGACGCACTCTTTCTCTGTTGCCGAGTATCATGGATTTGCGCACAAAGTGATTGAGGATATCTGGAAAAGGGAAAAATTACCAATTCTTGTCGGTGGGACGGGTTTGTACATCAAAGCTATGATTGATGGAATAGATACGTTGGGCGTTCCTCCAAATCCCCAACTTCGGGCAGCATATGAAAAAAAGAGCACAGAAGAACTTTTTAATATTTTATTTCATTTGTCTCCTGACACAGTAAATACTCTTAATGTTTCTGAGCGTAAAAATAAACAACGTTTAATTCGAAAAATTGAAATTGCGCAAATGGGAGTTAAAAAAGTGACTGGGAAAAAGTGGAAAAATTTAAAGGTAGTAATGATTGGTTTGGTTTGCTCGTACAATATATTGCGCCAGAGAATTGAACGACGCATTGAAAAGTGGGTTATGAAGGGTGCTGAGGATGAGGTGAGGAAGCTTTTGGGTCGTGGTATCGACTGGAATTTTCAAGCAATGAACGCATTAGGGTATCGCCAATGGAAAGAATATTTCGAGGGAGTGGCAAAAAAGGAAGAAGTAGTTAAAAGGTGGAAAATAGATGAATGGCACTATGCCCGCAGACAATTAACCTGGTTTAAGAGAGATCCAAGAATCCAGTGGTTTGATGTAACAAAGAAAAGGTGGGAGGAAGACGTGGAGAAAAAGGTTCAGGCATGGTACAATTAAAATCATGCGAACCATAGAGATTTCCCATCGTACTATTGTCTTTACCATTTTTTTTCTTATCGGCTTGTGGTTACTGTGGCAGATTCGGTCGGTGATTCTCGCATTATTTATTGCCTTTATCCTTGCGACTGCGTTTAATCCTCTAGTTGCTCGGTTAGCACGATTTCGTATCCCTCGCACAGTTGCAATTCTTCTTGTTTACTTGTTCATGCTTGGAGTTGTGTTAGGCGTTGCAGTAAGTATTATTCCTCCTCTTATTGATCAAACAAGCGTACTCGTCTCACGTTTACCGGAATACATGACTCGGCTTGGTGTTGTGGGGGTGGACCAAAATCTCATCTCGGAGCAACTCGTCAATCTCGGGCGGATCCCTGTAAATATCTTTCAATTTGTCGTATCGCTTTTTTCAAACATAATTGCAGTGTTTATAGTTTTAGTGTTGGCATTTTACTTACTTTTAGAGTGGGGTAATTTGGACCGCAGAGTTGTATTCCTTTTTGGTAAAGACGGAGTTCGCGCGAAAGCATTTCTTGCCACAATTGAGAAAAGACTCGGTGGCTGGGTACGAGGTGAGTTGTTACTGATGACAATAATTGGTCTTCTTACTTATACGGGACTCCGACTCTTAGGTGTTCACTTCGCTCTGCCCCTTGCTATTCTTGCAGGGTTATTGGAAGTAGTGCCTAATGTCGGTCCGATTGTCGCTGCAATTCCGGCGATTATCGTGGGCTTTACCATTTCACCAGTCATAGGAATTTCCGTTGCAGCGCTGTATTTCTTAATTCAGCAGGTAGAAAATAGTGTGATTGTGCCCAAAGTTATGGAGCGCTCCGTGGGATTGCCGCCCCTTGCAACGCTTATTGCGCTGGCGGTAGGAGTTGAACTTGGCGGTATTATGGGAGCTATTCTAGCGGTTCCCGTGCTTCTTGTTGCTCAAGTTACAGTAGCAGAGTTTTTTAAAGATTGGAATTTAAGGTCAAGGAGCGAGTAAGAACCTCGCCTTCGGCGAGAACATTGTTAGCGTTATTATAATTTGCCAAGGAGCAAATAAGAACCCCTTCGGGAACCTTGTTCGTGCTATTTATAGTTTAATTTGTCAAGGAGCGAATAAGCCAGGTTCTGTTCTAGACAATCATCTGTCTAATGCCCTCAACTTTGGTCCTCGGGGAAGCATCCTGATAGCGGACCATTCGGAGGTTGCAGCGGGGAGGATTGTCAGCGTTTCACTCATTGGTCATACCCGTCAGGGTTTAGACTAATGATCGTCTCTGTGACTCTCCAACCCTGTCAATTCAGGTTTGGTGCCCTACACTTTTCAGTGAAGGACCACTAGCGGTTACCCGTCCCCGCTTACGCGGGGTCCCCTGCTTCCTGCTGCCTGGACTTTCCTCCCCACCCTTTCCGATCACGATTTTCTTCCTATTTGATCCCAACCAGAAAGGGTGGGGCGATTGTCCTGCTCCTTGACGCTCCTATTATACCACACCAGGAGTCCCCTTGACAAAGTTTGTTAGAGTTTTCACAATGAGATTAGATATGGCGAAGGGAGGTGAGTAACGTTAGATGAATCTTTTTGAAGTGTGGCAGACATCTCTTCTTTCGGCATGGGCACAGGTTGGTCCGGGCGTTCTTACTGTCCTTGTCGTTGCGATTGGTGCTGGTTTAGTATTTGCAATTACGCTCGTAATTGCCTACTGGGCGAGACGACTTGTTGAGGAAGTACTGAAAGCCGTGCAACTTGAGCAGCTGGTCCAGGCGGCAGGTATTGGGATAGTGCTCCATCGCGCCGAGATAAAGCTTACGGTAAGTCAAATCATTGGCGAGTTTGTGCGATGGATTATTATTCTGGTTGGGTTTATAGCGGCTGTCAACATTTTGGGATTGACGCCTGTCGTTGATGTGTTAATGCAGATTTTGGGGTATTTGCCTAATGTCTTTGCGTCAGCGCTTGTTCTGGCAGCTGGATTCTTTGTGGCACGACTTACAGAAGGGTTAGTACGTGGGGCACTTGCAAGTGTTGACCATGATGCGGCGCGACCGGTCGGCCGACTTGCGTACTGGGTTGTGGTGGTAGTTGCGTTCTTCACAGCTCTCTCGCAGCTTCGTGTTGCCGAAGCATTAACACAAGCAGTATTCCAAACGCTATCCTGGGCGCTCGCACTTGCAATCGGACTACTTATTGGATTGGGAGCGAAAGACTTGGTTTCAAAGATACTGCTTGATTGGTACGAGAAGATAAGAGGGTAAAGGACTGAAGGTGCTCCTGACTTTAGCCGTGTGTATCTATCTTTTACATTAAAGATGGGAACTTTCTTCATTGGGTATTAATTCATGGTTGACTGATTGTTAATTGTCTTCTATGTAAGATTGCAAATTGAGTTAGGTTCAGAAATTTTGCAAATTCCGTTTGCAATCTTACAACATATCCATGTCTTGCTCTTAGAGTCACCCCAGCCCCATTCTTTTTCTTCTTCAGACTGTGTTACCCTTAAAATATAATGCTCGCTAAGATTTTTTCAGGTGCAACGATAGGACTCTCGGGTGTACCAATTGAGGTAGAAGTTGATATTGCAGAAGGTGGATTACCTTCGTTTACCATTGTTGGTCTTGCAGACCGCGCAGTTGAAGAATCAAAAGAGCGTGTTCGGGCAGCTCTAAAAAATTCAGGCGCTGATTTTCCCCCACGACGCATTATTGTCAATCTTGCCCCTGCCGATTTTCCTAAAGAAGGTCCTTCGTTTGATTTACCAATTGCAGTTGGACTTCTGGCTGCATCTGGGCAACTTCCCAGCCCTAGTTTATCCGACTCTATGTTTTTAGGCGAGCTCTCGCTTGATGGGTCACTGCGTCATACCGCGGGTGTGTTACCGATGGCACTTTTGGCGAAAGAAAAACATTTTACACACATATTCCTGCCATCGGTGAATGGTGAAGAGGCATCAGTGGTAAAAGGGATAAAAGTGTATCCGGTTGACAATTTACTCTCGCTTGTACGCCATTTTTCAGGGACTGTTGCAATTCTTCCCGCAAAGACAATTTCATTTAAAAAGCTCTTGCAAAAAGGTCAACCCTTTGAGTTTGATTTTGAGGAAGTACAGGGCCAGGAATCAGTGAAGCGAGCGTTGGAGATTGCAGCAGCCGGGTCGCACAATGTATTTATGAAAGGAGTGCCAGGTGCAGGTAAGACCATGCTTGCTCGTGCCTTTCCCGGGATAATTCCTACACTCACTGAGGATGAAGCAATGGAAGTAACGAAAATTTATTCAATAACAGGCAATCTTCCTCCTGGGCAATCAATTGTGCGTTTTCGTCCCTTTCGTAGCCCGCACCACACGACAAGCAGGGTTGGTTTAATCGGTGGTAGTTCAAAACCAATGCCGGGTGAGATTTCTCTTGCCCACCGCGGAGTGCTTTTCCTGGACGAGTTTCCCGAATTTCCAAGGCATGTCCTTGAGGCCCTTCGACAGCCAATGGAGGATGGAGTAGTTACTATCTCTCGAGCAGCAGGAACGGTTTCGTATCCTGCTCAATTTACCTTAATTGCTGCTGCCAATCCGTGTCCATGTGGATATTATGGTTCGCAGACACGTCCCTGTAGGTGCCTCCTTGGGCACATTTCCCGCTACCAAAAGCGAATTTCTGGTCCAATTTTAGACCGTATTGATATTCATATTGAGGTACCGGAGGTAAAGGTTGAAAAATTGGTTCAGAGTGACAAGAAGGCGGAAAGTTCAAAGGTAATTCGTGAGAGGGTCCAGCGTGCACGAAACATTCAGATTTCAAGGTTTAAGAAAACAAAGTTTCGTGCAAATAGCGAACTAACAACCAAAGCGGTGCGTGAATTCTGCCCCCTTTCAACCGAAGCCCAACGGATTTTGACTGCTGCTGCAACCCAACTTAATTTGTCCGCTCGTTCATACTATAAGGTCATAAAGGTTGCGCGCACGATTGCTGATTTGGCAGGGTTGAAAGAGATTACCCCTAGTCACATAGCAGAAGCTTTACAGTATAGGCCAAAACAGGAGGAAATGTTGTAGAATTAACCTAATTGCTATAATTTCTAAATTTTTAGGTCAATTAGAAATTAGTAATTAGAAATTTTCCATGATTCCCCTTCGTGATTCAAAACCAGCACACACCTTTCCATTTTGGGTGATTGTTATCATTGCGCTCAATGCATGGGTATTTTTTCTTGAGTTTAGTGCGGCGGACCCTGAGTTGTTTATCTCACAATGGGCACTCATTCCCACACTTGTTGACTGGGGAAATCCCATAACCCTTATTCCGTTTATTACAAGTCAATTCTTGCATGCGGGAGTGGTGCACATTTTGTCTAATATGTGGTTTTTATGGATTTTTGGGGACAATATTGAGGAATACTTTGGCAAGTTTTTCTTCCCAATTGTGTATCTTCTTTCGGGGTTTGCAGGAGGAGTCGCACAATACTTACTCGCTCCCAACTCAACTATTCCCATGCTTGGGGCATCAGGGGCAATTGCGGGAGTGTTAGGAGCTTATTTGGTGCTATTTCCTCGTCATACCATTAAGACCCTCGTTCCTGTGTTTGGATTTATTACTGTTGTCGATATTTCGGCGAGCGTCATGCTCTTTTACTGGTTCTTTACTCAACTCTTTGTGGGTGTTGGTTCGCTTGCGGTTGCCGCAATAGGTGGGGTTGCTTGGTTTGCACACATTGGAGGGTTTATAACCGGGTGGGCGTTAGGAAGATTTACCAGAAATTCTTTTAGGGTATAATTTGTTTTATGAATAATGCTGCGCTACGACGAACACTTCTAATCAGTTTTTGGCCGATTATGGATTTTGTGCTGACAGTTCTTGCCAACATCTTAATTGTTAATACCGGAGTTATTCGGGCGGTACTTACGATGATAATAGTAAGCAGTATATTTAATGTTATATTTTTGTATCTTTTGAGTCTTGAAATAGAGTTATCCCGATGGGTGCATGCGCAAATTGCACTAAGTAAGTTTAAAGGGGTAAGCGTCAAAATTGGGAAAGCAGCAACAGTTATCTTGGCGTATGTTATCTCGGGCCCTGCGATGGTTGGTGCACCGCTTATTTGGCTACTCGGGATTCGAGGAAGGAAAGCCTACACACTCGCAATTATCGGTGTTACACTTAACACTATTTTGTGGGTAGGTGGCTTCTATCATCTTTTCTGGATTTTGGTCAAAGCTGCAATTATTTCAAGGCTTTAAAGTACATGAGGTGTATCGTCCAGCGCGTTTCTTCTGCATTAGTTTCAATAAATGGTAAGGTGGTTGGGGAAATTGGGAAAGGGCTATTTGTATTGGTGGGAATAAAAGAAGGGGATACGGAAAAAGACGCAGAGTTTTTAGCAGAGAAGTTAGTAAAGTTGCGTGTGATGTCGGACAAGGAAGGGAAAATGAATTTAACGGTCAGTGATGTTGATAGTGAGATATTAGTCGTCTCTCAATTTACCTTATATGCCGATACCTCCGGTGGTAACCGCCCAAGTTTTATAGAAGTTGCCCGTCCCGACGTCGCACAACCTTTGTATG
>CAYIKF010000019.1:0-1137 GCA_964363945.1 uncultured Gammaproteobacteria bacterium
TTTCCGTGCGTTATCCCCTCGTGGAGGGTGGGACGGCAGCACTTTTTATGTTGGTTGGATGGAGTGTTTTAGGCACGGATAATGCGGGAGTGATAGGGGTGATGCGTGACTATCAGGGGTGGATGGGTGTATGGGTACTCCCCTTTTTTCTTATAGTTGCCGCCGGACTTATTGCTATTGCTATTATTGACCTCGAACACCAGATAATTCCTGATAAACTCCTCTTCCCACTTTTAATTTTTAATTTTTCATTTCTAATTTTATTTTCTCCTTCCCCTACCGTATTTGTCCATTTTGCATGGGGTGGTTTTGCAGCATCTTTCTTCTTTGTTATTTATTTATTGACAAGAGGACGAGGTATGGGACTTGGTGATGTGAGCATGAGTTTCTTACTGGGCGTTTTGCTTGGATATCCTGGAACTATTGTTGCTCTCTTTACCGCTTTCTTGACAGGTGCTGCGGTGGGGACCATACTGGTTCTAGCAGGGAGGGCGCGGTTTGGCCGCCCCATACCCTTTGGGCCATTTTTAATTTTTGGAACATTTGTGGCGCTTTTTATTAGTAACACCATTGTTCAATGGTACCTGCCGTGAGAAAATTCCAAATTCGGGGTCTTACCCTCGTTGAGCTTCTGATTGTAGGGAGTATCCTTGCTGTACTTTTAACTATTACTGTCCTCGTCTTTCTACAATCTCAGCCACAGAGGGGTCGTGACGCGCGGCGCAAGGCTGATTTGAGTAAAATCCAAGTGAAACTTGAGGATTATTACAATGACCGCAACTGTTATCCCTTCTCTATTTATGGTGATGAGTTCAAACCCTACATGGACCCGATTGCTCAAGACCCGGATGGCAGTCCCTATTCCTACTATCCAGAGCAAGTAACCTGTCCCTCCTTTTACCGCATGTACACGACACTTGAGTATGAGAAAGACGCAATAATTGAGAAGCTTGGATGTACGAGCGGTTGTGGCCCAAGCGGTACGTATACGTACGGAGTTTCAAGTGCAAATGTTGGACTTGAGACGGGAACAGGGGGTGGAGGCGGCGGCGGAGGCACAGGCGGAGGAAGTGGGGGTGGCGCTGGTGGTGGTGGAGGCGGAGGAAGTGGGGGTGGTGGTTCTACTCAATACTATGG
>CAYIKF010000019.1:1147-10352 GCA_964363945.1 uncultured Gammaproteobacteria bacterium
CCCCCCCCCGCCGCGCGCCGGGCGCGGGGGGGGCCGCCCGGGGAGGCCCCGGGCGGCGTGGTTCTACTCAATACTATGGATGTCAAAGTGGTGTATGCACCGTTCTTACTGGACCCGTGTGTGCTCCCAATTATCTTGATGCAAACTGTTTTGGGCAATGTGGGACACCCGCCGATCCAAGAAACGAATGTCAATAAAACGTGGTTTCACTCGCTCTGAAGTCTTGGGCGTTATTGCCATACTTGCTGCTATAGGAGGTTTAGCGCTCTTTAATTTCCAAAGTGCCCGGGTTAAGGCGCGGGATGAGCAGCGAAAAGCAAATGCGAGGGCCATTGTGAATGCTCTTGAGCAGTACCATAAAGATGTGGGGAACTTCCCGCTTAGTAGTAATGATGGGAAGCTTATGGCGTGCAAAGGAGTGGGGGGAGACCTGCCTGCCTTGTCTGCGCAAGCAGGGCAGGCAGGGGTTATTCCCTGTGAATGGGGGGTGGATAAATTGGTAAACCCCAGCGATGCGAGCGCGGCTGCCTATCTTAATCCCATTCCTCTTGATCCAAAGCAAGGTCAGGGGTTTTCTTCTTTTTATCTCTCCAATGGCTCGACTTTCCAAATTTTTGCCTCTCTTGAGAGTAGGAACGACCCAGAAAGAAGTACGGTCATTGAACGATGGGGACTTGTATGTGGAAGAGTAGTATGTAATCATGGGATTACATTGAGTCGAGCACCAGTTAAGGAGCTTCTCAAGGTGACGGAGTCGGAAGAGTTGAAACCATGAGTTTAGAAATTAGACATTAGACATTAGAGATTAGAAGTTAGACTTTAAAAACATGACTCTTGCTCTAAAATTTAAAATCTTAAATCTAAAATCCGGCTTCACGCTCGTTGAGCTTCTTGTGGTCATGGCAATTATTGGTGTGCTTGCTGCCTTGGGTGTGGGTAATTACGTGAGTACGCAAGCAAAGGCGCGCGACTCTCAGCGAAAGCAAGATTTACGTCAAGCGGCCAATGCTCTTGAGCTCTACTTAGGTGATTACGGTCGGTATCCTCTTGCTTCCGGGGGGAAAGTAGCCGGCTGTCCTTCAACCTCCGCAACTGCCTGCAGTTGGGGAAGTGGGACGTTTACCGATGGAAACACAGTGTACATGAAGACGGTTTCTGCCGACCCAAGCTCAAGTTATTTCTACGTGTATGAGGTATCAAGCGATGGACAAAAATTTAGAATTCTTACGTATCTTGAAAACTCCCAAGACCCTGATATTGTTGCAACGCTGACCACTGATTGCGGGGCACAACTTTGTAACTTTGGGACTGCGAGTCCTAATACAAATTTGACAGAGAGCTTTTAGATACGATTAAATTGAAGTATGAAATCTGCCCAACCAGTAAAATCTCCAATTTCCATCCGCAAGCTGGCGGACCAGCGTGCATTCACCTTAATAGAGCTTCTCGTTGTCATCGCGATTATTGGGATTCTTTCAACTCTTGTGTTTGCGAATTTTAATGCCGCACGTCAGCGCGGACGCGATGCACAACGTAAATCAGATGCGCGTCAAATTCAAAATGCCCTTCGTCTCTATTATAACGATTATGGAGTATATCCAACCCACAATACAACAAATTTTACCATAAGCGGTTGTGGCCCAAGCGGGACATCCGAATGTGCATGGGGTGGTGCATGGACCGCGGGAACGCAAGTCTATATGAACAACCTCCCTGCCGACCCCACAACAGATTTTTCCTACAGATATGAGAGAGTGGACGCAGATACGTATGCCTTGTCTGCCTGTTTAGAAAATAAAAGCGATGATAAAGGACAAACGACTGCAAACACCAGTTGGTGTCCGACGGGTTGGATGTACCAAGTAAAACCATGAGTTTAGAAATTAGACATTAGAGATTAGAAGTTAAACTTTAAAAACATGACTCTTGCTCTAAAATCTAAAATCTTAAATCTAAAATCCGGCTTTACGCTGGTTGAGCTTCTTGTGGTTATTTCAATTATTGGAATACTGGCCGCACTTTCACTGGTTTCCTTTACTGGAGCACAGCGCCAAGCACGTGACTCTCAGCGTAAATCTGATTTAAAACAATACCAAGCAGCACTTGAGTCATTTGCGAACAGGAGTAACGGATTTTATCCCTCCTACACGACTACCATTGCGGCATCAGGTTCACTTTGTACCAGCTTAGGTACTTCAATTTCTGGCTGTCCTGAGGATCCAAGGAACGGCGATGATGCAAGTTTTGTCTATAATTACCAATCGGATGGGACAGGCGCAGGCTCAACAACCGGCGCAAAATATGTACTCTGGGCAAAAATTGAGAACACTGCGGATTATTGGGTCGTATGTTCAGCTGGAGAGAATGGGAGGGCGGCACAGGCAGGATTTAGTGTGTCAGGAGGAAATTGCCCACTATGAGGCGGGGTTTCACCCTTATTGAGCTTCTCGTTGTTATTGCCATCATTGGGATTCTTTCCGGTGTTGCCCTGGTTGCCTTAGGAGGAGCGAGGGCCGGAGCACGGGATGCCAAAAGGAAAGCGGATTTAGAGGGAATAAGGTCAGGGTTGGAACTCTATCGCGCTGATTGCCGAAAATATCCCACTACGCTTTCTCTTGGTGGGACGCTCGCAGGAGATGGTTCTTCCTCAACCTGCCCAAACACGAATATATATATATCTTCTATTTCTCAAGATGCCCAATTTCCTGTGTACACCTATTACTACACAGGAACCACAACTACCTATACGCTGTGCGCGTATCTTGAGCAAGGGGGAGGTGCTCAGAGCGGGTGTGGTTCATGTGGAGGCGTCGCGTGTAACTATAAGGTAACGAATCCATGATATGGAAGTTCAGGTTTCAAGTTGGTCAAACTCTCGTTGAACTTCTGGTTGCACTGGGAATCGCGGCCGTCGTGGTTGTGGCAATGATTGCACTGGCTTCTACCTCGCTTGCGAACATTACCTTTTCTCGCCTTCAAGGAGAGAGTAACAGGCTCGCACGGACAACGATGGAATGGTTGCGGAGTGAGCGGGATACTGACTGGGATACGTTTGCCTCGCGTGTTGGTACTTGGTGTATGCCTACCCTTTCGTGGACTATAGGAACTGCGTGTACCTCAGGCAATCCCATACCAGATACCGATTTTTTTAGGGAGGTAGTGTTGGGTCAGATTTCTGCGGATAAGATTGAGGCGTCGGTGCGCGTGTATTGGACGGACAGCAAAGGTACACACGAAACGCGACTCAACTCACGACTTACGATGTGGAAATGAAAAATCAGTTATCAGTTATCAGTTATCAGTTATCAGTTAGTCGAAAGTTCAGACATCCGACATCCGACAAACTGGCATCTGACATCCGACATCCGACAAACTGGCAATTTGGATTTACCCTTATAGAGCTTCTTGTCGTCCTTGGTATCTCTTCCCTTCTCTTTCTTATTGGGTTTGCGTCCTACCGTGAGTTTAATCGCCGCCAACAGATAACTGAAGCAGCAAATCTTCTTAAATCAGATATGTTACTTGCACAGCAGCGCGCTCTCTCGGGCGAGAAACCAGCCGGATGCCAAGGAATACTCAATGGATACTTGGTGTATTTTAACAGCGCTTCTTCCTATCAGATAATTGCTGATTGTAAGGAGGCAGATGTGATAAATGTGGAAGATCCAGTTATTAAAACGGCGAGTATTGACGGTGGAATTACGAAAACTGCAGGGCCTGATACTATTTCCTTTAAAGTACTTGCGCAAGGGACGACTGGGGCATCGGACGCAAACTTGACCTTGACGCAAGTAGGAACGGGAAGGACCGTAACGATTACCGTAACTAAAACTGGAAGCGTGTACTAGTATGATAAAAAAATTTCCAATTTCCATCCGCCAGCTGGCGGACCAGCGCGCCTTCACTCTTATCGAACTCCTTGTTGCGTTCTCTGTATTCGTAGTCCTCGCGCTTTTTACCACTCAATCTTTTTTCTCAATTCTACAAGGAAGAAGTAAAACAGAAGTGAGTCGCATTGTCCGCCAAGAGGCCGACTATGTGGTTTCTGTGATGGAGCGAAATTTAAGGGCTGCCCTTGCCATTACCTCTTGTTCTTCAACCAACATTTCCTATATGGACTTTGATGGAAACTCTGCCGCATTTTCCTGCCAAAATGTGGGAGGGAGTGACTCTTATATGGCGTCGGGCTCGGCACGGCTCACCACCAGTAGCGTCGCAATAACCAGCTGTTCTTTCACTTGTTCACCTCCAACAAATCCTTCCCAGGTGACTCTCTCCTTTACCGTTAAGCAGAGCCAACCTGCAGCGGGCCCTCGAGAAACCGCGGAGATTTCAGTCTCTTCTCAAGTCCAGCTGCGCAATCAATGAACCACAAAAGCGGCGTGGTGTATTGACAACAAGAAGAGCAAATTGGTAAAGTGAGAGTAATGACTGCCCAAGAAACAAATAGAGGTCAAGCCCTAGTTATTATTCTTCTCGTACTCGCCGTTGCTTCAACCATTGTGCTTTCTCTTATCTCTCGGACAACAACCGATATTGCCATTACTACCAAGGAAAAAGAAGCCTCACGGGCATTTTCCGCGGCTGAGGCAGGAGTCGAGGAAGCACTCGTCGGGGGGCCAAGCTCTGGAACGCTCCCTAGTGGAGAAACATATCAAGTTCAAGTGGGTGCGGTTGCTGAGGGAGCGACCGACTTCCCTATACCACAGAAACTGCTTGCAGGTGAAACGCTTCCGGTGTGGTTTGTTTCGCACGCTGATAACGGCACGCTTACTTGTAGTGGCAAACCCTGCTTTGCCGGTTCAACAATTAAGCTCTGCTGGGGTGATGAAGGGACTGATCCCAATAGCAGTACTGCCCCCGCGCTTGAGGTGGTAGTCCTCTACGCGGCAACACCAGGTGATTATAGAACTATACAAGTTGCCCGCACGCCCTATGATCCGAATTCTGCACGACGTAGCTCGAATAACTTTTCTGCCCCTGACCCCGGTAGTTGCACAATTTCAGGGGTGAACTACGCGTTTGGCAAAACCGTAAACTTTTCCGACCTTGGCATACCTTCATCTGTTTATAACACTGCTAATGGACTCCAGACCGCACGGCTTCGGCTTTTCTATAACACGGATAGCTCTCACTCCGTGGGAGTAAATGTCGGCAATCCCCTTCCCGCTCAAGGAACGCGAATAGAGTCAACAGGGCTTGCCGAGGAGTCAACGAGAAAGATTGAGGTATTTGAACTTTATCCCGATTTGCCGCCTATTTTTGATTTCGCAGTTTTTGGTGGTAGCGGAGATTTGACAAAATGAGTACGTTTGGTCTTGATATCGGTTCCCATTCTATAAAAGTAATTCAACTCGCACGAGAAGGGAAGAATGTGAGACTCATTGCAGCGGGTGTTGCGTCAAGCCCACCCAAAGGAATGAGCTCGGAAGCAGAGCAGGATCTTCTCCAAGTGTCCGAGGTAATTAAAAAATTAGTTACCGATGCCAAAATCGCCACACGCCAGGTTGTGTTTGCGCTTCCCGAGCCTTTGGTCTTCACACGATTGATTTCCTTTCCTCCCCTGTCTGACGAGGAAGTAAACTCCGCAGTCGAGTGGCAAGCAGAGGGGTATATTCCTGTTCCGAAAAAAGATGCAGTACTTGACCATGAGATTGTGAAACGGACAGATAAAGGCGTTGAGGTACTTCTTGTTGCTACCGCACGCCGCGCCGTTGACAAGTATATGAAAATAGTACAGGGTGCGGGTTTGACCTCTGTTGCGATAGAGACAGAGCTTATTGCACTCACACGCTCAATCGCGCCCGCAGGCAAAACTGCGCTGATTATTGACTTTGGCGCCGCCTCAACCGATGTGGCAGTGAGCGTTGACAAACAAGTGATGTTTACCCGCTCTATCCCTGTAGGAGGGCAGGCACTCACTCGTGCGGTGGCACAAGGAATAGGAGTTGAAGCGACTCAGGCCGAAGAATACAAACGGACTTATGGGTTGACGGCGTCTCTTGAGGGAAAGGTAAAGCAAGCGTTAACCCCTGTGATTTCCTCGCTTCTTGGAGAGTTGAAAAAGGCAGTAGGATTTTGGCAACAAGAGCACGCTGACTCCCCCGTCGAAGTTGCGGTGGTGACCGGTGGAACAGCAGGACTTCCTGAGATTGCACCCAGTATTACCGCCTCTCTTGGTCTTGAAGTCACCATTGGTAACCCCTTCGGCGCGATTGTGCGTGATCCACGGGTTGCACAAACACTTGACCCCTATGCACCCCTGTATGCAATTGCCGTAGGTTTGGCATTGAGAGGAGTATAGTAACGATGGCAATAACACTGCTGCCACAAGAGGGAGGCAAAGCGAGGGAGACGCTCCTGTCAAAGCGGTTGCGCACCATTGCCTTTCTTTCGCTTTTTCTCTATATTGCCGGTCTTTTGGGAGTGGGAGGGTTTTTCTTTTTTGTCACAAATAAGAGAACGCAACTAACGCGCACACAAGAGACACTGACGACCGAAATACAAAATCAAAAGCTTGCCGAGTCAAATGCGGTGTTGCTTAAAGACAGAATTGCAACGCTCCAACAGGTACGTGAGGGAGGAGCGAGCTTTCGTAATGTGGTAAATGTTACCTCAGACCTTGCCGGTAGCGAGCCAGACTTGATTGTTAATGATATTGCCGCGACAGACCAGCGGGTGCAACTCACTCTCTCGGCAGCAGATACGTTTGCCTTAGAGCGTTTTCTTTCCCGCCTTCCTCAAGCAAAAAGCATTATGGAAGCGACACTTGAGAGTGTCACGCGTACAGAAGTGGGTGAATATATTGCAAGTATTATCCTGAAATTGCAATGAGAGAGATAATTACCAAAAACGTAAATTTCGGGCCTGTGCTTTTACTCGTGGTAGTGGGGGTGCTCTTTGTGGCGAGTATACCGCTCGTGACACGTGTCAGGTCATCATGGGGAGAAGTGGGTTCGCTGACGGATTTAGTTGCGAAATTAGGAGCGAAAAGAGACCAGTTACGAGCACTTTCTACTACCGTTCCCCAAGAAGTGACGCTTGGGAGTCGCGCACTGCCCGAGCGGCCAGGAATACTTGCGGCTATCGCTAGAGTGCGTGAAGTGGCAAACCAACATGGGCTCACCCTCCTTCAAATCCAAGTGAGTATTGAGCCAGGCTCAGGAGGACTGGCAAGTAGTAGAATAAGAGTGGATGTTGAAGGAGCAGCTTCTAACCTTCGTCCTTTCCTTGAGGCTGTTGAGCGAAGTTTACCTTTCATACGGGTATCTGCGGGGCGAATGTCACAGAGTGGTGGGAGAGCACAAACATCAGTGACGCTTGTCACCTATTGGAAAAATTTTCCCGAAGCACTTCCCTCTATTGAAACACCGCTTCCCTCCTTAACTACTTCTGAGCAAGAGTTACTTTCCCAACTTTCCGGGTTTCAAGGAAGAAGTGGCGGAGCATCCATTTCCCCCACTGGAGGAACCGGCCGCCCAAATCCGTTTTCGTTCTAACTGGCTTCTTCCTCTTTTACTTCTATACCCACTCTCATGTTTTCCTTTGCGGCGCGCACTGCGGCGAGAGTTCGTATACTACTCACTACTCTTCCATCTTTTCCAATGAGCTGACCCACAAACTCTTTGGGGAGCGTGATGGTATAAATAAACATACCGTCTCTTTCCTCTTTTGTGACATTGATGCTTGACGCGCCGGTTATCTCCTGAGCGAGAAAAGTAAGTAATTGTTCCATTATTTATTCCTTTACAAGTTTTCTGACAGCTTCAGTTGGTACTGCCCCTTTTTGCACCCATGCCCCATAAGCTTCCTTCTTTACCACAAGCTTTTCTTCTGTTGGGTGCCAACTGCCAATCTCGGCAACCGGCCGCCCTCCGCGTCTTGAGCGTGCCTCAGCAACCACTATCCGGTAGTGCGGCTCATGTTTCTTACCAGTCCGTTTAAGTCGAATCTTGAGCATGGTTATGAGTATATCACTATTCTTTTAGCCTTTCCAATGCCGCTTTTGCTGCTTCTTCTTCCGCTTCTTTTTTACTTTTACCCATTCCTATTGCTATCTTTTCATCTTCAACCACAGCAGCAACTGTGAACATTTTTGCGTGATCTGGTCCTTTTTCATTTACGACTTTGTAGAATGGAGCTCTCTTTCCTTGCGCTTGGACGAGTTCCTGGAGTAAGCTCTTAGGGTCTTTTAGGTGTGCAAGTTCATCTGTAGCTCTAGGAAGAATAAGATGCGCAACAACTTTCTCACACGCCTCTATCCCTTGGTCAAGAAAGAGCGCGCCCACTACTGCTTCGAAGGTGTCGGCAAGCAGCGCCGTATTTTTTCTCCCTCCTCCTCCCTCTTCTCCGCGAGAAAGATACAGTACATCCCCAAGATTGAGTTTTGTGGCAACTGAAGCAAGAGACTCTGTATTTACCAATCGAGCGCGTAAAGCCGTCAATTCTCCTTCCTGGAGATCTGGGAAAGACACGGTGAGGTTTGCTGAGACGACAAATTCCAATACCGCGTCTCCTAAGAACTCAAACCGCTCGTTCGACTGTGGTTCCTGTGTTTCATTAAGATACGAGCGGTGCACAAGTGCTGTATGGAGCAGCTTTGGATTCCTAAAAGAGATACCTAACTTTTTTTCTAAAATTTTTTCATTACGTTCGTTTTTCATTTTTTTATCTCTTTTTCCTCTACTATTTTACCAAGTACCCCGTTGACAAAGGCAGGGGATGCCTCGCTACCGAATTCTTTGGCCAGTTCCACTGCCTCATCAATAATCACTTTTACCGGTTCTTTTTCTGAGAGGAGCTCGTATACTGCTAATTGAAGAATACTCAGGTCAATTCTATTTATCTGGTTAATGGGCCAAAGAGGTGCGGCATCTCCTATAAGCTTGTTAATTGTTGACTGTTTTTTGAGAATAGTGCGCGTTGATGCGTCTGTGGCTTTTTGTTTGGTAAAACTGTGGGCAAAAAGTTGTTTTACTGCTGCCTGGCGCCGTTTATGTCGTGGGTCAATGTGCTTTTTCATCGATACTACGTTTTTGTCGTGCGTTGTGTATTATATGCGCCACATGAGGGGCAAACCGTATGTGGGAGTTTTGGTTTCCCACATGAGGGGCACGGAGCAAGGTTAGGTAAACTCAATATTTGATGCGCTCGCCTCTTCCCTCCCCTGCTTCGTGTTGCCTTCTTTTTCGGTGTCGCTGCCATA
>CAYIKF010000020.1:0-3579 GCA_964363945.1 uncultured Gammaproteobacteria bacterium
TTGCGTGAGGAAATAGAGCGCGACATTCTTGCCAAAGAACGAGAAAAACATGAGCAAGAAACTAGAGAACTAAAGGAAAAACTTAAACTTGCTGAAAATGCAGAGTTGGAACTTCGAAAGGCTAAAAACCAACTAGAGGAAGAGAGAAGATCGTTCGAAATAGAAAAACAACGACAGATTGATGCTGAGAGGCAACAAATCCGCAAAAAAACTTTGGAAGAGTTTTCAGAAACACAAAGACTTAAGGACAAAGAAAAGGATGAAACGATAGAGGGTCTTAGAAGATCATTGGAAGATGCTCAACGAAAAGCGAGCCAGAGATCGCAACAACTTCAAGGCGAGGTGCAAGAACTCGATCTCGAAGAAAAACTTCAAAGGTTATTTCCTACGGACGAAATAACGGAAGTTAAGAAAGGAGAACTAGGTGCTGATGTCAGGCATATTGTTAAGACAATCAGAGGAACAATTTGTGGGGTTATTCTATGGGAAAGCAAAAGGACAAAAGCTTGGTCTGAGGGTTGGATTACGAAGTTAAAAGAAGATGCGCGTAATGATAAGGCCCATGTTGCGGCTCTTGTTAGCGAGGTGCTCCCAGAAGATATGCGTAAAGGAATAGGGTCAAGGGATGGGGTATGGATCGCAGAGCCAGGGTTCGTGGAACCACTTGCCTCACTTCTCAGAAAGAGCCTTATAGATGTTGCGCGTGAGAAGGTTGTTGCGTTAAACAAGCAGAGCAAAGCTGAGGAGTTATACGATTTTGTAACGAGTCGTGAATTTACAGAACAACTTGAAAGAATAATCGAAATATATCTTGATATGAAAAGTCAAGTTACACGGGAGCGCGTATCAATGGAACGTTCACTTAAACAAAGGGAAGTTCAAATTGACCGCTTATTGGTAGGTGTTTCAGGAATATACGGAAATATGCAAGGAATTGCGGGTTCTGCTCTTCCTCAGATTAAATCATTGCAGTCAGGTGTTGATCTTGAAGATGGCGAAAAATGAACCAACCTGTTCTCCGTTAAGTATTTCAAGGAAAATTATAAAAAGGCATACTCCCCCCGCTCTCCCTAGGTACTTCGTATCTAGTGATCCGCTTAGTACCTTAAACAGACTGCGCGAATTCTCCAAATTATTCCTTTCTGACGGCCTAAACTCCGAGTTTGCTTATCTATTTGGTCTAAAAAATGCACAATAAAGTGCATTAACTAATTCGATCCCTATGGCCAAGATGAATCACCAATAAAGTTTACCCTGAGCGAAGTCGAAGGGCTCCCTAACAGTAAGGTCTGCCCTGAGCGAACGAAGTGAGTCGAATGGGTACTTTCACCACATGGATCATTCGGTATGGATATTATATTCCAGATGTACTGGAACACCATATACTAATAAATTTCTCTGTCTTTCTACTACTTGGTAATTTACTTTTATACCTGTTTCTTCCTTGACTTGCTGGGCAAGTTGAGCATCTTTATATCTTTCCCCAGGAACATCACTTTTGCCTTTGTGAAATTCCAAAATTGATCTATCGAATGGAGTTAAACGATTTCCTAACCCCATTTGTTTGGAGTAAAACAACGAAAGCGCTTCCATTTCATATGGCACCCATGTACCAATCCCTCTACGGGGTACATGAGCATAAAATTTTCTATAAAAATCTGCCATCGTATGATGATCCCAAGCCTCATCTAATGCAATAAATGGGCCAGCGTCTCTTTGTAACTTGCTTGGTGGCATATCTCGTTTAGCCTTTAAATAAGTTTCTGCAATTCTTTTAAATACTTCTTCTAATTCTTGATTTGGCGTGTGTATTTGAGTCAATACCATGTCTGTTCGCATTGCTCTTACTAACAATTCCATAACCCAAGTCTCCAATGACGGTTCTTGAGTTCTGGCGATTTCTTCTACATATCCGTCTGATTTAAATAAGTGAGCGCGGTGCCTATCTTGATTGTAAGTTCTAAAACCTAGGGCTCTAGAACAAACGATATTATAAAATTGATTCTTTCTAGATGCATCTACAACTTCTGATGATTCTATTCTTCTGAGAGTTTTTGAACCTGATTTTCTTTTTTCTCTTAAGTCTGCTACAAAATTAGGATGCACCTCTATCCCTTTTGCTCTGATTGCGTCAAGCATAGGCTTTCTTACCCCTCTTGAGCCTGTAGTCACTCCTAATTTCTGTTCGATTTCTGATCGAGTTTCCATAAAATTAATATATCACATACACTCCAATCTTCTGGCTTTGAATAAAACAAATGGAAAGTTCCATTTAGCTCGTTATATCAATCTAATCCCCAGTCTGTTTTAGCACTATCTGGTGATCCCGGGAGGACTCGAACCTCCAACCGCCCGGTTAAGAGCCGGATGCTCTACCATTGAGCTACGGGACCCTGGCGCCCCTGGGGGGAATCGAACCCTCATCACCTGTTCCGAAGACAGGCACTCTATCCGTTGAGCTACAGGGGCACGCTACTATTTTACCAAAAATTTGACAAAACATAAAGAATTATGTCATTCTCAAGGTAATCCGCCGGCTGGCGGACATAAATGAAAAAACTCGTCTACCTGCTCACTTTTCTTACTGTCACTCCCTTGACCATCGCCGCTAGTTTTGTCTCTCTCATCTCTTTGGGTCAAGAGACACCACTACTCACATCTGTTCCCCAAAAAACACTTATTGAAGCACCGCAATTTGGTGTGGAGGTTTTTGCGGCACTTCCTTCCCATGCTCCTTCTCTTTCAACCACACCCGTACCAGCTGATGCGCGAATTGAAATGGTACGGCAGTACCTTGCACGATATCGCTCGCCGCTTGAGCCATTTTCGCCACTTCTTGTTGCAGTATCAGACTACAATGGAATCGATTATCGTCTTCTTGTGGCAATTGCCCAGCAAGAGTCAAACCTCTGTAAAAAAATACCGCCTCAAACTTACAATTGTTGGGGATGGGGGATTCATAGCGAAGGCACGCTAGGTTTTCGAGATTATCCAACTGCGATTCAGACGGTCGCGCAAGGGATACGGGAAGAGTATATCGATAAAGGTTATGATACAGTTGAAAAGATAATGGCGAAGTATACACCTCTCTCGGAAGGTTCCTGGGCCGCAGGAGTCAATCAATTCCTCGCAGAGATGGAGTAACTCCTAATTTACATCAAAAACTTGACCCCCGCTAATCTTACTTTTCGCCTTTTCAATACTATTCGTATACGGCTCAAAGGGCAATTTTACGGGGTCTGCGCGGACATTGTTAATTTTTATTGAAAATAGTATGTCCACTTGACAAACTATAGGTTGTGTGTTATAGTACGCACTAGATCCTGAGGTTTCCGATTTTACATCGGATTACTTTGGGATTTTTTGTCCTCCTTCGTCGAAAGACTTTGGGGGACACCATGTCCGCCGAAAACCGAAAGGTCTAGGTGGACACCAAGCCTCACCCTTTCGAAAGAAAAGGTGAGGCATCAAGCCCATCGAGTTCGAAAGAACAAAAGTGGGCAACATGTCCGACAAATTCGAAAGAATAAGTCGGACACCTAGAGAGGGCGAGACCGAAAGGAATCGCCCTCTCTTTTT
>CAYIKF010000020.1:3679-8606 GCA_964363945.1 uncultured Gammaproteobacteria bacterium
GAGGTGTAGAGATTATGAACGAATCTGGCCATCTTAAACCAAATAAAGAACGGCTATCCATACTACTCCTTCTCGTTCCAATCACTGTCTTTGTGGTCGTTCTTGCCATTGTCTATTTTGGGAGTATACTTGTGCGATGAAACAACTCTTACCATTTTTTGGACTCCTTGTTGCTATGATTCTCTTTGCGGCATGGTTAACTCGTGGGGGATTACAATTCCAACTACAAAGCAAGAATACAATGAAGGTAGGGGATACAACTCTCACAGTTGAAATCGCAGACACACCAGAAAAGCACGAAAAGGGACTCGCCGGCCGAGACTCACTTGGGGAAAGTGAAGGAATGCTCTTTGTCATGACGGCAGACACCGCCCCTTCATTCTGGATGAGAGATATGAAGTTTCCACTCGACATTCTTTGGATTAATAATGGAAAGGTCGCTGAAATAACTGAAAATGTCCCTGTACCTTCTCCGGGAAGTTCTCTTGACACGCTTACGCGCTTTGTCCCGAGCCAACCAATTGATTACGTACTTGAAGTAAACGCCGGTTGGGCTAGAGTCCACAATATTACCGTAGGAACACCTGTTGAGTTGCCCGCTGCCATCAAATGATACGCGCATTCTTGGCAATCACTCCGCCTCCACAGATAAAGAGCAACATCGCACACATTATCAAAGGGCTACATACACAATTTCCTTCCGTTCGTTGGGAAAACCCGCAAAAGGTACATTTAACTCTTGCGTTTTTAGGCGCGCTCAGCCAAGAAAAACTCGTAAAACTTCGCACTATACTCAAGGATATAACCCGCGAGGTTCCCCCTTTTGAACTCACCGTCACCAATTTGTCCTACTTTCACAAAAAACATGCCGACTCAATTGTATTTCTTAATGTAGAGGACCGTACAAAGGCTCTACGTAGTGTGTATCGCACACTTATGACTCAACTTACAGGGGAACGTATATTTTTACCGCAGCGCTTGGCACCACACATTACCATCGGTCGAGTGAAAAGAACACGCTTTCCTCACGAAGTTAAAAACATTTTACACGAGCTATCAAAAGTACAAGATATGACTATAGAACGCTTTACGGTTGATGCAATCGATTTATACGAAAGTCTATATAGCAAAGAGGTAAACACCACTCAATACCGCATCTTGCAATCATTTCAATTATCTAGAGAGTGAAGCCTGCCTGCGCAGGCAGGGGGTTGACAATCGAAATCCGCGGTGAGTCGCAGGATACAATCCTTTCAGCCGCAAAAGCGATGCAGGAGCAATCGATAAAAATCCATGCTTTACTCGTACTTCATCCATAGCTTGCTCTATGCGAAACCACTTATCTCTCCCTTTACTGTTTTCAAATAATTGAAACTGGTCTTTTAATTGATTGAAATGAGAAATTCCTATACCTATCAATCGTAATTGTGTATTTCCATCCCAAAGTTTTGCAAGTAACTCTTTTCCAATAGTAAACAGTTCCCATGCGGTAATAATTGGATAAGAAAGCGTTTTTTGTATTGCGTGTGTCTCAAACTCCGAGGTTCGCAGAGTAACAGTGACACACCATCCTCCCACACCACTTTCACGCACGTCCTTTGCGACTCGTTGTGCAAGATAAAAAAGCATTGCCTCTATAAATTCGTGATTATTGGTGTCAAAGGGAAAGGTGGTAGAGCGGCTGGTTGACTTGGCATCTTGTGGGGGAGTAACCCGGGCATTGTCCATTCCATTTGCTACCTCCCAAAGATAAATTCCATGTTCTCCTAAAATAAGTGCCACATGAACTCGCTCCATACGAGAAAATTCGCCAATTGTTGTAATGCCAAAATTATTTAAAAATACCTGTGTTTTTCTACCACAGCCCGGTAATTTCTCAAGAGGAAGCGACACAAGAAATTCTTTTTCTTTTCCAGAAGGTACGACTGTTATTCCAGAAGGTTTTTTATATCCGGAACCTATTTTGGCTATCGTTTTTTGCGCCGCCAGTCCGACAGAACAGGTTATGCCAATTTCTTTTTTCACTCTATATTGAATTTGCTCTGCCACCCACAAGCTACTTGGCCATAAAACTTCCGTTCCGGCAAGATCAAGGTAGAGCTCATCAAGCGAGATTTGTTCAATGGTAGGGGAGTAAGAGGAACAAATATCTACGAACTGGCCAGATGCTTTCTCGTACTTTGCAAAATTTACCGGTAAGAAAATTGCATGAGGACATAACAGCTTTGCGCGAAAAAGGGGTATACCGGAGTGAACTCCATACGGTCGTGCTTCGTACGAGGCTGTTGCAACAACTCCACGAGAGGGAAGGGGACCACCGACAATCACCGGTTTACCACGCAATTTTGGATTATCCCGCTGTTCAACCGAAGCAAAAAAGGCATCTAAATCCACATGAAGAATCATATAAACTCTGTATATCCGAATAAACAAGTTTGTTTGAGTACTTTGTACACAAATAAAATACGAAAGTCAAGGGGTGAAGTAGAGCGAAGCTCACATTCACCCCGCAGACCCCGTACACACGCCCTTGCGACGCGAGGACGTAGACCTCGGGAGCAAGTAAGTGTTGTAGCGGGGTCAAGCACCTTATTTTGTTACAATAATTATATGGGTAAAGCATTCTTTATTATCGGAATACTGTTTCTTACAGTGGGAGCATCTTTATGGTTTTGGCAGAAACAACCAACTCCCATTATCTCTCCCGCCGTACCCAAACCCACGCCTCTCACAAGATACTCATTTGAAGAGCTTAGAGCACGTCAGTACGAGGGAAGTGAAATTAAGCTAGAAAGAGTACTTGAGCGGGAAGACGAGTTTACCTCATACGTGTTTTCGTTTACTACAGATAGTAAAAAGGTAACCGGCCAAGCGAACCTGCCTGCGCAGTCAGGTATTCCTGGCAAAAAATTTCCTGTTATCGTGATGCTTCGCGGATACGCGGACAAAGAAATATACTTTACTGGCCTGGGAACAAGAAAAGCCGCGGGGGAATTTGCCAAAGCAGGATTTATCACCCTTGCTCCTGATTTTTTAGGGTTTGGGGGGTCTGATTCGGAAAGCGCGGACATTATCGAAGCAAGATTAGAAAAACCAATCACAATACTTAATTTACTCGAGTCAATAAAAACTCTTCCCCAAGCAGATATTAACAATGTATTTTTATGGGGGCATTCAAATGGAGGACAAATTGCACTCTCGGTGCTTGAGGTAGGCAAAAGTTCTATACCCACGACGCTTTGGGCTCCCGTAACCCGACCATTTCCCCAAAACGTGCTTGACTACATAGGAGAACTAGACGACCAAGGGAGAATGGTAATGGCCTCAATTAGCGCCTTTTTGGCAAATTACGACGCTGCTCAATTTTCAGTGGAGAAGTATGTACAGGATATAACAGCCCCTCTACAAGTGCATCAAGGTACAGGAGACCAGTTAGTCAAGGTTGAATGGACGAATGAGTTTGTAGAAAAAATGCGAGAGCTTGGCCGGGAAACAAACTATTATACATATAAAGGCGATGACCACAATCTCTCACGCAATTGGGATACCGTCGTCGCTCGTGATATTGAATTTTTCAAAAAACATCTACAATAAGAACTAATGAGATCTAATCTTACATCTAAAAATCCCTTGGTATCCGTTGTCATCAGAACTAAAAATGAACAAGTATGGATTGGTAAAGTATTGGAGAAACTTTACGAGCAAACCTTTAAAGATTTTGAAGTCATCATTGTTGACTCTGGCTCAACTGATAAAACCTTAGAAATTATCAAAAAGTTCCCCGTAAAGCTTATTCAAATTAAGCCAGAAGAATTTAATTATAGTTATGCGCTAAATATTGGGGGCAAACACGCAGGAGGAAAATATTTATGTATTATTTGCGCTAACACCATCCCAATATCACGTACATGGATTGCCGATGGACTAAAGAATTTTGAAGATAACCGAGTTGCGGGAGTCTCTGGCTGGGGCTGGTACAGTAGTTTACCTCTCGGATTTCTCCCTACTAACTTGCTTGAAAAATTAACTAAAATATCTTTTGTTCCTTATGAGCAGGAAAAGAAGCGATTTTTTCCGTGGATGACAAATACAAATGCAATTATAAGAAAAGATTTGTGGCAACAATATCCTTTTGATGAGAAGCTCAAAGGTGCTGAGGATTATGATTGGGCAAGCGAGATGATTGCACGAGGATATGATATCGTTAAGGAACCAAAATTTAATGTCTTTCATTCACATTTTCTCACCGGAAAACCAGGATATCTTGCAAGAGTTCCTATTTGGAAAAAGTTGGTAGTTGAAATAGATAAAAGAACCCGCCCGAGAAAGTCGTTTACTCGCCTTTCTAGGGCATCCACTTGACACTTAGAGTTATACTGTCCTATAATTAATCATATGAGAAAAGTACTCGCTGTACTTTCTTTTTTTGTTTTTTTGACTGGAGTTGTTGCAACAAATGCCATCGCCTCTGAGCGTAGAGGGGGTTTCTTGTTTGGTAGCGATGATGCGACACCTCCGGGATTACTTCATGCTCTTACACGCACTCCTAATCCACGCTCCCAAGAAGTAAGGCAGCAAATTGAGGAACGTCGTGCAACCATCGCAGCCCAACTTGAGGAACGAAGAAAAGAACTTATCCGCAAATTCTTCAACAGAATGGTTGAGAGAATTGAAGCGGCAATTGAGCGACTTGAGCGATTGATAGGTCGCATTGAGCGAAGAATTGCAAAATTAGAAGCAGCAGGCGAAGATATGACAGATGTTAAGAGCCAAGTAAATGATGCAAAGACCAAACTTGGAAATGCAAAAGATGACCTCCAAGACGCAAAAGACGGTTTGGAAGACGTACTCTCAAGTAACGACCCCAAAGCGGCATTCAAACAGATAGGACAAACAATACGAGGGATTGTGCGACAATTGGTAGAAG
>CAYIKF010000021.1:0-3925 GCA_964363945.1 uncultured Gammaproteobacteria bacterium
GGAATCCTCAGAGACTATACGCCAGACCCCGTGAGATAATTTCATATCTCATGAGGAAGATATAGTCCGAACCTTATGGAGACATAAGGACTCCATAAAAGCGCATGGAGCAAAAGTAACAAACGTAACCTTTATTAAAAGGTTAATTGAGCGAAGTTCCTTGTCGTGTAAGTTACGACCCGCACGAAAGGCGTCACGAGGGGGCAACTGTCTTGAGCCTTTACCCAGCGAAATTGCGATGGCTGTGAAGACGCGGCCTACTTGCACCAGGACAAATAGACCCCGTGGAGCTTTACTGCAACCTGGCATTGCTACCATTTGTTTTGATTGTTGAGCGTAGGAGGGAGCCCCGCCTTTGGCGGGGCGCCAATGAAACACCTCTCTTCAAAATACGTGGGGCTTATCTAAGTCCGCTGGAAACGCGGATAGAAACAGTGCTTGGCGGGCAGTTTTACTGGGGCGGTATCCTGCTAAAGAGTAACGCAGGAGTGCAAAGGTCGGCTTAGCACGGATGGAAATCGTGCTGGATGGGTAAGACCTTAAGCCGGCTTGACTGCAAGGTCGACGGACCGAGCAGGTACGAAAGTAGGTTCTAGTGATCCCCCGCACCTTCGTGGGAAGGTCGGGGCTTAACGGATAAAAGCTACCCCGGGGATAACAGAGTAGTCGGTCCCGAGAGTCCATATCGACGGGCCGGTTCGCTACCTCGATGTCGGCTCAGCGTATCCTGGGGGTGAAGAAGCTCCCAAGGGTTGGTCTGTTCGCCCATTAAAACGCTACGTGAGCTGGGTTCAGAACGATGTGAATCAGTTCGGACTCTATCCGGTGCAAGCGTGAGAGTCTTGAGGGGATCTGGCCTCAGTACGAGAGGACCAGGCTGGAGGAATCCCTGGTGTGCCGGTTGTCCCATCCGGGGCAACGCCGGGTAGCTACATTCCTACGGGATAACTGTTGAAAGCATCAAATCAGGAAACCCACCCCAAGATGAGGACTCCATATTAGACCCCTGGAAGATTACCAGGTTGATAGGTAGGAGGTGGAAGGGGTGTAAACCCTTAAGCCTACCTGTACTAATTGGTCAACACACGGTTTACTCCACACGTTTTGTCTCGTGTTATTAGAAGGCAATTTTCTCATGAGTTGTTTGGCCTGGTGACTAGAGCGGTATGGAACCACCTCTTCCCATCTCGAACAGAGAAGTGAAACGTACCAGCGCTGACGATATCCCGCCAGTTGGCGGGGGAAAATAGGTCGTTGCCAGGCCAAATTTAAAGAAAGGTGGTTGTTGTGATTTGTGACTGTAAAAAACTCCTTACAAACTAATCGAACATCTTTAACCAAGGGAATGGCTGCACTCCTTGCTCAAGAGAAGTATCGACCCCGAGTACTCCGCAGAGGCGAGACACTACAAGGAAGTGTACGAGAGGTAACTGCCGGTCGTGTCCTCATTGATATAGGCGCCAAATCAGAAGGGTTAGTCAGTGGAGAGGAATATGATGCCGTACGTGAATTTGTGAAGACTTTGAGAGCGGGTACCTACGTCCCGGTGACTATCATTACTCCTGAGACCCCGGAAGGTACAGCTCTTGTATCGTTAAGAGGGGCCGCACGTACCTTTGCCTGGGAGAAGGTAGCAGAAGCGGTGGTGAGTCAGAGACCTCTTCAGGCACGGGTGATACACGTTGCGAGGGGAGGAATAACGGTTGAACTCGTTGGTATCTCCTGTTTTATCCCGACGATAGAGCTTGGCAAATATGTGCGCGAAGCAAGCTTTGCCCTTGTTGGAAAAAATATTGCAGTCCGAGTACTTAATTTTGACAGAGATAAAGAACGCATTATAGTATCCGAACGAGCGGTATCGGAAAAAGAGGAAATTGCGCGCGTGCAAGAATTGGTGAAGAGTATATCTGTCGGAGAGCGTCTTGTGGGTGAAGTTACCAAAATTGCTCCTTTTGGCGCCTTTATAGAGATTGCGAAAGACAATGTACTAATTGAAGGGCTTGTACATATCTCTGAGCTTTCTTGGGAGAAAATAGATGACCCGAGCTCGGTCGTTTCAGTGGGGGATACGGTAGAGGTAGTAGTCCTGGGTGAGCGGGAAGGACGCCTCGCTTTATCACTCAAGCGTGCAGGGGGAGATCCCTGGCAGGGAGCAGAGCAGCGTTTTCCCCCCGATACTCCTGTGTCTGGGACAGTAACAAAAATCATGGACAGAAATATTGTCGTTGAGGTTGAGCCAGGAATAGAGGGTATTATTCAAAGACGTACTCTTCCTCCTGGTGCAGAACCAAGAGTTGGTGAGCGCATAGCATGTTTTGTAGAGAAGGTTGAAGAAGAGAAACGGAGAATGATGTTGACGGTGCGGCTTACAACAAAGCCGGTGGGATATAAATGATAAAATTCGAAGCACGAAGCACGAAATCCTAAACAATAATAAAAATCAAAATTATAAATTCACAATATGTTTATAATTTGAAACATTAGAATTTTGAATTTGTTTCGAATTTCGATATTAGATTTTCGAATTTATTTATGGCGCGATCCGCGACACAATTTGTTTGCCAACAGTGTGGTTACTCCCAGGTTGGTTGGGCTGGTAAATGTCCTAACTGTGAGTCCTGGGGAAGTTTGGTTGAGACAATTGTGAAGGAGGAAAAAGGCAAGGGACGCAGGCGTGAACGTGGAGAAATAGAAAGTATAGAACTTGCAAAAGTTAAAGGAGAAGGATTAAGGAGAATTTCCTCAGGAATTCACGAAGTTGACAGAGTATTGGGGGGTGGTATTGTCCCTGGACAAGTAGTTCTTCTTGCAGGTGAGCCAGGAATTGGAAAGTCAACGCTTCTTTCCCAGATTGCAGAAAAAATATACTCACCGAGCCAGAGGCTTTCTAGAACCGGAGGCGCGAATTCAAAGAAAAAGAATGTTCTTTACGTCTCTGGAGAAGAATCAGCAAGCCAAATAAAACTTCGTACAGAGCGACTTGGACTTTCCGGTAAAGATGTATTTGTTATAGAAGAGACAGATGTGGATGCAATTGTCAGTATGTTAGAAGCTGGAAGTATGAAGCTTGATGAAATTACTTCAAACCTCAAACATCAAACATCTTACAATCTTATTATTATTGACTCCATCCAAACTCTTTCAACTACTGATCTTGCGGGGATGGCAGGGTCGGTTGGGCAAGTCCGTGAATCGGCAGCCCGGCTTATAACACTCTGTAAACGGTATGGAATCCCGCTGTTTCTAGTTGGACATGTGACGAAGGAGGGGACTATTGCTGGCCCGCGAGTACTTGAACATATGGTTGATACAGTGCTGTGGTTTGAGGGAGATCGCGCTCATGTGTTACGGTTGCTGCGGGCAGTCAAAAATCGTTTTGGTCCAACAGACGAAGTGGGTATTTTTACTATGGAGGAGCGGGGACTCCATCCCGTTGAAAATCCTTCCTCTCTATTCATCTCAGGACTCACAAATGTTCCAGGACAGGTGTCTACCGTTATTATGGAGGGGACAAGACCCCTTATCGTTGAGATACAAGCACTTGTGGTACCCACAAAGATGCCCTTCCCGCGTCGAACCGTACAAGGAGTGGATGCTCGGCGTGTGGATTTTCTTTTGGCTGTTGCCACTCGGCGAGCGGGAATACAGTTCGATAGTTTTGACGTGTTTGTGAATGTTCCTGGCGGGATATCTATTCGAGAGCCGGCGGCAGATTTGGCCATACTTCTTGCATTGACCAGCGCCGCTCTTAATAAACCACTTCCTCAACATAGCGCGATATTTGGAGAAGTGGGACTGTTGGGAGAAGTAAGGCCCGTATCAGGTGAGACACGACGCATCAAAGAGGCAAGACGACTTGGGTTCGGACATCTTTTGACGAGTAGCGTTGTCCGTACAGTTGGAGAGGCAATTAGGAAATATATTA
>CAYIKF010000021.1:4025-6417 GCA_964363945.1 uncultured Gammaproteobacteria bacterium
ATACTGGCTTCGTAACCGTAGCCCTCAGACTTTCTCCTCAACTTATCCACATTATTTTATTTATCCAAACTTATTCCGAAAATTAAGCTTGAGTTTTATCCTTAAATTATTATAAGATATTACGTTTTTGGTCAGTGAATTATTATAGGCCTTGACAAGATAGAAGATAGGTGTTACTGTAACCAAGGAATGCGAAAAGTAATAGAGAAATTCTTGTACACAATAAAGAAACGTCAAACTCGTGCGAGTCAGGGAGCGAAAGAGTGGCGTGAACTTGCACGGTTAGGGCAGAATTTAATTGTGATGCAGATGGGGAGATGAACTAATTTGCACTTTAAAAAAAGAGCATTGCTGTCGCTGGGTCGCTGCCCGTCTCGCTTCTTGCGAAGCGGACGAGGCTGACTTCTCCACGGGCAGTAATGCTCTTTGTGAATGGTTGCTGCTCATGAAACACAACGGTTGAGGCAGACAACCGATTTCAGCGTAGGACTTAAAAATAATTTTGTCAAGTCCCAGCACCATTCGGTGCGGGACGCAAATCGCTTTTCTTGGGCGGGAGTGTATGTAGGGCAGGCGTACACTCTCGCACAGGGGAAGCGATTTTTTGTCTCCGGTCCGGAGGGTCTCCATAGGTCTTCAGAGTTGAAAACTTGACAACATAGCTTATAGTTTGTTATAGTCTGGACACTGAACATGAGAAATATAGCGAAGTCTCTTTTTAAGGGAGCATTGCTTGGAGCTTTAGTTCTTATCATAGTATTAGGCGCACGAGTACTTCTGGAGCAGAGAACCGCAGGAGCACTTGCACCGACAGCAATGTGCCAGACAGCGGACCCCGCATTTCCTAATGGATATGAATATATTCCTGGAGCTTTAGACGTTTGGGTACTTTATTCCGACTCAAACGGCAATGAAATAGGTCAAATCCCTGGTGTCAACGTTCACGCTCAAGCTCTTCACAACGGTTCCTGTGATAGCGATCCGACATGCCAATTCCATCCCCGAACAGAAGTTGACGGACCAGGCTGTGGATTTAGTGCAGATGGTATGACAGGAACCAATGGCTATACCCATCTTGAGCCTCTCAATTGCGGACACAATAATTTCGCGCTTTCTGCATCTAATCTTCCGCCCGGAATAAACTATGTAGGATCTACCTTTAACGATAGCGGTCTAAATCAAGTTGATATAAGTCAGCTTGCACTTCAAAACGGAAGAGTCGATGTGGTTAAACTGTATTACTTACCAGCACCACAACAGACACCAACCCCCACACCCACCCCAACTCCGGTTGGCGGTCCGCTTTGTCCTTACTCTTCGACTCAGGGACGAGTGCAAAAAGATACGAGTGACCCATGGGATATCTTTAAAGCTGTGACAAGTGGACAGCAAATAAGACTTGGAGGATTTCATGATGGGACGGGACTTTTGGCAGGGGATGTTCGTCTTGATGTGACAGGACCACTGAACTTTTCAAATGTTGGCAATGGTGCCTTTATAACCCCCACCGCATCAGGTGATTATACGTTGAAGGTAACTACACCCGGTAAACCAGGTGCTGCATGTGAAGGACAAGCGTTCTTTCGAGTGCTTGCCGCTCCCACTCCAACACCAACTCCCACACCATCTCCTACTCCGAGGCCGCAGCCGACCGCAAGCCCTACTCCCACTCCTACACCGACTGCAACGCCTGCACCCACGCCTACTCCCGCGGCTCAGCAGCAACAGCAGCAACAGCAACAACAACAGCAAATCATCATTACCCAAGTAGGCTTGCCTGCGCAAGCAGGACCAACGCAACCACCACCCCAGGTACTTGGGGCTGTTGCACCCTCAGTTCTCCCCAAGACAGGAGGGAATGGAATATTCCTTGTTCCTCTTCTTGCAGGTGTATGGATAGCCGGGAAGTGGTTAAGACGCCACTTCAAGTTAATTTAGTATCTTCCTAAACAACCATGCGCCCTTCAGGTACCATTTATTCTTATCATTGGGCAGAGCCGAGCGGTGAGGTGAATATTGCGGTGTCGGTGCCCACCCTGCTGTGGTACCGCTTCTTGCGCTTGGTAGGCAGTGGTCTTATCACCCTTGCAGTAGGAGGGATAATCTTTTTGTTTGGGCCAATGGTGCGTGAAGAACTTACATACCGGCTGCATCAGCGGGAACCAAACAGTGCGATGAGCGTACTTGTTGACCAAGCGCGTGCGCAGGAAGAATACCGAACGTTTGTTGAAAACAAAGCGCGTGAACTCGGTGCTATTGATACCTCATTTTCAGTAATCATTCCCAAAATCAACGCGCGTGCGAAAGTTGTGGCCAATGTATCTGCTGCTGATGAGCGTTCTTACATGAGCGCACTCAAAGTTGGTATTGCCCATGCGGCAGGTACGGTTTT
>CAYIKF010000021.1:6517-8495 GCA_964363945.1 uncultured Gammaproteobacteria bacterium
GTTCTTACATGAGCGCACTCAAAGTTGGTATTGCCCATGCGGCAGGTACGGTTTTCCCTGGAACTCCTGGTACGATATTTCTCTTTGCTCACTCAACTGATGCGCCTGTCAACATTACCCGCTACAATGCCGTATTTTACCTTTTGAGAGAACTTGAAGCAGGGGATGATGTGTTCGTGTTCTTCAGCGACACCTTTCATCCCTATCGTGTTGTAGAAAAGCGGGTTGTAGACGCTGCTGATACATCTTGGATAAGGGATGCTCAGAGCGGCCCGGAACAGTTAATTCTGCAAACCTGCTGGCCACCGGGGACGACGCTCAAGCGGTTATTGGTAATAGCGGAGCCCGTTGGGAGATAGGAATTTGTCCTTGACAAGTGACAAATAGATGGTTATAGTTAATATAACCTCCCAAGAAGAGCATCTTCTTGAAGGATCCCTTTTAAGTTTAAGAACATAAGCTATGATACGTGGCGATGGGTGGGTATAACCCCCCTAGGCGCATTGTTTCCACAACATTTCCTTTTACCGTTATGACTGTCAAGCAGTACATTCCTACTACACAAGAAATACCTTCTTTCCCTGATGCCCACCTTCCCACAGAGTATGTGGAGGGAGTGCTTGATATTGCAGAGGAAGGGTCAGGGCTGCTTCGTCCTGAATATCATCCGACAGACCATGACGTTTATATCTCAGCGTCGCAAATTAGGAGGTTTGCGTTGAGGCCGGGCGATGTCGTTGGAGGACAAGCACGCGTTCCAAAGGAGAATGAGCGGTATTGGGGACTCTTGAAAGTAGAAAAGGTGAATGGCACGCCGGTCGAGGAAATTCGTGATCGGCCACACTTTGATGAGCTGGTACCCATTCATCCGGATAGGCCGCTCACGCTCTCGACGGGTAAAGAGCCGTTGACCACCCGTATCATTGATTTAATAGCTCCCATTGGATTTGGCCAGAGAGGTTTAATTGTCTCACCACCGAAAGCCGGTAAAACGTGGTTATTGAAAGATATTGCAGCGGGGATTGCCAAAAACTATCCGGAACTGCCTGACGGCAAGGAAGGTGTGCATTTAATGGCAGTGCTTATTGGAGAACGGCCGGAAGAGGTAACCGATATTACACTTCACATTAAAGAAGTGACAGATGGTCACGGTGAGGTTGCCGCGAGTAATTTTGACGAGCCTCCGGACGCGCAAGCTGCAGTCGCAGAGCTTGCACTTGAGCATATTAAACGTTTGGTTGAAGTTGGCCGCGATGTGGTGATACTCCTAGACTCAATTACCCGTCTTGCCCGTGCTTACAATTTGGCGCTGCCCACTTCCGGTCGAACGTTAACAGGTGGGTTTGATCCGGTGGCGCTCTATCCTGCGAAAAGGTTTTTTGGTGCGGCCCGCAACTTTAAAGATGGTGGAAGTTTGACGATTATTGGAACGACTCTGGTTGAGACCGGTTCTCGGATGGATGACTTAATTTACGAAGAGTTCAAAGGGACGGGGAATATGGAGCTGCATTTAGTGCGGTCTCTCGCCGAGCGGCGCATTTTTCCTGCCGTTGACGTCTCACGTTCTGGTACCCGCCAAGAAGAGCTCTTGTATGGTGAGGATTTGCCGAAAGTTGTGACGATGCGCCGGATGCTTGAGATGCTCTCGCCTGATGAGAGAACAGAAGTATTTTTGGAGAGACTTAAGAAAACCGAAACGAATAAGGAGTTTTTGGAGAGTTTGTCAAAAGGATAATAAGCTTCGGCAGCACCTTTTTCAAAAATGCTCGTCGTAGCTGGTGATAATTCAGATGTAATCGTCCGCTCCTCGCTTGCGTCTCGCCATGCGGACAACCTTATCAGAAAAATAGACCTCACTTTTCGCATGGCTCAACACATTTTTCAAAAGGGTTGCCTTCGCTTCTATCCAGAGTTTGACTTATTGTCGCTATTTTGCTACAACAATAACTAACTTGAAACGACTCCTTTCCGATTTCAA
>CAYIKF010000022.1:0-8301 GCA_964363945.1 uncultured Gammaproteobacteria bacterium
AGTTTCCGAAGAAAAAAAGAAACTACTTATTTTTGTGGGGGGAAAGGTATACGAGACAGATTTAAGAAATTAATTTGTGGAGATGCCGGGATTTGAACCCGGATCCGAAAAGTCCCAGTCACCCAAGTTGTACAAGCTTAGTTAGTTATTTAATTTCCCCACAAGATTGAGAACTAACACTCTTCTTATGAGTAAGACCAGATGGTCTTTTCCTTAGCTTTGCTGATCAACCAAAACTAAGGAGCATCCCGTTTAATTACACCCGTAATACTCCACGGGAGAAAGCACTACAGATGCCAGCATTAAGACGCTTAAGCGTATGCTGGGGCGTAACGAGATTCGTTGACGCTTTTGTTTTAACAGTGTTTTACGACTTCCTGTCAAAGTCGGCTTGCTTGAGTGTTAAGGTGCTTCCCGTCGAAACCTATCATCCCCTCGATTTTAACTCTTGCTCTATTTCTCTCTCAACATCTTTTCTTCTCTTTGCTTCGCGTTTTTCGAACTTGCGTTTGGGACGAGCAAGAGCGATTTCTACCTTTACCAAACGCCCTTTAGTATACAATTTCGTGGGCACGATTGTCAATTTTTGTTGCTTTGCTTTTGTCTCAAGACGTACTATTTCTTGCTTATTAAGGAGTAATTTTCTGCTTCGTGTTGGATTGTAACCTTCGGGGGTTCCCCCTTGATACGGTGGGATATTCATATTTAGCAGATACGCTTCCTTTTCTCGAATCCGTACAAAGCTATTTGAAAAATCTGCTCTACCAGTTTTTATCGACTTTACCTCGCTGCCTTGTAAAGAGATTCCTGCTTCGGTTTTATCGAGCAACTGGTACTCGTATGGTGCTCGGCGATTGGTAATACGCATCGTCTCTATTATAGCGTAGCTTGGGGCAGACTTGTTCGCTTATACTAGGAGTGTAGTGGACTTTCTTGACCTTCTTTTTCCCAAAAGATGCGCTGGGTGCGGGAAATTTGGAACTTACTTGTGCGAGGGGTGCCGCCAGTCTCAACTGCTTCATTTTCCTCAAATCTGCCCCGTGTGCGAGCGGCCGGCCGTTGATGGAAGAACTCATCTGCGCTGTAAAACCGCATTCTCACTGGATGGCGCAACATTTATTTTTATCTATCGCCCCCCAATTTCTCAGCTGCTTAAGCACTTAAAATATCGGTTTGTAGAAGACCTGTGTGATGTGATTGTTTCTTGGTGTACGGAAGAATTAAGAAAAATTCCCGCGCATTTTGTGAGTAAACCTGTTCTTGTTCCTATTCCTCTCCATCGTCTGCGTCGCAATTGGCGCGGATTCAATCAGGCGGAGATTTTAGGCAGGGAAATTGCTAAGGAAATGGGTTGGAGTTTTAGAGATGATATCTTGGTACGTTCTCAATTACGCAAACCTCAAACAGAAGTCAAAAAAGAAAAAGAACGAAGGAAGAATGTTCAGGGTATATTTTCCATAAACCAATCACTAACCACTAATCACCCAGCCCGCATTGTTACGCAAAGTGTTGCTGGCGGGCAATCACTAATTCTCTTTGACGATGTCTGGACCACCGGTGCCACACTGAAAGAAGCGGCAAAGGTACTTAAAAGGAATGGAGCAAAATTCGTGCACGCGCTGGCAATTGCAAGATGATAAGAAATCTGATACCATATTCCTAGTTTAGGTGGGTTGGCTGAGTGGTCTAAAGCGACGGTTTGCTAAACCGTTCTCCCGAAAGGGAGGCACAGGTTCGAATCCTGTACCCACCGCAGAAAACGAAGTAGTAAACTTGGAGGGTTGGCCGAGTGGTTTAAGGCGCGAGTTTCGAAAACCCGTGGGAGCAATCCCTCACAGGTTCGAATCCTGTACCCTCCGCATGGAGCAACAATCTGCCCAACAGCAAGAGGAGTTTGCTTCGAGCCAAGAAAGAAGCACTTTAACAAAAGAAGAGACTTTGTTTTCTTGGAAAGCACCGGTCAGGCCTTTTAAAGCAAGAGGTCGCCAATTTTTCTCAACGGTGCTACTCGTGGCGGCACTTCTTTCCATTATTGGGTTTGTGCTTGAGGGGTTAATGGTGGTTTTCTTGGTGTGGGCTGTGGTGTTTCTAGTATTTGTCCTGTTTTCTGTACCACCGGAAGAGATAGAGTACGCGATTACGAATAAAAACATTGTAATAGCAGGTAAGAGATATCCCCTGCAGGAAGTGAGCCGATTTTGGATTACCGAGCGATGGGGTCATACGCTCTTGGTATTTGAAACGCCGCTTCGTTTTCCCGGCAGACTTGAGCTGGTGTTGGTTGGGATTGACAAGGAGCAAGTGAAACAAAGATTAGAAGAGAAAGTGCCGTACGAGGAAGAAGCACCAGGGTTTGCCGACAAGGCAGCCGGGTGGTTATCAAAACGATTATCGCTTGATGAGCGTGGCTAAGATGTCCCTGTAGTTCAACTGGACAGAACGTCGGCTTGCGGAGCCGAAGATTGGGAGTTCGACTCTCCCCGGGGACGCAAAATTATGGAGGGTTGGCCGAGCGGTTTATGGCGCGGGTCTTGAAAACCCGTGGGAGCAATCCCTCACAGGTTCGAATCCTGTACCCTCCGCAGTAGCACGGAGTGCACAAGGACGGACAGGATGAGAATTTATTCGCCTCCGCAGTCTGTCTCCGTAGTTCAATGGACAGAACAGGGGCTTCCGGAGCCTCCGATGTGGGTTCAATTCCCGCCGGGGACGCAGATCTATATGGAAGATGAAGTACTCGTTGGTGGTGCAGTTGTCTTTAAGCAGAGAGGCAGAAAAGTGTTGTGGTTTATTGCCAAGCCAGGGGAGCAAGACGCATGGCAACTACCGAAAATGGTCGTGCGTCGTGGTGAATCCTCGGTGCGAGGGACGCTGCGTATGGCAGAAGAATTGGCAGGATTAAGAGGCGCTGTTCTTGAGGAAGTAGGGAGAGTAAGTAACACTACTACTCATAAAGGTATGCCGCTCGTGCGTCGCATCATTTATTACTTAATGCAACAAAAAGGAAAGAGTGCTGCCCCTTCCTATGCAAAGACACAGTGGGCGGAGTTTGCAACGGCGAGGTCACGACTTGCAACCGCTTCTGAGAAGAAGGTTCTTTCGCAAGCACGCACACTGCTTACTACATGGCAAAAGCAGCTCACAAACTTACCCCATTAATACGACAATTTTCAGCAGGCGGTGCTGTGTACAGAGAAGACCCTTCGGCAAGCTCAGGACAAGTTGTCGAGTGGTTAATTATTAGGCCTGCTGGCCGAGATTCTTGGAGACTTCCTAAGGGGATTATTGATAAAGGTGAGACATCGCTTGTCGCAGCACAACGTGAGGTTGAAGAGGAAGCGGGCGTTGAGGTGGAAGTGCTCGGCAAGATTGGGCAAGATAAGTATTTCTATTCTTTGCGTAAGCAAGGAACAAGCTCTGCTTATCGATTAGGAAATGACCGAATTTACAAGACCGTGACATATTATCTTATGCGGTATGTTAAGCCTGCAAAAGGACCGATAAGTTTTGAAACAGAAGAAGTAGCCTGGCTTCCATTTGAGGAAGCTTATGAGCGATTAACCTTTAAAGGCGAAAAAGAGATTTTGCAAAAGGCTCACAAAATGATAGAATTAGCCACATAATTGGAGAGGTGGCCGAGCGGTTCAAGGCGTACGCTTGGAAAGCGTATGGGAGAAATCCCTCGCAGGTTCGAATCCTGTCCTCTCCGCTTTAAATGGCACGACAGAAATACCCCGCAATAAAAAACAGAGAGCTCCATAGAATTGTTGCGACTGCCATTATCTACAAAGACCACAAGTTTTTAATTACAAGGCGTGCTTTAGACAAAAAACTATGGCCCGGCAGGTGGACAGTGCCCGGGGGAGGAGTTGAGATTGACGATTATGTCACTACACCTCCTACTACCAAAAATGATATTTGGTATTTTGCGCTTGAGAATACGCTGCGGCGCGAGGTAAAAGAAGAGGTAGGGCTTGAAATTGGTAAAGTGAGTTACCTTCTTGATTTAGCCTTTATTCGTCCTGATAATACCCCGGTTATTACCTTAAGCTTCTATGCACCCTGGAAAAAAGGGAGCGTCAAGCTTGATTCCGAGAGTATTGATTTTGCGTGGATTACCGCAAGGCAAGTAAAACGTTATGATTTAATTGAAGGGATTCCTCAAGAAATTCAAATGGTTGATCTTCTTCTCCAAGGTAAAAATCCTGGCAGAGTGAAATTCAGCAAGTAAGTGCTACAATAAGCACAGCTTGTTGTAAGCTACGCTTACAATAGAGCCAACAAAAGTTAAATCCGAAATTCTAAGCACTAAGCACGAAACAATATCTAAATTCAAATTTTAAAATGTTTTAAACTTTTGAATTTGTTTCGAATTTCGAAATTCGTATTTCGAATTTTAATCTTATGGACTCGCTTGAAGAAATTAAGCAAAAAATTGATATTGTGTCCTTGATTTCTGAGTACGTACAACTTAAACGTGCGGGGAGAAATTTCAAGGCCCTGTGTCCCTTTCACCAAGAGCGGACCCCTTCATTTGTCGTCTCGCCCGAGCTTCAGATTTGGCACTGTTTTGGAACATGCAGTGAGGGCGGAGATGTGTTTAAGTTTTTAATGAAAATTGAGGGGATGGAGTTTGGTGAAGCGGTGCGGACACTTTCCCAGCGGGCAGGAGTCAAGCTTACTCCTCGTTTCGGTCCGCCGCAAGGCGAGAAAGAGCAACTCTACAAAGTGAATGCTGCTGCTGCTGCGTTCTATCATTATCTTTTAACCCGTCATTCGGTAGGGAGTGCTGCCCTTTCATATTTGAAAAAAGAGAGGGGATTACGCGATGACACACTTGCACGGTTTGAGCTTGGGTTTTCTCCCGACAAACCAGATGCGATTGCGCAATTTCTTGTGGAAAAAAAGGGGTATAAGGGGGAGGATGTGCAGCGTGTGGGTCTCGTGGTCCAGGGAGAGAAAGGTCTGGTAGATAGGTTTCGCGGGCGGATTGTATTCCCGCTTAAGAATGAGCGGGGAAATGTGGTAGGATTCTCGGGAAGAGTTTTACCCAAAGATGAAGGGAAAAACCTTGCAAAATACGTCAATAGCCCTGAAACCCCTGTCTATCAAAAGCGTCGGCACTTATTTGGACTTGACGTGACACGCGAAGCGATTAAAAAAGAGGAATTTGCACTCCTTGTTGAGGGTGAGTTTGATCTCTTAAGTTGCTGGCAAGCGGGTATACGCAATGTGGTAGCCATTAAGGGCACTGCTTTTACTGAAGAGCAAGCGCGGTTGCTCACACGATTCACTCCTGAGGCAGTGCTCGCGTTGGATAGCGACAGTGCGGGTGATGAGGCAACGACCCTGGGGATTGAAAGGGCGCTCGAGAGCGGGCTTACTGTTCGTGTGACAACATTGGGTGCGTTCAAAGATCCGGACGAGGCGGTACGCGCTGACCCCGCCCGCTTCATGCGAAAAGTAAAGAATGCAGTTGGTGCGTATGAGTTTTTTATTGAGCGCGCATTTGCGCATTTTAATCCACGAGAAGGGAGCGGAGTTGCGGCGATAAGTCGTGAGCTTGCCCCGCTCCTCGCGCGTATTCCGGATGCGATTTTGCAAGCACACTATATACGGCTCGTTGCCGATAAGCTTCGTTTGAGTGAGGATGCGGTTGCCAGTCAAGTAGAAAAAGTTCGGGCAAAAGAGTCTGTCCGTGCTGCGCAGCCAAAGTCCACAGAAACCCTGCCTGTCAAACCACGCCGAGAGTTGGTTGAGGAACAGTTAGTGAGCTTAGCACTCCAAACTAACGCTCGCTTTCTCACAGGAGAGGAAATGGAAGGGTTACTGCGCATGACGGTTATCGTGCGAATTCAGGAAGAATTAAAAAAGTTTTTGGCACAAAGTAAAAAATTCTCTCCTCGCCTTTTCATAGAGTCTCTACCCCACGAATTGACAGAGAGTGCTGCATCACTACTACTTGCACAGTTGTCACCTCAAGAGGTGAACAGTGCTCCGCGAGAGCTTGAACGATTACGAGCGCAGCTAGTCGCGGCGGACCTATCAACCCAGATTGAGGAGATCACCCAAAAAATTAAAGCACACGAGGAGAAGGGTGTTGATGTAAGACTTGAGCAGGAAGAGCTCGCACGGCTGATTGTTCATCTTGGTGCGCTTAAAAGAGCGTGAGTTTGCTAAGTTGAGGTATAATTAGAATCCGAGAGGATTACCCGCTTATCTATCGCGTGGGAATCTATGATGAAATTGCGCAAAGTAACACAAGAGCTGGTGAATAAAGGAAAGGACCAAGGGTTTTTGACAATTGAGGAAATCCTTGAAGTCTTTCCTGATGCTGAGGAACGCGTTGAAGAGATTGACGAAATGTTTCGGCGGCTGGTAACTGAAGGCGTGGATGTGTTTGAGTCGATGGCAGAAGAGGAATTTGAACAAGCAACATCCCAGGAAGAATTTGAGCGAGAAATCGAGGCTTTAGCAAAGCTTGAGCAGGGAGAAGCAACCGACCCAGTACGCCAGTATTTGCGTGAGATTGGTCGATACCGCCTTTTAATTTCAGAAGAAGAGGTAGAGTTGGCAAAACGCGTGGAGAAGCATGACAAACGGGCAAAAGCCAAGCTTACCCAGTCAAATTTGCGGCTTGTAGTCTCTATTGCCAAAAAGTATGTTGGGCGAGGATTGTCGCTGCTTGATCTTATCCAAGAAGGTAATCAAGGGCTTATTCGTGCAGTCGAAAAGTATGATTGGAGAAGAGGATTTAAATTCTCAACCTATGCGACCTGGTGGATTAGGCAGGCAATTACCCGCGCGATTGCTGATCAAGCCCGCACCATTCGTATTCCCGTCCACATGGTTGAGACGATTAATCGGCTCTTCAGAACCTCACGTCGGCTCATGCAAGAGCTGGGTCGAGAGCCCACACCCGAGGAGCTTGGCGAAGAGTTGGAATTGCCTGCAGATAGGGTGCGCGAAATCTTCAAAATCGCCCAAGAGGTGACCTCACTTGAAACGCCGGTTGGCGAGGACGAGGATTCACTCCTTGGTGATTTTGTTCATGATGTGACGACCCCCGGACCTGAAGATGTTGCGTCGCGAGAGTTACTTAAACAACAACTCGAGGAAGTACTTGGTACCATTACTCCTCGCGAGGCAGCGGTCGTGCGCATGCGCTTTGGGTTGAGTGGTGATAAGGCCCGCACGCTTGAGGAAGTCGGTCGGGAATTCGGTGTTACGCGTGAGCGAATCCGTCAAATCGAGGCAAAGGCATTAAAGAAACTCAAACATCCTTCACGACGGAAAAAGTTACAGGATTATCTTGATTGAAATTCAAGACAAGGTTCTGAACGAAGTTCAGGTTCTTATTTGGATTAGACCTCTTTACGCTTATCTAACCAATTTCGAAGAGCGTCCTGAGTTGAAGTAGCTAGTTCTTTATAGTACCCTCTGTTTTTTCCAGGTTCTGGCCTAAGAGGTGGAAGTATTCCTAATTCGTAACCAGATTCCGCACTGAAGTACTTTCCAACAGGAAGTATAGGTATTCCAAGGTTACCTGCAATCACGAAAGCACCCGCATGGAATTCCTCTAAGTTGTAAGGGCCACCGCCATTTCTTTTTCCTGATGTTCCTCCTTCAGGAAAAACTACTAGGGCTGCGCGAGGATTATTTTCGAACAATACTCTTGTGTCATTTTCCAAGCGAGCAAGTCCTCCACTTTGTACTGCGACGATTGTTATTAAGCTACATGCTTTTTGAATAGAGTAGAGTGGCTTTGGAAGCTCTACATGCGCATCAAAAAGTTCTACAGCAAGTCTTCTGGCAATAGGAGAGTAAGGAGCGAAGTACATTGGAAATGGATGGATTTGATCAATGGGTAGTTCTAAACCTAATTCTTGAGGCTGAATTGGAGAAAGTTTATAGTCTCCTAAGTGATTAGATGCAATCATAATAGGTTTTCCAGGTTCTAAAGCAGCAAGGTGTTCTTCTCCTGAAACTATTCTTGCTTTTCCTAACTCTGAAATCTGTTTAAGTAATTCCTGATTTCTTTTATGGATTGCTCCTTGGTCTTGTAAATGGGAGAGTGCAAACTTTAAAAATTCAATTTGAGCTTGCCGTGCTTGAGTGAAGAATTCTTGAGACCAGGATGTAGCCAACAATTCTTCTTGAAGCAGATTAACGATTCTTACTTCGTCAGGATCGGTAGCTTTGGGCAAACGAGCAAGAATATCTTCTAAATGACCCATTTGTTCCATTTTATTTTTCGTGAGAATACCTCGCAGCTTGCTGCGGGGATGAACACGAAAATCA
>CAYIKF010000023.1:0-7472 GCA_964363945.1 uncultured Gammaproteobacteria bacterium
AACCACAAACGCTGCAAGCTCTTTCTTAAACCGTTCTTTTGAAAACTTTTGGGCGGATTTGGTAATTGCTGCATGGTTAAAATGCATTGTATCAAACTTCTTCAAGACAGCGATCAATGATTCCACGTCTGGTTCGTCGAAGAAGATCCCAGTTTTACCCTCCATGACTGACTCTACCACTCCACCGCTTCGCAGTGCGATAACTGGTGTGCCTACTGACATTGCTTCAACTGGAGTAATACCAAAATCTTCCTCAAGGGCAGGGAAAATAAATGCCTTCGCGCATCGCATCAACTCATATTTTTCTTCATCTGTTACTTCTCCCAAAAATTCTACTGTTGGCCCAGCGAGCGCTCGCAGTTCATCTCCATACCCAGCAAACTCTTTCCCAAAAACTTTAAGAGGAAGTTTCAACTTCGTACATGCAGCAACCGCCAAATCAATCCTCTTTGGTCGCGCTAGCCTTCCACCTGCGAGAAAATAGGTGCGGGATATTGGGTTATTAGGTTTCTGGGTTACTGGGATATCAACTGGTGGGTAAATAACCGTCGCGCCTCTTCCATAAAACCGCTTAATTCGGCGAGCGACTTCTTGTGAGTTTGCAATAAAAAAATCAGGCCGTTGCGAAGCAGTATAATCTACCATCCGAAGCACATGATTTGCCACTAAGCTCAAAGCTCTAAGTACTAAGCTTTTACTCCACTCCCGTGCCGTCGGATAGCCGTACAGATAGCGAGGAGGTGTATGACAGTAGCAGATGTGAAGGGGTAATTTTCCATTTTCCATTTTCCATTTTCCAATTAAATTTGGAGTATAAGCACCGGTTGCTGAAACAATGACAACATCGTATTTCGAGAAGTCCCAACTCTTAAACACAAAAGGGGTAAAAATTCTAAAAATGCTAATCAGCTTTGCCCTAAATGGAATGTAGTTAAGCCACGAAGTGTGGATATCCCATGATTTAAATCGCTCTGTGTGTGGTCCTAAATAGCGAGGGGCATAGACTGTGGTATAGACTGGTGCTTTCGGCCAAATCTCGTGCAGTGCCTCTAATACTCTTTCGGCACCACCGTATTCTTTTATGTAATCATGTACAAGTGCTACTCTCATCTCATTCGTACTCACGACACCAGTTTGAGCTGTGGTTGTGTGCCTTTTGTTTTCTTCTTTTTGGACAGTTGCACATGTACATCTTGCTTTCCTTGCACGCGGGCCACTAAACTTTTAAACCCAAGCTCTTGTAATCTTTCAATAAATTTCATATTGCTCGTAAACGGTTGTAGTTTTGCATGTTCAAGATCAAGCCCAACCGGCGCATCGGTTCTGATTGTAGCAAGGTCTTGCGAAAGTACCCCGCTCTCGTGTCCTTCTGATAATTTTTGAACGAGTGATGGTTCAAATTCTTTTATGTGTTTGTATATCCCCTCAAAGCTTCTATACTTCTTAAGAAGCGCAACAGCCGTCTTTGGACCAACTCCGGGAACTCCAGAATAATTATCCGAGGAATCTCCAATCAAAGCTTTATAATCGACAATTTGAGAAGGAGTAACGCCCATATATTTCTCAACTGCTTCTTCATCAAAAACTTGTGCTTCAGATAAACCTTTAATTGGTGCGTACACTTTCACATGTTTCCCCACCAATTGAAGTAAATCCCGATCACCTGTCACGATGATTACTTCGTCCAATTTAGCTTGCCTTGCCAACGTTCCAATCACATCATCCGCCTCGTATCCAGGAGCAATATACATAGGAATCTCCATTGTGCCAACCACCTCTTGGACAATTGCAATTTGTTCGGATAAATCGGATTCCATCCGAGGCCTCTGTGCTTGATACCCCACGTACGCAGCATGCCGAAAGGTTGGTTTCTCGGTATCGAATGCAACTGCCAGATGTGTTGGTTTTAAATCCTGAACAACACGAAAGAGCATCGTGCAAAATCCGTAGACCGCATTAACAAGCTGACCCTGACGGTTGGTTAACGGAGGAAGCGCATGATACGCCCTATGCAAAATCGCATTTCCATCAATGAGAACAAGCCGCTTCATACTGCCTATTGTAAGATATCTTACAACAAACTCTGTTTATTCTAGCATGAATTGGGTTCAAAAGTAAGGAAGTTACACCTTTACAAATGCGGGGGCAGTGGTAGGTTTTGGACCAACAAGTTTCTCAAAATCGTCTCGCTCAAGGGTCTCACGCTCAACCAAAGCTTGCGCTACCGTATCGAGGGCTCTACGTGCTTTGGCAAGAGTTACTCGTGCCTGCTTGTAGCATGAATCAATTATCTTCTTTACTTCTTTATCAATCCTCTCTTGCATTGCAGGAGAAACTTGCGTCGGTTCAAGCCACGCTTTTCCAAACTCGCCATATTCCACTTGCGGTCCCAAATCAATCGGACCAAGTTCCGACATGCCAAAATCAATCACCATATGCCTGGCAAGTCGAGTTGCTCCTTCAATATCGTTGGCTGCGCCTGTCGTCATCTCACGAAACACAAGCTCCTCAGCCGCTCGACCGCCTAGCATCGCGGTAATTTGCTCAAGCAAATGACTTTTTGTCTCGTGCGAGCGGTCAGCCGCGGGAGGAATAAGCGTATGTCCCAGAGACATGCCGCGCGCGACGATAGAAATGCGGTGCACCGGATCCATGTGGGGCAAATGATGCGTCACAATACCGTGCCCTGCTTCATGATACGCGGTAAGTTTCTTATCCTCTTCTGTTTGGAGTCGTTTCTTGGCAGGCCCAAGCTTTACCTTCGTTGCCGCTTCTTCAATCTCAACCATGCTGATTTCTTTCTTCTCATCGCGCGCTGTCAAAATTGCCGCTTCATTGAGCATATTCTCAAGATCTGCCCCAGAAAACCCAACAGTACGCTCGGCAGTTCTGTCCCAATTTATGTTGCGGCTAAACCGCTTACCTCGTGCATGAATGCGTAAAATTGCCAGCCGTCCTTCTTTATCCGGCATGTCAAGCACTACCCGTCGGTCAAAGCGCCCAGGACGAAGAAGTGCGGGGTCCAATAAATCTCCCCTATTGGTTGCCGCAAGTACCACCACGTTATCATTCGGTGTAAATCCATCCATCTCAACTAAAATTTGGTTCAATGTCTGTTCTCGCTCATCATGGCCACCGGTAACTCCAAAACCACGCTGTCTTCCTATTGCATCTACCTCATCAATGAAAATAATGGAGGGGGCAGCCTTTTTTGCATTATCAAAGAGGTCACGAACGCGTGAGGCACCCACTCCTACCAACATCTCCATAAACTCGCTTCCTGCAATTGAGAAAAAGGGTACTCCTGCCTCTCCCGCTAATGCGCGCGCCAATAATGTTTTACCCACTCCACTTGGCCCAAACAGGAGTACTCCCTTCGGGGTTCGTGCACCCATCGCGCGATACTTTCCGGGGTTATTTAAGAAGTCAACCACCTCCTCAAGTTCCTTCTTTGCCTCGTCAACTCCTGCAACATCCTTAAATGTCACACTCTGTTTCCCTTTGGCAAACAAACGGGCTCTTGATTGCCCAAAACTAAAGAGCGACTCTTGTGCTCCTCTTGCCTGCCTGAAAATGAAGAGAAAGAAAAGTACCATAAGACCCACGGGAAGCAGTATCCCCAAGATATCAACCCATATCCGTGAGAAGGTCTGGTCAGCGACAGTGTAAGAAACCGTGCTGGGGTCAATATCTGCATTCTTGAGTATTTGCCCAAATGATTCATTGGACTCTTTGAACGCAACACGCGCAACTCCATCTTTATAGGTAAGTGATACCCTGTCCTGTTCTATATGTACTTTCTCAACTTTACGTTCCTTAATATCGCCAAGTGCAGTAGAGAGCGCAATCTCCTCTGTTCCCTGTCTCACACCTGAGAGAGAAAAGAAAAACGGCACCGTGAAGAAAAGGATAAGCAGGATAAGTAGCAGCGTGCGCAAGTTAAAATGAAAGCGCAGCTCAAATTTTTTCATTTTTGGTTTCGGAAGTCGAGGTTTCATGATGAGGAAATTATATCACAATCCCATTGCTTTTTTAACCTCTCGGAGAGTTTCTTGCGCAACAACTCGCGCTCGGTTTGCTCCATCTTCTAGAATTTGTTCGGCTTTCTGTGGATCTTTTTCAAATTCAGTTCTTCTTTTTTGAATTGGCTCGAGTTCTTTATGGATTGCATCAGCTAACTCTTCCTTCAAAGCTTGATACTTTACCCCACCATTGGTGTATTGCTCCTCATATGAGTTCCTTTTTTTCTTGCCTTCAAAAAGTTCAACTAAAGCGAGAAGTGTTGCTACTCCACCTTCCTGTGGTATAGATAATCCGTGTCCCTCATCAGTTGGCACCTTTGCCAATTTATCTTTAATGGTGGGTAAATCGTCAGTTAAGGTAATAAAACTTCCAGAAACACTCTTACTCATTTTTCCCTCCCCTGTCAGAGACGGGATATACTCTCCAGCAGTTGCAAAACGCTGGGGCTCGGGAAATGATAAACCGTATCGCTCGTTCATTTTTCGGGCAATCTCACGCGCCACTTCAAGGTGTGGTTCTTGGTCTATACCCACCGGTACGAGATCGGCTTTATATATTAAAATATCCGCTGTCATAAGCACTGGGTAGTTTAAAAGCGCCATGGTAACCGCTTGTGGGTATTGTTTTACCTTTTCTTTGAAAGTGGGGAGATGCTGCATGCGAGCAACAGAAACTAAAGTTGAAAAAAGATATGCGAGCTCTACATGCTCGGGAACTTGTGATTGGGCAAAAATGACAGATTTTTTGGGATTAAGCCCTGCGGCAAGGTAATCGAGTACCACTTCGCGGACATTTTTTCGAAGCTCATCTGGCTTGTATGGAGTGGTAATAGTGTGCAAGTCCGCAACCATGTAAAAGGTTTCGTACTGGTCATCACCTTGAAGTGCAAGCATTCCTTTTACAGCACCAAGATAGTTACCAAGATGTAAACGTCCTGTCGCTCTTATCCCCGATAATACTCTTTTCTTCATCACTTTCATTATACTATCCTACCTTCCCTCAACAAAAACTCGCCTTGAGACACTCACATTAATTTAAAATCAGTACCAAGAAGGACGTTGAGATTTTACTGCCAACCACAAAGAAACCTCACCATCTCCTAAATAGAAATCTTGTCTAATAAAGAAAGCTGACGTTTCTGCTTTACCAATTTCTCTAAAAACCTCTATGGCTTGTCTGACTGCTTCATAATCTACTTCCATTGGAGAACTCTTTGGTAAACCGCTGACAAAATCTAAAACTTCTCCAGTGTAAAGTTGGTCAACTTCAAAAATTAACTCTGGATTTAATCTGGCAAATGCGTTTTTATCGACAACTCCTCCTCTACCCTCAATTTGACCTTGCTCATTGAGAAACAATATATCGGCTCCCCGTGGATATTCTAATCCGCTTGGCCATCTTAATATAGGACTAAGGCTAAAGGAAACATTAACACCTTCAAGCGGTAAATAAGCGATGCGGGATTCACCTTTAGGGATACGTTCTCTTACACCCTTTTTGAAAATTTCTACTCTTGTATTAAAATCTATTCCCTGGCTAGAGGGGTGTGCAAGATCAAAGTTAGAAGCCAACTCGTGCAAAATTTCCCCACAAATTTCTGCCATCCTTTGATAATCCCAAACTTCACCAGGAATTTTTACTACTCTTGATTCCGAATCATGACCCAAAAATCTATGTCCTTCTAAACCCATAATTGACTTAGGGCAGGACATTTTAAGTTGTTTAAGTGCCAGCGACAGGAATCGAACCTGTGACCTCGGACTTATGAAATCCTCGCTCTACCGCTGAGCTACGCTGGCTTGGTTGGCTTAGTATACAAAAAGTCTTTGACAATGTAAAGTAATCTTAGTATAATTCGTTTTGTCAGGAGTTGACATGCGGGGTAGTGTAGAGTTGCACGGAAGGCTCATAATCTTCCAGGCCGGGCGCGACTCCCGGCCCCGCAACCAAGGGCATTAAAATATATCAAAGTGTGTTCTTGACTTTTAAAGAAATTTAAGTTATATTAACATCATCAACGCCTCAGCCAGTGTCGCAAGACCCGCTGAGGTTTTTTAATGCGCAAGCATTAAGCTCCGATTATCGCTTATTTTATGGTAGAATCTCTTTAATGGCAAAGTCCGTTTTATTTATCGATGGTGAGAATTTTCTTCATAAGGTAGAAGACGTTTTGAAAGAAGAGGGCATCGATAAAAATAAAGTTGATTTAACATTAGTTGACTTGGACAAGTTGTTCAAAGAAGCCCTCAAGAGTTTTTCCGTCTCTAGAAAAATCTTCTACGCCTCAAGACTTCATTTACATCCAGACACGGAAAGGAAATCAAAAGAGCTAATCAAGATTCAACGAAAACTAAAAAACAATTTACTCAGACTTGGATATGAGTTTGTGATTGCAGGTAACGTTAGAGCACAAAAGGTCAATGGGAAAACAATCTTTAGGGAGAAAGGTGTTGACGTAAAAATTGCTGTTGATTTAGTAGCTTTAGCATGCGACAAAAAGCTTGATACAGCAATTCTGTGCAGCTCTGATTCTGACTTACAGCCTGCGGTTAAAGAACTTCGAACACGAGGAGTAGAAGTGGTTTACTTAGGATTTGAAACCAATCCCAATAAGGGACTTACTTATACGACAAGCAGAACTATTCTTTTGAGAAATCCAGAGGTAATCGCGGCACTACCTAAAGCTAGATAGCATCCAATCACACAATTCCCCGAAGATAGACAACTTACCTCAAATTTGGTATAAGCAGAGCTTGTTTCTCGCTTTGTTCGAAATAAGCATAGCTTGATCACTTCGTGATATAAAACAGGTGTTGTTTGGGTAAGAAAGAACGTGCGGATTTCTTGCAAGCCCCGCAACAAGTCTTAAAAGAACAATCTCCACCACCTCTTCCAATTAGACTCCTCTATTGTTGCTTCTTCTTCACTCTCAAGCTCTGGTGCAAGATTTCGCAAAAACTCCTCATCAGGCAGCACTACCACCGTCTCTCCCTCTTTCCCCAATCCCAACTTCTCCCGAGCTGTGCGCTCAATAAATGCCGAAGAAGTCGCCGCCCTCAGTCGTGCGTTGAGTTCTTCCTGCTCATGCGCTAACTGTGCCACTTGTGCTTCCTTCTCTCTTACTCGCTCCCGTACCGTCACGACGTTCCAAATGGTACGTACCAATACCAGTGAGATGCCCAAACTTCCAAGTAGTATGAGTACAAGAATTGGTCTCATTTTACCTCTTCCCTCCTGACCTTACCGTTCGCCTTCAGGTACTATTCGTACACGGCTCACGGAGCGGTCTTAGGAGGGTGCACCCCATAAAATTGGGGCTTTACACAATAAACAAATAACTGTTATTATAAGCCAGCCAAAGGCTGGCGTATAACAAGCTATACTTATTATAAGCTAGCCAAACTTATTATAGATTGAAATGCCTGAAACACAATCACTTCCAGAGTTAA
>CAYIKF010000024.1:0-5257 GCA_964363945.1 uncultured Gammaproteobacteria bacterium
CGTCCTAAGGGCAAGAGTGGTGGTTCGACTCCACCCAGCGGCGCAAAAGACTCCGGGGTGTAGTGTATCGGTAACACGCTACGTTCGGGACGTAGAGACACTGGGTTCAATTCCCAGCACCCCGACCAGAATTTCTAAACCGATTAAATTCCTATTGACAAATCGAAAAACGGTAGTACAATACGCGAGTGAATCTCACCAGTATTCCCTAAAGCTGATTGACAACTGCTCTCTAAAGTCGTATATAATGCCAAAGAATGCTAGAGCGACCGAGTGGAGAACGCGATGGACCCCTTCATATCATTGAGGCGCAGCAATTCAGTCGAACACTCTTAGAGCAAGAACTCTTTCCCCTAACCCAACAAATGGCAGAATTAGCAGTAAAAGGCGGAGATAAACGTCTTGCCGGTCGCCATCTATTCAACCTCTTCTACGAACCTTCAACCAGAACACGCATATCGTTTGAGATGGCAATGAAACGATTGGGTGGCGATGTCTCGGGAACAGAAAATGCGCGTGCATTTTCATCTGTGGTAAAAGGAGAAACATTAGAAGACACCATCCGCATACTCAACGGCTATAACTTCGACGTTATCGTCCTTCGATACGACGCAGAGGGAGGAGCAACGAGAGCAGCAGTAGTATCTGGCGTTCCTATTATCAATGCAGGAGATGGCGAAGGACAACACCCGACTCAAGCACTACTTGATGCCTATACCATTTGGGAACATTTTGGTAAGATTGATGGACTTTCGGTAGCCATGGTCGGCGACCTCACCTATGGGAGGACCGTCCACTCGCTTGCATATCTGCTTGGAAAATTTGAGAATATGCGCTTATTTTTTATCTCTCCTCAAATATTGCGGGTTAAGGAAGGAATCAAAGAATATCTAAGCCGACACAACGTGTGGTATCAGGAATTAAATAGTATAGAAGAAGTGGCCCAAGAATTAGACGTGGTGTATATGACTCGCGCACAAACAGAGCGAACTCTCCAAGCAGCTCGTTTCGACCCCAAGCAAGGAGGTTACACACTTACACCAAAAATAACTCGTGTATTGCCTGAACATTCAATCATTATGCATCCCCTTCCCCGCAACCAGGAATTACCAGATGAAGTTATGAATGATTCTCGTGTCATTGTCTTTCGACAAGCCCAGAATGGCCTGTATGTCCGTATGGCCCTTCTTGATATGCTCCTTAATCCCTAACTTCTATCATCCCTTTGTGTATTTGCTCCCTTTACCCCCACATATACTTGTACACTATTTGCTCGAACCTTAAGAACCCCATTGTCAACCTGAATTTCTCGCACATTCCCATTGGGCTCATAAAGCAGGATTGTACGGTCAACAAGGGAGATAAACTGAGCATGAATAGGTAAAATATCGAACCGTCCTTTTTTGTTAAATGAGGAAATGGCGCGCACCTGCCCTTGAAAAAGTACTTCTTCCCGTGTGCGTATGGTAACTTGAATGATTTGCTCTGCCATTATTTGGTAATTTCTGATAATCGTCCGATAAAGAGAAACTTTTCCTCCGCAATGCTGTCATACTTCCCCTCGAGAATGTTCTTAGCATCGGATACCGTCGCTTCTCGCGGCACCCGTTGGCCCTCCTCACCTCGTTGCGACGCGGCAACAAAAAAGCGTTGTGTCATGTAATTTTTGAGCCGCCTGGCACGCCTGAACGTTGCAAGGTCATCCGGAGACAATTCCCCCTCCCCTACCAATGACACTATGCGCTCCAAATTCTCTGCTCTCTGGAGCAGCGCTCGTGCCGCGACTGCGGTCTCATAATGCTCCTGACCAACAATGGCAGGATCAAGCCCTGCGGAACCGGAATTGATGATATCAACCGCGGGAAGAATTCCCTGTTGATATACATTACGAGACAGCACCACAATCGAATCAAGATACGGAAAGATAGATTGTACTGCATGGTCAAGTAAATCATCTGAGGGTACGTAAATTGCTTCGACGGTTGAGACGATGGCAGACTGAGTGGGGATTAATCGCTCATGGAATGTTGCCATTTCACTCTCAAGCGTTGCTTGATAACCATCTTCTGAAGGAAGGTTATTGGTAAGTGTTGAGAGTTCATTGCCCGCTTGCGCGAAGCGAAACACATTGTCAATAAAGAAGAGCACCTCCCGCCGTAGTACATCGCGATAAAATTCAGCCAAAGTAACCGCAGAAAAAGCAGTAAGAAATCGCACAGCGGGATTTTCTCCCATTGGTCCAAAGATAAGCGACGCGTCTTTGAGCGTCCCGCTATCTCGCAACGCTTGATAGAGCTCAAGTCCCTCTCTTGAGCGCTCGCCAACTCCTGCAAAAATAGACACCGCGTGCTCTTGGGAGCGCACAATATTGTGTAAGATTTCAGTTAATAGCAAGGTCTTTCCTACCCCTGCGCCTCCAAAGAGTCCCATTTTCCCTCCTCGTAACAAGGTTGCAAACAGATCAATAACCTTAATACCCGTTTCCAAAACCTCCCGTTTGGTAACCACACTGTCTCCCGATGTTCTCGTATGAATAGGATGTTTGCGGGCTACTTTCAGCTCCTTCCCGTCGATAGGGTTTCCAAATGTATCTACAACGCGACCCAACAACTCCTCTCCCACAGGAAACATAATCGGCTCTCCTGTATCGAAAACCTCCGTGCCGCGTTTAATAGTGTCAGTCGGTCCCAGTGCAAAACAATAAAATCTATTACTCCCTGAGGAAGTGTACACCTCAAGTTTTACCTGTGAGTTATCTTTTGCCACCAGGATACTGCGCAACGACGGCTGCGTCCCTTTAAACTCAACCTCAATTACTTGACCTCGTACGCTTCGGACGATACCGCTATTTTCTTCCATTCTCCCCTCCCCACCGCAGCAATGCGGGTAATGCATTCAGTTGTTTTCTATTCGCTGCTGCGTGTGTGATGCGCAGTCTCTCAAGTTGTGCGTGCGCGAGTACCTTCTTAATATTCTGTGTTGCCTCATCCATAGCCCGCATGCGCGCGGCAAATTTGGCAAGCTGCCCCTCTCGCATCACCTGCTCCAAAAGTGAGGCAAACATCTCCGTCTCAAAAAAGGTGAGAATATCCTCAAGGGTGGGCTCGAATAAATACTTGATAACTTCTGCGCGTTCCTGCCCACCGACCAAGCTTTGTGTCTCAGCAGAAATATTAAAGAGAGCAGGAGATTGTCTCATAACACTCTGAAATTTCCCGTAATACGCGTGTATTTCCTCATATGGCACAAGGTGGGCAACAACGGCCGCCATCTTATCGGCATCCACCCCATAATCCGGGAAATCAAAATAGGTATAGGGACGGTTGGGTTCTTTTTCTAAGAAGAGAGAAAGTCCAAGCCGCCCCACGACCGTTACCTCGACCTCGGGCTGTTTTAACTCCTCTAAGAATGCATAGAGGGTTCTTTGTATTAAATCACCATAGAGACCGGTGTTGGCAGAGATGAAAACTGCGACCGTTTTCCCATTGTGCGCCAGAAACGTGAGAGGCTGTTTTTTACCCGTTCTCTTGGCAAATGAGAGCACCTGCCGCCGATAAGAGGTACGCACTTCTCGAAAAATTTCGTCAAGTGCGGCCAAGAACTCTCTGCTTGAGAGCACTAAACCCCGTGTCTTCTTCATTCGAGAAGAAGAAATCTCCGTATAGGCACGCGCGACGGCATCGAGCGTTTGCAATGTAGTAATGGTCTGTTTAATTTGTTTTTGTTCCATTTAATCCTCTGTTCACCCATTCTGTTTTGTCCCGCAGCTTATCTACGAATTCAGCGAGTGTTTTTGTCTCGGCAAGAAGCTTCTCAACTTCTCCTTTAAAAGCGGCATCTTTCTGGTAACGCTCCCCTAATTGCTGTATTTGGGTACGCATGCTGGCAATGTCTTGCTCTTTCCAAAACCCAGCCCACAGCATTGCTATCACAAGAACGGACATGCTTGAGGGCATCGTAGTGGTATCCGATGAAGTGCCGAAAAACGCTAATATCTTGTCTCCCAACGTAAGTTTTGCGCGTACTTCTTCTGAGAGTTCGGCCCCGAAATGCATAAATTCCCGCAGCTTCTCAATCTCCACCAAAAATCGTGAGAGCTCACGACTGACGTTGCGCACGAGGGCGGACTGGGCTTGTTGCCCCACGCGCGTTACTGAAAGGAACGGATTAATCGCGGGTCGCCGACCCGCAGTGAAGAGCTCACTGTCAAAAAAAATGTGGCCGTCGGTCATTGCCATAAGGTTAGTTTGAATATACCCCGCAAGATCCCCCAAGATGGTCTCAGCAACCGGCAATGCGGTAATTGAATTGTCCTTAAATTTCCCTGCGCGTTCAAGCAGTTTTGCATGGACATAGAAAATGTCACCCGGGTAAGAGTTTCTTCCGGGAAAACGCCTCGCCAGAAGGGTTATGGCACGATAATATTTTGCATGGTTAGTCAGGTCATCAAGCACAACCAGCACATCTTTCCCCTTATCTCTAAAATATTCGGCAACGGTCATGGCCGCAAAGGGTGCGAGGAATACAAGCCCTGCCGAATCAGAGGAAGTAGTCGCTATAGTCACCACCTCTTCTTGGATGCCCCGTGCTTTGAAAAGTTCTACAGCTCTGGCCACCTCGACGTGCTTTTTTCCCACCGCAGCATAAATACATACCGTTCCCAGCCGAGCTTGGGTAAGAATCGTTTGGAAAAGAAATCCAGTTTTCCCCGTCTTTCTGTCTCCAATCACGAGTTCTCTTTGTCCCTTGCCCAAAGGGACTAGAAGATCAACTAATGCCACACCTGTTTCTAGGGATGAGGTGACCGGAGTACGTTCAAGCACTCCCGGCGGCCTCGTATCAACCCTTCTTAGTTCTTTAGGCTGAACGGGCTTGCCTGCGCCAGCAAGCTTGCCTGCGCCAGCAGACTCACCCCCATCAAGAACCTCTCCCAAAGGAGAAATCACGTGACCCAAAAGTTCCTCACCAACGGGAATTTCTAAAAAGGTGCTGGTTCTTGCAACCTTTATACCGACATGCACGGCTTCCTTTGTAAACGGCAAAATTTCAACAAATTCACCAAGCGAGAGGATTAATCCACGCTGCCCGTCTTCAAATACCACTACCTCATCGACCTTTGCATCAGGTAATCCCTTCGCATACACCACGAGGTGCGCACTCTCCTCGACATACCCTACCTCGCCAGTTGCTTCAAGATAGTTATTAAAATCTTTCATATAAAACACCAAAGTCCGCAGCGGGTGACGCGGGTGGAAGG
>CAYIKF010000024.1:5357-7183 GCA_964363945.1 uncultured Gammaproteobacteria bacterium
TCCCGACACGCGCGCAGCCTGCCGAAGGCGAGCGAGCACTGGCGGGAGGGAAAACCCGCGGCAGGACCCGCAAGGACTCATTATAAGCTTAGTCATATCTCAATTTCCTCCAGCTTCTTCCTCACCGAGAAATCACCAAACTTTCCCTCGTGTTCAATAATCGCCCCTCCCAAAACCCGTGGCTCAACGGTAATATCAAGCACCACTCCCGGGCCCACATTCGTGTACACCCACTCGGAAAAGCGCGCACGCTGCTGCTCCGTCGGCTCAAACGCGAGAGTAAGTTTTACAAAGGTAAGAGATGTTAAAATCTTCTCAAGGCCATCAATGAAAGACGCAGCATCCCCACTACTCTGTGCGAGGGCTTCTCGCAACAGAGCTGCCATTGGCGCTTGCACTTCCCTCGCTAGGACCTTTTCAAAAGACCCTTCCTTTTTCAGCGTGTATCGGGCTTTTTTGAGCAGTTCAAGCTCACTGGTCAACGTGTCAAGCTCCTCACGTGTTCTGACCGAGCGCAGAATTTTAGAGTATGTGGTGTTGTTTTGCATCGTCCAGTGCCGCAATGACAAGCTTTTCGTGCTGCTCGTGAGTTATTGCTTCTCCCAGTACCTTTCGTGTCACCTCACGAACAATTTCATGAATGGTGTGATCCACCTCTTCCAACTTTTGTTTCTTGTGCGCTTCAACTTCTTGCTTTACCCTATCGTTTTCTTCACTCGTCACTTTCTCTAATGCTTCTTTAGCTATACTTGTCTGCTCTCTGAGTGCGCTGCGGAATTCACCCAGTTCTTGCGCTGCACGCTCTTTTAACTCACTCGATACCTCCCCGACCGCGCTCTCAAGTGCACGATGCACGGCACCTTGTGCATCCTTACCTACCAACTGTGCTTCTTCTATAATCTTCTGCGCGTGCTCCCCTGCTTCCTCGACAATCTTTCTCGCTCGTCGTCTGGCGTGGGCAAGCTCCTCCATCCCTTCCTCTTTGTTCTTGAGCGCATTGTACTTTGTGACCAGTTTTCCATAGGAAAGCACCGAAAGTACAAACGCAAGTCCGAATACCACACTGGTTATTAAGAAAAGTTCCATATTTTTATTTTACCCTAATAAATTTTTCCCTGTCATTTCAGCTGGCGGTGTCAACCCCAAGAGCGCCAGGATTGTCGGTGCCACATCTCCCAAAATACCCCGCGTAAAGGTATGTGATTTCCCCTCAAGGTCTGCTCGTGCGACAATGACCGGCACGGGACTATTTGAGTGATCCGTATTGACCTCTCCTTTGGCGGTGGTCACAAAGTAAGAAGTTGTGGGAAAGGTTAAAAGCTCTTCCGCATTACCATGGTCCGCAGTCAAAACAACCGTTCCTCCTACTCGCAATACCTCTCCCACCATCTCTCCCACTGCGCGGTCAACATGTTCAACTGCAGCAATGGTTGCCTTCAAATTTCCACTGTGGGCAACCATATCGGGGTTGGCAATATTGACAAGAATAAAATGGTATACGCCCCGGCTTATGACTTTCTTAAACTCGTCCGTCAGTTTCCCTACTGACATCTCGGGTTTTTTATCGTAGGTGGAGACTTTTGGAGACGGCACAATAAGCACCTCCTCACCCGGCAACTGCTTCTCTCGCTGTCCATCAAAATAATAGGTTACAAAACGCTCCTTCTCACTTTCTGCCATGTGAAGCTGCTTGCGACCTTGCTCGGAGAGGAGCACTGCCAATGGCTTCTCAATGACCTCCGGAGGAAACGCAACGGCGGAAACGGGCAAACTCTTCTGATATTCAGTCATTGTGACAAAAAAGAGGTTTTTTAGCACTTTCTCTC
>CAYIKF010000025.1:0-6392 GCA_964363945.1 uncultured Gammaproteobacteria bacterium
AGCGGGTGACACGCGCGGGGCCCCCACTCGAGCGCCCGCAGCGTTAAGCGAGGACGTCTGAGTGGGGTGAAGCGGGGCAGGACCCGCGACGATAGATCGTCTAATCATTTCATAACTCACCTCCGGCAATTCAAACACCGTTGCCTCTCTCCCCAGCTTTGCAGGGCTATGTGCATCTGAAAACGAAAGAATTGCCCGATTGTCTAAATCAGCAACCCTCCAATTCATTGCAGGATCAGAAGACAAACCAGTCTCAATGCCATAAACAAATTGCGCCATATCTCCAAAACACTCCTCTATAGAATCAAACCCAGACATCGAACCATAAAGGGAAAACCATGGGGTCCACGCGTGAGCCGGTATTACAAGACAACGCTCGTCCGTTTCAAATACAATCTGTGTTATATCGCGCGCCGACATTCCTAAAATTGGCCTACCATCAGAAAAAAGGTTTGCACCTCGTCGCGTTAGCTCTTTATTTATCTTCTCAACCGCCGTCAAACTGGGTGCAAAAATAAGCATGTGGATTCTACGTCCTTTTCCTCCTTGGGAATAAATAGCAGCAACTTCGGTTGAGAGCAGGAATAAAGGCGAAGCGGGTGACACGCGTGGAAGGCCTGCCTGCGCAGACAGGGATCCCGACACGCGTCCCGACGCTGCGTCGGGAGGAGGGAGAACGCGGGGCAGGACCCGCGAGCCTTTTAAACCATATAATCCAGGTGCTGCTTCTTCTAACTGCGCCTGCAATTCCTTAAACCACAACGGGTGTGTCCAATCCCCTGTCGAAACTATATCTATCCCTTTAAGAGCGGCCCACTCCGAAATTACCGGAAGTACCATCTGCTGAGAAACTGCCCGAGCGTAACGAGAATGTGAGTGAAGGTCAGTAACTACCTTCATGGCAGGATAATTGTAACACGCTTTTGGGGTTTATGAACGAATAACAATTACAAATAAAATATACACTACCATGAGGAGTGCAGCTTCAAAACGATCAAGACGTTGCTTTGTTCGTATAAAAAACCAAAAGAGTGCATACGTTATAACAAAAACCACGCCGACTGTTAACGCTGGAGTGAGTTCAACGCGAATAGGAGAAAGAAGCGCTGCTATCCCTACGACAAGCGTTGCGTTCGTAATAAGCGATCCAAAAATATTGCCTAAAAACATCTGTGGCTCACCGTCAGCAAGAGAGCGGAACGAAAATGCAAGTTCAGGAAGTGTAGTCCCTATGGAAACGACCAGTACCCCTACCAAAAACACCGGAATACCAATATCTTGCGCAAGCGAACGCGATAAGCGGACAATGACGTCAGCTGAAAAAAGAAGTAATGCCACTCCCAAGAGTAGTCGAGCCATCTCCCTTCCCGCTGTTCCACTAACACCAACTTCAACTTTATGCAAAAACCTGTACCAAAATCCTTCTTGGGAAAGTTTATGCGCAATTTGCACAAAACGGATGTGGAAAAAATGCACAACGTATGCTCCCCAAATGGCAATAAGAATCATCCCATCAACACGAGAGATCACACCATCCAATAACAACACCAGTGGAATTACGCCTGCGATGAGTGCAAACCATACTTCACGCTGCAAAAAGGCGCCTTGCATCGTCACTCGACCAGCAAGAAGTGCTGCTCCCCCAGCCACTAAGGTAAGGTTCGTAACATTAGCGCCCAAAACATTACCCAATGAAAGCTCTGAAGTTCCTTCAAGCCCTGATGTCAACGCAACAAAAAGCTCTGGAAACGATGTTGCAAGCGCAAGAAGAATTGCTGAAAGGGTAAAGACAGAGGTTTTTGACGTAGAAGAAAAGTGACGCAACCCAGCGACAACCATATTCGCTCCAAAGAGAAGGAGAAACACGAAGAAAAAAATAAATAATGCTAAAGGAATAGCCATATTACACTATATCCAGCAAAACTCTGGTTACAAAATACGTCAAAAAAAGAAACGCAGCACCCATTGCACCAATCCTAAGAAGCGACGGGCGTAATTGCTTCTCAAGAGACGTGAGGTTAAGCCATAGGGTCAACGCCACGTGAACAAGCATCGCGAAAGCGTTAATTCCTGCTCCAAGTATCAAGAGGAATAATGGCTCGCGAAGATTTGTTAGAAACACAAGAATCCCAAATAGTATTTGTGCCCACAAAAAAGAATAGTAAATACTAGGAAGTGTTTTTACTCTCCATATATGGCTACGAACCAATAAAAGATTCTCAGCCATGATTCTACTCGTAGCGTCTAATACTGTCATTTGCGTTGCAAAAAGCATTACACCACCAATAATCAAAAAGAGTGTACCAATAATTGGAAGCGTACGTATTCCAATAGTTGCTGCTTCGTACAATACAAAATTAATGCCCGCACCTGGTGTTGTACTCCCAAAGGTAGTCGTGTACGCTAAAAGCCCAAGAAGAGAAATGGTAAATGCACCCGTTGCCCAAAATACCAGTAAATGTTCTCTATTTATTAACCTCCACCACTTTTTGAAGCGACTTAAATTCTCACTATCCATCTTAAAGCGCGCTCCTTCAAGTTTTATGTTTTCCACCTTTCCTGTCAGGATGCTTGTAATCCTTCCACTGAATTGCCCCATGCCATACCCCTTTTCTTTTATGTAAAACGATTGGGCCAAATTAAGATTTCCTCCTGCACCGGCAAACGCAAATGCTGCTAAAAATGAAGCGAGGGGAATATTCTCCGGCAGGAGAAAATAGCCATCCCCTACCCCCACAAGGCCTTTAAAAAAAGATACCCATGAAGACGGGCTAGCGAGGAGTAAAACCAAGACAAAGATACTCGGTACACCAACCGCGATCAACCCCATCTGAATCCGCTCGACTGTTTTATAGAGAACGGGGCCCAATGTTAAAATCAACCCCATGAGAACCAACATACCCATAGCAACATAATGCGACTCATTAATTCCAAGCACATTACCCACCAATTTGGCTGAAGCACCCACAATTCCCGGCCAACCAAACCCAATAAAAGTTGAGAAAATAAACCAAAATGGCAAATAAGAAAATTTTCGGGCAAATCCAACAAAAATACTCTCACCTCGTACTAGGGAGTAACGTTCAATTTCCATATTGATAAAAAATTGCATGGTAATCCCAAGAACAGCACCCCAGATGATTCCCATGCCAAAATTTGAGGTGAGGTAGGGCCATAAAATGAGCTCGCCACTGCCTAACCCTAACCCAAGGAGAATAAAACTCGGCCCAAGAAGCGCACGGAATCGCGGAGGAGTAGGCATGTGCTCAACGGCATGTGCAGCAAGATTCATACAGTAATCATAGCATCAAATAGAGAGCTGTTTGGAGATTACTTTCCAAGTTGTTGTTGGTACATTTCTTCAATTTCTCCAACCGTTGTTGCGTCTTCTGGGTTTTTGTCATCGCGGAATCTTACTAATCTTGGGAATCTTAGGGAATATCCCCTTCCACGCTTATTCCCTGCAGTGTGTCGTGGAGAAAGAGTTATCTCATCAGCCAAAATCTCAAGAACAATGCCAGGCTCAACCCATACATCAGGTACCGATTCCTTAACCACCACATATTCCTTGGGTGGTACTTTGGCTTCGAGCTTCTCCACGCGTCGTGCTGCCTCGCGGAATTGCTCGTCCGTTAGTCCTGTGCCAAGTCTTGAAATCGTAAAGTATTGGTCTCCCTCTCTGACGCCCAACAAAAATCCTCCAACACCAAACGAGGCCCGTTTACCTCTCCCGCGATAGGCACCCATCACAACGCAATCGATTGTATCAAGTACCCCTGCTTTTCCTCCTCCGCGCAATGTCTCAAGTGCTCCTGAGCCACCTTTCAGTTTAACCCACTCAAATCCTCTACTTCCTGCTTTATACGGACTATCTAACTTTTTCGCAACGATTCCCTCTAGTCCCGCGTCAATATTTTTCTTAAATTCTTCTTTAACAACTGCAACATCTGACGTAACCTTATGCTCTGTAAGTTTAATTCCATCCTGATATCCTTGAAGCGTTTGTTCTAAAATATCTCGCCGTTTAGTAAACGGAAGGGACAAAAGGTCACGGCCATTAAGATATAAAATATCAAAGATAAATACTCTAAGTGGAAGTTTCTTTGCTGCCTCTTCAATGCCATGTTTTCTTTTGCGCTGTACTGTCTCCTGAAAGGGCAAAAACTTTCCTGTTTTTGGATTGTATCCGATTGTTTCTCCATCCAAAATAACGCTTTTGACGGGAAGTTTTTTTGCCGCCTCTATAATTTCTGGAAACATATGAGTTGTGTTCTCAAGGTTACGAGAGAAGGTTGCAACCTGCTTTTTACCTCCGCCAGCTGGCGGATCGGACCAAATATGAATGGTAGTCCTGAACCCATCTAACTTTGGTTCAACCCCTACCGTTGGTCCTACTTTCTCAATAATCTTCTCCGCTGTTGGGAGTCGTTCGGCGAGGGAGGGCCGTATGGGTATACCAGGCTGGGCACGGACATGGGAGAGCGATTTTACCCCACCCTTTTTAACTGCCTGGGCAATCTTGCCGATATCAGCAGTGACGTTGTACGCTGCCTCGATATGGGGCCGTGCACTCTTATCACCCTTTTCCATCACTGAGAGTGCATCAAGAATCGTTACATCAGAGAATCCAAGGCGAAGTCTTCCAACGGGAATGCGAGCGATGAATTTAACGGAAAGCGGGGAGAGTTCCGAAAGAAGTTTTGCCATTTTGGTAATCTTTCTATTCTGGCTTCCCTTCCCCGACTCTTGTGCGATTTCCATAAGTTTTTCGTACACTTCAGAAACAGATAGTCTCGAATTTCGTGCTTCCCGCCGAAGGCGAGGCTCGCCTCTGGCGGCGTACTTCGAATTTGCCGCCAATGCAGTAGCCACATCCCCCAAATCACCTTTGCTCTTATAAAGCCTTTGCACTTGTTCTATTGGCTTGTCGTACGCCTCTGCCAAAATCCTCACCATCATCCGCTCAGCTAAATTAAATTCTATGCCTTTATACGCTGGAACAAGCTCACCTAACAGGAGGTAACAAACCTTATCAATTTCTGTCACCGGAGTCTTTTTGAATAACTCAGCAAGAATCCTTGTTATCTCATTTCTTGAGGTAGTTTTTTCAAGCTTTTCTAGATAGTTGGAAAGCTCTCGAAAGGTCATCTGTTTTGCCTATTGTAGCACCCGCGCGATTTACCAGCAATTATTTTGGGGCGAAGGTAGAGAAAAAGAAAAAAGCAAATACAACCACTCCAATGAACAAAAATCCAAATACTACTGACATCCAACCTCCATTTTCTTCACGAAAAATTTTTGTCAATCCTTCCCCAACCAAAGTTAACCCAAAAAGTGTCGGCAGGACCAGTATCATATAGAAAAATTGTGGGTCAGTTGTGCTCATTCTTAAGTTTTAAGTTTATACGTCGACCCTCGGCCATGGCTTTCCTTCTTAATTATACCTTGTCTCACAAGGTCTTGAAATTCACGAAGAATAGTGTCCTCCGACACCATGGGAATGAGCTTTTTAGCATATTTCATTTGAATATTCCCGTGCGCATTCAGATATTCCATGATTTTTAATTGTCTGTCACTAAGTGCAACTTGATGACCAACGCGCCGCTTAATCTGTAAATCAGCAGAGATACGACGCACCTGCTCTCTCACTTTCTCAAGCTCAACTGCCAATCCACTTGTAAAATAGATAAGCCAATGAGTGAGGTCGCGCTCGGCTAAATCTTGCGACTCCGAAGACACTTTCTGCAATACCTCGTAGTATGCCGCGGCGTCTTTATCAAAATATTCTTCAAGAGAAAAAAGCCGCTTAATATCATATCCTTCGGCAAAAAGGACCAATGTTGCAAATGAGCGCGAAGCGCGCCCGTTTCCCTCAACGAATGGATGAATGGCAACGAGCACATAGTGAGTAATGCCCGCGCGCAACACCGGATGTACCTCTCTCCCCTCTTTTGAGTTAAGCCAGTTGAAAAAATCATCAAGTAGAAACGGTACCTCAACGCTAGGAGGAGGGCGAAATGTTACTCCTCCTGTCGCAGCATCTTTCACCACGACTTGAGTCTGACGAATGGCACCCACACTCTCGGGTGGCAATAGTCGTTCAATAGTTAACGTGTGTAAGTGGCAGAGTAAGTCAATAGTGTACGTAAGTGGGCGGGTTATAGTGTCTAAAAAACGCATGACATTGCGATAGTTAATTACCTCTTGAATATCTCTCTCGCGGGCCACAATTTGCTCTCCTTCCAGTACTCGTTGTGCTTGGGTGAAGGTTAAGTCATTCCCTTCGAGGTGCGTCCCGTGATAGACGGTGCGCAGTGCCGCATCATCTTGGAATTTCTTCTCGTAACTGGGAATAAGAGGTGCGTTCTCAATTACCTCTCGACATGCCTCAA
>CAYIKF010000026.1:0-6392 GCA_964363945.1 uncultured Gammaproteobacteria bacterium
CATAACTGATATTGACGCAAAAGGCTCCCAATACTTCCTGCAGCTGCTCCAAGCAGTACAAAAATAAGAGAGAAACCAATAATGTAAAACAAGGAAGAAAACAAAAGTTTACGTTGATATGACGCAACCCCTTGTCCATGTAACTGCGCAAGCGAAACACCTGAAACATAGGCAACATAGGTAGGAAGGAGCGGCACCACACACGGTGCGAAGAATGAAATGATACCGGCAACAAACGCAATTGGAAAGCTAATTTCGAGCATAAAAGCTATTTCAAAACTCGTCAGTCTGGGAAAATACTGGTAACTGCAAGCATAACTAAAACTCCCACTAAAAAGAGTAGTGACTGGTGCCACCTGATGTCACGAGCACGACCTCCAATCTTTGGTAATAAATCGGTTGCAGCAATGTATAAGAAAAGTCCGGCAGAAATTGCCAAAAAATATTGTGTTATACCACTCACTAACTCCGCAAAAAGAAGTGTTACTCCAGCGCCTAAAAATGTGGTCAAGGCAGTTAAAAGATTAAACAAAATAATACGGATTTTTCTCCATCCAGCAGAAAGAAGAATTCCAAAATCACCAATCTCTTGAGGAACTTCATGTAAAAACGTTGCGAGCGCCACAAATACTCCCAATCGTGGTTCGGTTAAAAACGCAGCAGCAATTGCCACGCCATCAAGGAAGTTGTGCACTGCATCACCAACAAGGACTATAGGAATTGCCGTTTCCAAATCGTTGTGTTTGTGTTCTTCGTGGTGGTGAAAATGGACCACAAATTGTTCAAGCAAAAATGCGGCGACCATAACAAAAAGAATAATAAGAGGGGCATTTTCACCTGCCATCTCAAACGCTTCCGGAATCAAGTCGAGGAGTGCTACAGTAAGGAGTACTCCCGCCGCAAGAGCGACTGCGTGAACCGAAAGAAATTTTCCTGCCCTTCTGTTGGTAAGAAGAATTACTCCGCCAAGAAGTCCTGCAACACTCCCTAAAGCGGCCAGCCCAAAAACAGGAAGAATAAGATTCATGAGCATAGCTTGTCACTTCGCGATGAAGTTAGTGTAGCATGTGATACCCTACTGCGCAAAAAGGAAGCCGAAGAGGTCTAAGAACCAGGGGCGGTCCAAAGATAATAACTCACCTGTCTGCGCAGAAACCAAGGCAGTAACCGGTGTTTGAGCGGGGAAGATATTTAGGAAGCGTACGTCTTTTATACCTCTAATTTTAAATACAACTACTCCACCCTCCTCTTCTAATTCAATTTCTTGCTCAACTTCTTCCAGCTCACCTGCCTCACTTGCACTTGTCGGTTCGGGCGAAGTGGCTGGAGAAGGACTAGGCGTCAAGGATGTAAGAATTCTGTCCATTATGTTACTTTGGAGTATGTTGGCAACGGCAACACTGGGAAGTATCGCTACTACTTTTGTTCCAGAGGGAGTGGTTACAGTAAGCTCGTTTGTTTCGGGATTAACATTCACTGGGAAATTGGTGAGCGCCCCAACTCCACGTTGTCTAATCTCAATTCTCCCATTTCGTGCTCTGATGCGTATTTCTTGTTCCTCTTCTCTCTCTCGAACTCGCACAATATCTCCTTCTATATCAGTGACATCCATCTCTGTTTGGCCTGAAGGGGTTGAAACTTCAAGTCTCACCCGTCCCTCTTCTGTACGAATTCGTACTTGGATCCCTGTATTCGCACCTGGTCCACGATTGGTAGTACGCACCTCAAGGCGCGCCTCCCCTTCTCCTCCTTCATCTTCCTCTTCTGGTTTGGGAGTTGAAGAGCTACTTGAGCTTGAAGACGAACCACTCTTATCCTCATTGTTCCTCTCCCCATTACTCCCTTCCGAAAGAACTTGCCACACGAGATTTCCCTGCTCATCAATAACCAAAAAAGTGGCATGAGAAGTTTTTGTAAAGGCAATAAGAGCAAGGAATAATAAAATGCTAGTAATTAAAATCTTCTTCATGAGTATTCTTAAATCATAAATCATAAATCTTACATCTTAAATCTTTAACTATTCACAGCACGGATCTTTAAAACCACAATTCGGGCAGAGTGCCTCTTTGCTCCCCGCAACTGCGCCAATGGTAAATCCACAGTTGGGACATTGTTGTATATCTTCACTCTGGGATGGACTTGTGCCCTGAGGATAGGGATTCATGATTAAAACACCGCATTTTTACCGCACAATGGCCGCACTTCGGCACGCTCAGCGTAAACTATTATTTCTCAAGCTTTGCGTACACTCCAAGCGCTGCCAGAACTGCCGCGACCAGTAGCCACTGCGTTGAAGCAAGCCAAATATCAGTACCAAGATATCCCATTGCCGCCAAAAAAACAGCAAGAATTGCACTTGAAATAAGCACCTGGGAATACATTTCCCAACGCGAACGGGCACTTGTCGCTCTTTTCTTTGCCATCATTCTCACCCCTCTTTAACTCTATTGTACCCCGTTCCCTTTTGTCAACTCTTTTATGAACTCGAGCACAGTGGTATCTCCCTGTTGTGCCTTCCATACCCACCATTCAGCTCCCCACAAGTACACACGCTCTGCGCCTCCATATGAGTCAAGCAATTTTTTGTAGCTCAGGAGCCGCTCGGGGGTTGCTGTCTCTTTTTCTTCTCCCCAAGGCTCGGCTTCGAATTCAGAAATCCAAAATCGTTTTCCCTGTTGTTGCGCCGTTGCCCGCTCCCGACCAATATGACGAATTGAGAAAATCCCCCAGCTGAAAACTTCATCATAGATATGAAGTACATGATTCCAGCGTCGTGGGAAGAAACTCACTGCAACGATATCCCCATAGCGAATGTATTCCCTATAGTCAGAGGGTGGAAGATCTCCTGCCCACGTCAGCACAATGGGAATATGCGGAAATGCATCCCTGAAAAGTTTCGCTTCACTCTCAAGTTGTGTATAGGGAGTTGGGGGGCAGTTTTTTTGGAGCTGGTTGCGTGCTTCATTTTCTATCTGAATTGCCTCAAGAGAGGCAGCAAGAGAAGTTTCAGAAAGATATTGCACCACCCCAGACAAATAAGAACGTTCTGCATCCTCAAGTTCGTGCTGAGAAAATGTCTTTGCCCACTCTGGTACATGACACTCAGGATACCGAAACACTCGATACCCCACATTGAGTACCACCGGAATATTTCTCTTGTACGCTTCCGCAAGCAAGAATTCTAATCGTTCAAACGAAAACACTCTCGGCGTAGTTTCTGCCTCATCCCAATAAAGAGGCACCCGAACGCTGGGGGGTTTTAACTCATCCAATAAAAAGATATAACTTTGCCTCCAGTCCAAATCCAAGCTACTTGCATATTTTGGAGAATAGGAAAATCCCCAAAGGGGTTTTTGGTAGGAAAGTTTCGGCTGAGGTAAAAGAACAAACAGCAAAGCCGCCACAAGAAAAAGACCAACAAAGAATTTCTTCACGCCTTAATCTTAACGTATTTAATTATCTTCGCCTATCTTGAAATGAACGACGTGGCCTATCTTCTCTTGGTCGCTCTTCCCTCGGTCTTGCTTCATTCACAACGAGCGCTCTTCCATCCACATCTTTTCCATTGAACATTTCTACTGCCTTTTGTGCCTCCTCATCGGTCGACATCTCAACAAATCCAAACCCTCGAGAACGACCAGAGTATCGGTCAGTTATAACTTGTGTAGAAACAACTGTTCCCGCAGGAGCAAAGATTTCTCCTAATTTTGTCGAATCGACATCAAAAGAGAGATTGCCTACATAAAGGTTTTTTGCCATGCTCATTCACCTCCTTCTTTTTTTATTTTCTGGTGAAAGTAAACTAACGAGGCCCTAGCCAGCCAAGTAGCAAGCAAAAGAGGCTTTACGAAAAGTTCACAAACCAGAACTCTTATATAGCATACACCAAAGAATATGTTCTTGCAAGAGGGTTGACATCTGTGAACTTATAACGTTATACTTCCCCTAATTGACAATACTAAGAGATGCTAGGACTGTCCTGATCCTGAGCTAGTCGAAGGAGAAGGGCAAGCGCGGTACTTCCGCCGCAAGATAACAAGCATCCGACAACCCGACCCATTTGGTAGTTTTCTCACCAAACGGGGTGACTGGGTGCCAAGGAAGGGGGGAATCTTTCTTCACTCTCAAAACCCTGAGAGATCTTGTATTTTTCCCTTTTCCAATCTCGCGCTTTTTTGCCTGTCTGCGCAGGCAGGCGCGGCTTTTTCGCACCCTGTGGGTAACTTTTACAGGAACCATTATGAGAATAGAAACTTTGCTTTCTCAACGACTCTCTCGCCGCCAATTGTTTGAAAGTGCACAAAAAAGTGCACTTATGGCTACCTTCACTCCGCATGAATTAGGTAAACTTATTGGTTTGTTTCTTGAAAACGAGGAAAAACTTGCTCATTATCGCAGAGAATTCGAGGAAGTAGTCATGCCACTCTTCCTTGAACACCATGAAACCATCGCCAAGTTAAGGCCAAACGGTTTGTTAGACGACCTCCACACTCTTTCAATATATTGGCTTTTTTTCAGAACTGCACAAGACGCATTCAACGTCCCTTGGTATCTTCCTTGGATGAGACACGGCCTCGAAAGCACGTTCTCGGAAGATGAGCGGGCCTTTGATCCAAATGTGTATCTTTACACAAGACAATATGGGGCAATGCAACGACACATTGATGTACACCCTCAATATAAAGTTGAAGAGGTAGCAGCGGGATTCGAATATCTCGCCCTACTCCCACAACGTCACCCTGAAAGCGATTGGAAAGAAATTCTGTGGGCTGCCTCAAAGTTGGACCGAGATGCCTTGGATGCGTATGGAAAAAATCCAGAGAAAGAAGTAGAGCAACCCTACTGGACACTTGAGGATGCAATCCGCTCATATTTAGGTGTGGGACCGGGGAATTACGAAGGTCAAATGCAAGTAAAACTATTCCAGAAATTGCGCGACAAAATCTTCGGATACCCTGTTGACAGACGGTAGGAAGCACTCTTTCTATTTATTCCAGACAAATTCTCCCACAATCGCAGCTACCACTAAAATAACTCCGAGCGTTGCTCCCATGGCAGCAAGACCGGGAATCAAACTATAGAGCAAAATTCCCACTCCTGCACCAGAAACAAGATGAACGAGTGCATGAGGCTTTGTACATTCAGATAACTTTGGCATAAGGCAAACTCACCTCCTCCCTACTTTCAGTGAACAGCAAGTACTAAGATTTGTCAATATAACTCTCCCCCCTGAGGATTCCTTCATTGTAATCAATAACCATTTGAAAGTCGGGGTCTTCTTGAGAGGAATAGAATTGGCACACTTGCAATAATCATTAACTCATACTATTGCTTTTTCTCTCCAGGACAAATGTTTATAACAGCATTCAAGAAAACTACCGACTTTCAGTCGGGAGATGAATTGAACGCTGATATGTCATCCTCCTTTAGAGGGAAACCTCGCTCTTTAGAGCGGGGAGGATGTCATCAAACTTGGATTTACTAAATAGCGTAAAGGCAGGTCGTGTCCTTCATGAATAGAGCTTATCCCCACCCGCTTAGCTGTCTTAATATCATTTGGAACTCGTATTCCCCAATCTTCAAAAAATAACTCATTTCCTGTTAAATCAACTCCATATTGTTTTTTGGTTATAAGAAACGATTTACATAGCTTACCGGGTGATGAGGCAAGTTTACTTGTTTCGACTTCTTTTCCCCACTGCCCTTTCATAACCTCAATCCCCTCAAGAGGTATCACGGCTCTTATAAATACAACATCGGGAATGTTCTCTTTATTTACAACTACCGCAAACTGATTCCATACACCGTAGATTAAGTAAACATAAGCACAACCTCCCCCTTCCCACATTACCTCTGTTCTGGGAGTTTTCTTATTGCCATGATGAACTTTGTCATAAAACGCAGGATAAGCTTCTACCTCATAAACGACGCCTGAAACTCGTCCTTCGGGGGTAGTATGGACTAAGACCTTACCAAGGAAGTTAGTAGTTGAATCTAGGGCACTACCTAAATAAAATTTCTTATCTAGTTTCTTCACTATCATTTGGCGAGCTTTAGCACAGATTCAAGTGCTATGGGCAATTCATTAATACCGTCATCGCCACTAAAGTGCTTCATATTATGCACGATTATCGACTCAGCATCTAATTTTTCTCTGTAGATACTATTGTGTTTTATGGGTATAAATGGGTCATCATCTGAGTGGATAGCTATGAATTTATTACAATGTTTCTTAATCTCTTCCCAATCAACAGGTGTCTTAAAGAAACTGGATAATTCGCCTTTGTAACCATCGTATTCCAAGTCGTGACCGAAACCTGCGACTAACACAACTCCTCCAATCTTTTCATCTTTGTTGAGCGTCTCCAAGTATCTTAAAATTGTGATGCAAC
>CAYIKF010000027.1:0-6228 GCA_964363945.1 uncultured Gammaproteobacteria bacterium
AATCTAAGGAAAAACATTTTTCACCAACCTCTAACGCACCAATACACTGATGTAGTTCTCTGGTGCATTAAGTGGTCTTTTTTCTGATAGAAATAATTAAAAATATTGCTATCTTATATAATCTATAAGAAAATGGCACTTACAGAAGAGATGAAAAAATGGAATCAAAGATTAGAAGAAGAGATGAAAAAAACTCAAGATATAAAATATTTAGATAGTTTTCCAAAAGAGATTCAAAAGATATATATAGAATTGAGAAGAGTAATTTTAAGTTTATATACTAACACTCAAATAATCCCTAAGAAGAATTATATCTCTTTTAAAGCAAAAACTAATTTTTTAGATGTTCAACCACAAAGCAGATTGCTTAAATGTGTTATAAATATTAAATCTGGAAAATTAAGAGACTCTAAAAAAATCTCGAGAGATATATCTAAGTTAGGGCATTTTGGGAGTGGGGATTATGATTTCTCAATATCTTCTCTGGAAGATATTCAAAGGGTCTTAGATTTAATAGAGCAATCTTATAAAATTAATTCATAATTCGGAAACCAAAGTGTTTAAAAACTTCGGATACCTAATTTTTCTATGAAAATATTAGAAGCATTTGATAAAGAAGTAAAAGGAAAAGAATATTATAGATATAGAATTAATTTGCCCAAGAGAGTTGTAGAAGATTCTAAGTTAAAAGGTAAAAAGTTGAAAGCAAGAGCGGAGAAAGATAAGATTATAATTGAAAAAGAAGATTAATTAAGCGTAAACATCCTTGAATATTTTAAGTTTAGAATTTTGTTCGGAAAATCTATCAAACAAAGAGATTCTAAGATTTTTATTTTTGATTGATTCTATTAATTCTGTTATAAAGGCGTCTCTGATATGTACCCTATGCTTTTTCCTAATTTTGTTAAAGATAAGAGAATTTGTGGGAAGTTTATTATATTTAGAACATTCTGGGCAGTGGCATGGGAACGCTTCACCAGTGTTATCAGACATTTTTTTCAATACTTCAAAACTATTTTCTTCTAAGGTTATGGGGTCTGAATATTTACCAAACCTAAAAAAGGAATTTGATTTTGTTTCTTCATCCAAATCAATCTTTTTAGGTCTTGGTCTTAAATCTGGATTATAATTTCCAGATATAGGTTCTATGAATCCACATAGCTGTTGTCCTAAGAGATGACAACCTAAAGCATCAGTGTTTATAGAAAAGGTTAGAGCTTTTTCTTCATGCCTATACCATTTTAATGCTTCTATAAAATTATTAAGATTAAATCTTTCTATTATAGAATCAGTTTTATAAAAATTATTAGCATTAAATATCTTAAAGGATACAATCTTTGGTTTTATAACACGAATGAATTTTAGAATTGTCTCAAGAATTATCTCGGATTGAAAGCTTTTAAAATCTAATGCAAAAAATACAGCTTTTTCCCATCCATTATCTTGTTGTATTGTGGTGGCTATTCTATTAATCTTTAAAGCATATTGAAGAGTATTCTTTCCCTTTATAGGTATACAAGGTGGTAAACTAAATTCAGAATTTAAAGAAAATTGTTTTTTTAGGTACCACTCTATAACATTAATAATTTTAGAATCATCAGCAAATAATCTTTTAATTTCCATTTCTTTTTCTTTTCCAGTCTTTACAAGAACCGATTTTATATTTTCTGGTAAATCTTTTATTTTTAGCAACTTTTCTATTTCAGATTCTACATTTGAAACGAGATATTCAGCAGAAGGGTCTATTGCTATAGTAAATTGAGATAAAGGTTTATAATTTATTTTCTCTCCAGAAAATTCAAATAATGTTTTTTCAATTTTATTCTTAAACATTTCTGCGTCTTGAAGTCTATACATTATCATTTGAGTATTTTCTAATTTTTGTGAAGTTACAACATCCCTTAAACATTCCATATCATGATTAGTTCTTATAATAATCCCATAGAAAGGCACCTTGATTATTTTATTATTTAATTGTACTTCTGCTATCTGTGGTAATTCCTCTTGTTCTACATAGGCATATTTTGTTTCCATGTTATTATTCTATGATTTTAGACTTTTTAATTTTTTTGTTTACTTCTATTAGGTGTTCCAATAAATTATCAAAATAATCTGCTTTAATTAATATCCCACCAGTTATAGAGAAATCCTTAAATTCACCCCTCTTTTTTTCTTGGATAAAAATAAATTCTCCATCTGGATTCTTAATATGAAAAAATGAGTAGAGCTTATCTCCTGCTTGCATATCTTCTTTTAATGATTCATGTAATAACCTTCCATTAAGATAGTAAACATATGTCCTACCAATTAACTTTTTATAAGCAACATTTGTATTTACTAATTTATCTAAGTATCTTTGAATTGTTTTTTCATTCAGATATTGCACAGATTCTTTTATCTGAGAGATTATTATACTCTCTTTTGCATTTTCAAGAATATGTTTTATAACATATTCACCATGTTTTTCCTTCTGGCTCTGTGAAAGTCCCTCAAACTCTTTTTCTGTATAGAGTTTTATTCCCCCCAAAAGATTTATATTGGTGTTCATATAAGTACTTATATAAGTACCTATTTAAAGCTTTCGATTAGAATATTCGAACACCGAAAGATTTATATAGTTCGGTATCCGAATATATGTATAGAAAACATGAAAAAAACAATTTGTCCTCATTGCAAAAGTAAAGAAGTAGTTAGGCGAGGATTTAAGCAAACACAAGCACATGGAAAGAGACAGAGATATTTTTGTAAGTCTTGTTCTAAAAGGTTTATATCACAAGACTCATTCTTTAGAATGAGAAACAACCAACAGAAGATAACTTGTGCTTTAGACTTATTTTGTAGAGGATTAAGCACAAGAGAAGTGCAAAATCATTTCAAAGCATTTTTCCCTCACAATTCAGACCACAGCACAATTTTAAGATGGATTAGAAAGTTTAGTTTGAAAATCGCTAATTTTACTGATAATTTGAAAATTCAAACAGGCAGTTACATAGAAGTTGATGAGATGGAATACCATAGAAGAAAAAGCCATAAAAAGAAGTTAGGAGTTGATAAGAATTGGTTTATAGATGGGATTGATGTTAAAACAAGATTTATGATTAATTCTGCTTATGTTAAGCATAGAAGCAAAAAGAATATTAAAAAAGTTTTAACAAATATTAAAGATAAAACGGGCGAACAGGTTAAAATTTGTACAACAGATGGTTTAACTGCCTATGAAAATATTGTTAAGCAAAATTGGGGATATGACAATAAATTGGGAAAATACAAAGTATTTCATAAGATAGTAACTCAAAGAAAAGGCGAGGGCTTTAATATCTGGGTTGAGAGATTGCATAATACAATAAGACAGAGAACACAAAATTTTAGGGGATTTCACGGCTCTGTTGAAAGTGCTTATTCTTTAATGAAAGGAATAGAAATATTTTATAATTTTGTCAAGCCACACGAAGCCCTAAAAGGAAAAACTCCTTCAGAATTAGCTATTCCTTCTTTGCAGTTTCAGACTCCTAATAGATGGCTTGAACTAATAAACTTAGCAACACAAAATATTAAAAATGGTTAAAACTACTAATGATAGTATAAAAATGGGGAACATAATATTAAACAAAGACAGATTTTTAGAAATTGTTTCAGAAGTAGAAAAGATAGATAATGTTAATGAATTTAGAGAGAAAGTTGAAGAGATAATAAACTCTTTAACTTCAAAAGAGGATACTCTTTATTTAGTGAATATAACAGGGAATGGAGATACTATTAATTATAAAAAAGAAGTTTTATTATCTGATTTAAAACAGATAATAGACTCTCAAACTTTAGAAAGAGCAAAATATTACCTTGCAAGGTTAAAAAAAGGTATTGAGGAAATTAAAACAAGCAAAATAAATGATATTAATCTTAATAGATGGAAAGAATACGAGGATATTACTACTGATAGTTTATGGTATTGGGAAAAAAGAGATAACTCTGGAGTTCATATAGCAAGTTATTGGGGGAACTTTATACCTCAAATCCCAAATCAAACATTAAGAAGATACACAAAAAAAGGAGATTGGATTTTAGATACTTTTTCTGGAAGTGGAACTACTTTAATAGAGTGTAAGAGGTTAGGCAGAAATGGTATCGGTATAGAATTAAATCAGAGAGTTGTAGAAGAATCTAAAGAACTTATCTCAAAAGAAGAAAACCAATTTAAAGTTTATACAGATGTTCTCAAAGGAGATAGTAGATTTATATCTCATGATGAGTTATTGAACAAAAACCCAAAGAAAAAATTTCAATTAATAATAATGCACCCCCCATATCACGATATTATAAAATTTAGTGGTGAAAAAGAAGATTTATCAAATGCCCAGAATTTAAAAGAATTTTTAGATATGTTTGGAAAAGTTGTAGAAAATGTAACTCCACTTTTGGAAGATAATAGATATTTAATTTTAGTTATCGGAGATAAATATTCTAAAGGAGAGTGGATACCTTTAGGACATTTAACTATGTTAGAAGTTCTGAAAAGAGGATATACCCTAAAGAGCACGATTGTTAAAAATATAGAAAAAACTTTTGGGAAGAGAAATCAAGAGGATTTATGGAGATATAGGGCTTTAGTTGGTGGATTTTATATCTTTAAACATGAATATGTTTTTATCTTTAAGAAAACAGGAAATAAAGAAAGAGTAATAGACGAGATAATTAATAATCAATCTCCTCAAAAATAAGTTCAGAATTATTTGCTTCATATTCAATATATTTTAACTTAATCCAATTTTTATTTTTCTTATTAAAATCTACAAAACTTTGAATAATTGATTTATATAAATCAGTTTCTTTATTTTCAATCTTTTTTGATATTAAAATGGGTTGTATATCACTAACCATATTAGAGAGGTAATATTGTTCAAGCCAATCAACATATCTTTGTATTTGATAAATATTATCTGGTTTTGCTTCTACAGATTTTAATTCAATCGGCATAACAATCCTTGAATTATCTTTTTTTAAAGAAATCATTATATCTATTCTCTGCATACCTACCCCACAAGATACCTCATTACCTAACCATTCAAAATTTAAATCTCCGAGCAAGATTTTATCCATTAAAATATTTGTTTTTCTTCCTATATTTTGAACTATATAAGCTTGTAAATGAGTTTCAAAAGCTTTATCTTCAGAACACTTTTTTATTAATCTTGGAAGAATATCAATTTTTTCTTTTCTCCCAGAATAAACATTATTTCTTGAATCTTCTATAATCTTCTGAGTCTCAGAATTAAAAGTAAAATTTTCACATTTAAGTTGTTTCTTATCATTTTTATCTCTTATCAATTTAAATAATCTTTCACTTTCATAAATAGTTATCATAGTATTTCCTCTATTCCCTTTTAATTTCCTATAAATAAGACTCCAGAGCATTTGATTAGGAGATTGGATATGCTTTATTTCGTCTAATGCTTCCCATTCAGTAACTCCTTCAGAATAAACTTCAAATGGTTCTATAAGAGTTCTAAAAGTAAGAGATTTTTGTAATTCATCTTTTAGAAATTGTTGAGAATTATTGTTATCCAAAAAAGAAGGGTCTTCTTTTACTTTAAATATTCCATAAAATTTACCTTCATATATTTTATCTGAATAGCTTTGTTGAAGATAAAATATGACAAAATCCCCTTTTCTAACTCTTTGGGAATCTGCAATCATTCCTAATAAGAGATTTTCTCTTTGAGCAGTTAAATTTGTAGTTGAAGTATTATTAAAATCTATGATATAATCTTTAGCCCCCGTTCCAGCAAATAAATACTCTAAATGATATTTGAATGTGTTTGAGTCAACAATAAAAACATGAGTGGTAGTCATAAATTAATCAATAAAAACAACTTTTTAACCTTTTCTTTTTATTTGCCTAATTTTTTATTTAATTCTTCTTTCCATTTTTTGGGATTGTGCCACCCACAACCAATACAACCAATTTCATCGGTGTATTCATCATCTCCATTAAAGAAAAATTTTATTCCTAATAATCCTTGTCTCTTTCCAGTTTTAACACATCTTTCACAAAATCTACTTTTTAAAAGATTGTTCTCTCTACTTAAAATCATAAATCTTTTTTCTATCTCTTCATTTGGCATATCTACATCATAATTTTGTTCTTTAGCTATCCACCTAATTTGAGGTATTCTATGGTCAACTTCTGCTGTTCTCCCAGTTATACTACTTCCCATTATCTCATCTTTATTT
>CAYIKF010000028.1:0-6161 GCA_964363945.1 uncultured Gammaproteobacteria bacterium
ACCGCGAGCCTCCTCGTCCCAAACGAGGCGCGCTAGCCAATTGCGCCAGTCCCCGTATCTGTGCCACTGAACCATGCGGTACGTGGCTACCGTGCACCGAATAGTGCGCGGTGCCGGGAGAGGGAGTCGAACCCTCACGACCCTATTGGATCTCAGGGTTTTAAGCCCTGTACGTCTACCATTCCGTCATCCCGGCCCTTCGTTCACGCTCAGGGTAAACTAACATACACATTTTACCACGCTCGGTAGTATATTATCAATTAATATGATATCATATTCTTGCGCGGGATTAGTTGATCGGCTCAACATCAGCTTTCCAAGCTGAGAAGAGGGGTTCGACTCCCCTATCCCGCTCCGAGTGAAATGAGGAGAGGGACAAGCTCTGCTTATTTTGAGCAAAGCGAAAAACAAGCTCTGCTTATCCCGCTCAGAAAGAGAGTTTACACTTTCATGGAAAATATTTATGTCGCGATTATCGGGGGCTTAAAAGCACAACGAGCGTATGCCCGAGAGCATCTTTTGCAATTTCCTACAATGCGAATTGTCTTTGAAGGAAAGAGCTTGCGGGAGCATTTCAAAAGACTAGTTCGGTCAAATCCCCATATTGTCCTTATACTTACTGGTTCTCAGAATACCTTTGCAGAGGAGCTATATCCAGCGTTTACAAAAATTCAAGAACGCATCCCAAGAGCGAAAATACTTCTGCGAACTGAACTTTCTCAAGAGCACCCATTAATACAGAAAGCTATTGAAGCGGGTGTCAACGTAGTTGATGAACGGTATGATTTTACGAAAATTACGGAAGCTTTGAGAAGAGTTGTCGAGGGAGAACACATTGTATGGTATAAAGGTCGGGCAGAAGATCTTGAACGAGCAAGTCCATTTGAGAGAGAAATTCGTTAATTGTTACTTTTGAGAAATAGTGTAGGATATTGGATGATATAGGAAGATTACGGGTGAGTCCTCAACCAAAAACCGCTGAAAATCAAGATAAATTCGTTTACGCTCATCCTGATTTAACGTTCTTCGTCCATCTTCAAGGAGTTTATCTATCCTCGCACTTTTATAGTGAGTGATATTTGTATCTGTTTGTGTAGAATGCCACATGCTGTATTGGTCAGGATCGGGCGGGATAACCTGCGTGGCAAGCAGCGCTTGAAAGTTCTCCGGTACACCCGTTCCTACTTGTACGGTCGTGCTGACCCCTACTTCTTCCCAATCTTTAGCTATTTTCTCAGCCGGTTCAAGAAGCGAGGGGATAGTAACAAGGTTAATTGAGAACTGTTCTCGTTGGTCTTTGGGGAGCTCGTCCAATAATTTCCGTGCACGCGCCGGATCATAGTCATATGTCTTGACAAGCGGATTATACGCCCAAGAGGAGGGAGAGAGAGGAGAAAGAGCTCGAGTGCTCATCTCGTCGATATTACCTTTATTAGTAGCGTATGCCAGCGCTTGCCGAATGTTTTTTTCAGCAAGAAGCGAGTCCGCAGTATTCAGGAATATCCCAACAAATCTATCTTCATGAGAAATAGGTGAGAGCTCCACTGTTTTCCAGCTAAAAAGTGCATGAGGGTCAGAAATCTCGGAAATCGTATTCACTTCTCCCAGCTTAAATGCGGCAATGAGTGACTCTTCTGTCGGGTAAAAACGATAAACTTTTTGTATGCGAGTTGTTTTTTCCTCTAATGTCAGCTCTTGAACATTTCCAGCGGAAGTGACAATTTTTCTTACCCTCCACTCCCCTACCCCCAGTAATCCTTTTTTGAAATAAGGACGAGAGACGATAATAGGAAAAGGTGCATACGGATCAGATAATTGAAACTCTATATGTGCTTCATCAGGATAAGAAACGGTGATACCGGGGAAATTGTAAGAGAAATCAGAAGATTTAAGGGAAGTGTTGTCTTGCCAACGCAGGTCTTTTTTAAAGGTAAAAACCCATACCCTTCCTTCGTTTTTTGTCTCCCAGCTTTCTGCGATACCGGGCTGCGGGAGATTTTCTTTATCAACGATAGTTAACCCGAAACTTATGCGAGATGAAATAGAAAGCGGAAGCGTATCAGCAGTGAACCTGCCGACAACCCCTATTTTCTCTTGCGTGGTAAGTCCGGGGAGCAGAGTTGTTATTTTACTTCTTAAGCCGAAAAGGATACCTCCCACCAATATCCCAACACCAATAAGAATGCCAAAACGCTTTAAAAATAGAAGCACAAGGTGAACCAAGAATCTCGCTTTTCTCATATTTACCGAAGGTTAAAGCACAAGTTGTACAAGTGAGACCAGAGAGAATAAGATAACCAGGATAATTGTTGCTCGAAACAGAAGCTTCTCAACACCGCGTCTGGTTGAATAAAACTCACCTCCTCCGCCCCATGCGCTTCCTATACCCGCGCCTCGTGACTGGAGAAGTATAGAAGTAATCACAAGTGTTCCCAGAATGATTTGAAAGAAAAGTAACATGCTAAAGACAGTATACTCTTAATTAGTGTGATAGCCAAAGCAGGATTGAGGAGATGATACTCATAACAAATGAGACAGCAAGTAGTGCGCCTATTCCGCCAAGATGAAAGGCAGGAATACTTATCCCCTGCCACGCAATACCCCCGAAATTAAAAAACATAATATGAAATCCAGGTACGATGAGCGTAACAAGATAAAGCATAAAAACGTTTGTGACCCACCGAAATGCACCCAGCGTTATGAGGTTTATAGGGAGCAAGAGGAGGTTGAGTAAGGGGCGAATAAAGTGGTTGCCAATGCTTGCTGCAATAGTCGAAAGTGCAAAGGTAGTAAATCCTTGCGCAAAAACTATGCCTCCGCCTGCAAGTTGTGCAGCCGCCCACAGAGAAACACCGGTAATAAGGATTGAACGAAGAAACGGACGAATCATATTTATAGTGAGCTTGCCTTCTGATTTGGAGGGCTTGCCGCACTATTACTTTAAGTATAGAGGTACCATAGAGAGCACTGTCAAGTGCAATACTCTCCGTTACACCCTATGGGTGGACTAGGATGACACCTTCGGAGGGATGAGTGTTCTTGAGCGTAATGTTCTGTGGTAGGCGCGCGCAAAGCGGTGGGCTTCGTCGCGGAGGCGTTGAAGAAGGGACAGTGCAAGCTTGTCCTTAACACGAAGCACTTGGAAGCCATCTTTATGGGGGATGACGAGATTATCAAGAGGTTTTACCAGTCCTACCACAGGAATTCTTATTCGAAGTTCCTTAAGTACTTTTCGAGCTCGACCAACCTGGGTTTTACCTCCGTCAATTACTACTAAATCAGGCACCCTCCATTCTTTGTGCGCAAATCTGCGCCTCAATGCTTCTTCTAAGAATGAAAGATCATCAATAACTTTTCCATAAATACGAAATTTTCGGTAATACTTCTTTTCCGGTTCTCCGTTTACAAAAGTTACCATTCCAACTGTTGGATAAACCATTGCAGTATGTGAAGCATCATAGCACTCTATTCTGGTAAACAGTCGCTTTTTGTATTTTACCCTTGAAGCAAGAAAATGAGTCAAGTTTCTGACTTCGTTTTGATACACATCAGTTATTAAGTTTGGATTCTCAAGAAACGAAGAAACGCTTCTATATTCTTTAGTAACATAATCAAGACGAGCAATCTGGTCACGAATCTTGGCAGCTTCTTCGAAATTTTCTTTTTTTGATTGTTCCCTCATTTCGGCAAGTAAAGATCTCTTAACCCATTTAGTTCTTCGTGAAAGAACGGCAACAAGTCGTTGGATATTTTTACGATATACGCGTTTAAGTAGCTTTCCCTCTTTTTCTGGAAGTTTTTTTATAGTTGATGGGCATGGATTGCAAAGTCCAATATGAGCCCAAAAACACGCTTGGCCTCCAATTGTTTTTTGTGTATCAAAAGGGAAGATGCTACGTAAGAACCGCAATACCTGTTTTACTGTCGCGGACGATGGAAATGGCCCGAAATACACTGCTCCTTTCTCTTCTTCTCGTCTCACGGTAAACACGCGCGGATACTCGTCCGAACGGGTAATTTTAATATAAAGAGGGTGTTTGTCGTCTTTGGCACGGGTGTTAAACGGCGGTTGGTTGGTTTTGATAAGATGCGCTTCTAAAAGAAGTGCCTCGAGTTCCGAGGTGACGGGTATGACTTCGACCTTCTTTGTGTACTGCCCGAGGAGGCGTTCCTTTTCCGCTGCTACATTTTTTTGAAAATGAGACGTCACACGCACTCTTACATTGAGCGCTTTGCCCACATACAATATATTACCTTCACCGTTTTTGAAAAGGTATACGCCCGAAGATGTGGGAAGATTTGATACGTTCAACATATTTTTTTGCCCTCCCCCGCAGCAGCACCGGAGCGAGCGCTCCAACGCTCACGAGTAACAATATTAGGAATAGTGTTACAATGCGCAAGACGAGAAATTCCGTGCCTATAGTATACCTCGCGGAGCCGTTTTCGACAAATGCACTAATATATCCCTTTTGAGGGAAAAATCCTTCCGGTTTCCACGAGAAAGAGAGCGGTTGGGTGGTAAAGGGGAGAAGGTAGGCAATAGTTGGAGGAGGTTCCAGAATTATACCGGTGGTTGCCGAAATTTGCGGGCTGAGATTATAGAGGGCGGTAGGACCGTTATTTCCTACAGAAAGTACCCCTCGGAGAGGTCTGAAAGGGATAAGTTGTTTGGATAGAGAAAGCGCTAGATTGGCTTGAGTTTTTTGCGTGGGGAGGCTACCAAAGAAAACGACGACATCTTTTTGGGGATTCTCCGCGAGCTTGTACGAGCCAGCAGGATACGGTTGTTCGGCGTCTCCACCGTGGACGACAAATGCAAAATGGGCAAGATCAAGTTTAGAGAAGAAGTCAACACCGCCGGTTGTGTTTCCCCATGTCGGATCAACAGGTACCCATACCTCCCGCTCTTGGTCCCAATATTCGGGCCAGGCATGAAGTACATCGGCAACAAGAGAAAGCGGTTGAATTTGTGGGTTTTCTGTGTAGGCATACCCGTTGACCTCTCTAGCGGGAATTCCTGCGGCACGAGCGAGTGCAATAAATAAGTCGGTAAACTCCATACAAATTGCATTTTGGGGATTTGCGAGTACACCTGTCGCACCAAGACGCTCTACATTTTCTCGAACACGGCTGTAATCATAGGAAAGTGTGCGGACAACGTAGTTGTAGATTTCATAAGGGGTTTTTAGCTCTTGTGCTAGTGCGGCAATTTGCGGGTCCTGTGTTTGCCAGTATGTATTGGGTGCAAGATAACGGTTTAAGTTTGGTATCTGTTTAGGGTAAAACTCCTGAGGGGTTGCAAAAAGCTGGACCGCGCCGTGGGCAGTGATATCAAGAGTTTCGTTAGATTTGAGCCGATAGAGCGCCAACCAATTTCCATCCTCATCTATTCTTATTGAACGAGGTGAGGGGTTAATTGAGGTATAAAATACGCGCTGGAACGCGCTGTCAGGTGGAAGAGCCACTTCTGTCTCACCAAGAGTTCGGTGTGGGTTTCTTAAATGGTAAGCGAGCTCAAATTCAAACACTTGAAAACTACCATATCCGGCCACAACCCCGCTCTCAAGTAAACGTTCTTTTGAGAAGTAATGGACGATAAATTCTCCGTGTACAGTGGTATCCATGGGTTGGGGGGAAATATATGCTGGTTGACCAAATGTGTTCGGAACAAGAAGTGAAAGTTCATAGTTGTCATATTTGTCAATGTCTTCTACTTTTGGAATAGTAATTTCCCACACTTGTCCATTTTTGGTTGCAACACGCGCGTCTTGGTACTCAATGGTAAACGAACGTTCCTTTCCTTTGCCAACGACCGGTTGGGAAAACGTAACCGTTATTTTTGTTTGGTCACCTGCTGTTTCGGTAGAAAGTGGTAACTGGATGTTATTCTCAAATGCGTGTATTTCTGTAGGTGCGCTGCCCTGGAGAATAAAAGAATAAGAAAGGGCGTGGATGGTCGAGAAACGGTTAGTGAGAGTTACTGTATGGGATACGAGTGTTTTGCCATTGGGATTAACGGTATATTGGGCAACAATTGAAGTTGAAAATTCCCCTTCAGCATAGGCGGAAGTAACAAGAAACAAGTAAAAAGTAACAAGTAAGAGGCCTACAAAAAGCTTCTTCACAAACCAATCATATGATGTGACGCAAAAACTGTC
>CAYIKF010000029.1:0-5500 GCA_964363945.1 uncultured Gammaproteobacteria bacterium
AAAAAGAAAAGCGAAGCAAAGAAAACCACACTCAAGGCAGCTACAAAAAAAGAAGCCGCTACTGTGTAAGATTACAATCTTACACCTAGACCCACCTCATCTTACTTCTCGCTTTTTCAATTCTGTGAGTGCGAAGATCTGGAGGGCTAGACAAACTACATTTCACTTCCTATACTCGAAAGGGATTGCTCATGTAACAATGGCTGCCCAGAAAAAGAAGCCTATTACCCTCCTTCCGCAGGAAGGATTTGAGACCACAACGCTTGGCCATGTGCTCTCTTGGGCATTGACAGCTGGTCGCGCCATTGTCATTCTTACTGAACTCGCAGTCATCCTTGCTTTCATTTCTCGATTTTGGTTCGACCGTACCCTCACTGACTTAAACGATCAAATAAAACAAAAATCAACGCTCATCAACGCAAGTAGTTCTTTTGAGCAGCAATATCGGAGTGTGCAGACGCGGCTTATCACCATCTCCCAACTTACCCAACAACCTGACCCCGCAACGCTCACCGATACCATCCTCGCACAGGTGCCCCCAGAGGTAAAACTCAACCAACTCTCTCTTAAACGGGAAGGAGCACAAATTACGGGTGTCTCCTTGACTGAAGCGGGCATTGAACTCCTTATCTCCCAACTTGAGAAAACAGAATTGGGTGAGGTCACACTTTCTCAGCTTGGCGTTGCAAGTGGAGAAGAAATAGGAATCAAATTCACAATAACTATCACGATGAAAGGAACAAAACAATAAATGCGCAGTAATTGGCCAACGACTCGCTATCAGAAATATTTCCAACTGATTCGCACCATTTGGGAAAAGCGCGAAGATATTCGTGCATATGTGGGAATACTGCTTTCTCTAACCACCATCTCATTTTTTGGTGTGTGGGCCCTGCGTCCAACGCTTACTACTATCGCGGACTTATTCAGTCAAATTCGCACCCAACGAGAGACAGTTGTCCAGCTTGATGAAAAGATTAAAAAACTACAAGAAGCACAAACCACGTGGAGAAGGTTAACACCAGATCTCCCTCTTATTGACCAAGCTCTTCCGGAAACCGCACGTCCCGAGCTCTTTGCACGCCAAATAGAAGTATTGGCTGTACAGGAGAATGTCGCCCTCTCCGTCATATCGGTGGGCGAAATAACGGTAGTCGGTAAGGGAAAAATGGGAACGAACCAGTTTCCTCTTTCATTTACCGTGCACGGTGACGCGCAACGTATCTTCTCATTCTTGAAAAAACTCTCAACGTTACGAAGAGCACTGAGTTGGGAGATAGTAACACTCCAGAGTAGAAAAACAGAAGAAGCAGTGGCGAGTGGCGCTCAGTTAACGCTTTCAGTGAACGGCACCGTACCATTTTATACAACAAGCGAGGAGACAAGCACACAACAATGAGAAAACAACCAAGACCCAGAATTCTTACCTTTGCCATCTTGACTACCCTAACACTTACCACGTGGGTTGCATTTGAGGTGGTACGGACATTTACGAGTCCCACTCCCGTGTCCGTGGGCACCACGATTCTTGAGCCATTTAATCCTGCCATTGATACCAAAACACTTGAAAGTATACGCGGTCGTCTCTACTTTCCTGACGAGCGGGCGCGACGAGGAGCACTCCCTGCCTCGCCCTCGCCAAGTCCGAGTCAAGGCGGGCCTACCCTACCGAGTCCCAGTCCTGTACCTGTACCAACGGGTACTGAAGAGGGTGAACTGACCCCATCAGCGGTCACTCCCCCTCCAACTCCCTCGCCTGCGGGGGGTGGCACATGAGCAAAGAGGCAAAAATACCAACAATTATTGGATTTTTTTTACTCGTCATCGGATTGGCAGTAGGGGTACTGCTGGTCCAACGCCAACAGGTGTTCCGTCTTGCTGCCTCACCTGAACTTACCCCGAAAGAGGTTCGAGTAACCAATATCACCGACACAAGCTTCTCCGTCTCATGGCTCACTGACAAACAAACATCAGGATTTGTCGCATTTGGAACTTCGCCTTCTCTTGGTCAAACCGGGAGCGATGACCAAGATACAGGAACCACTCCCACCCCTCGCCTCGTACACCACGTGACTATAACAGGACTCATACCCCGCACACGCTACCTTTTTAAGATTGGGGCAGGCGATAGCACTTTTGATAACAACGGAAAGTCTTGGGAACAGACAACCGGACCAGCGCTTCCTCCGCGCGCGGCTGATGTTATCTCCGGTACCGTACAGACAAGTACAGGGACACCTCCTCTCGAGCGAGCACTTGTCTATGTCACGCTATCAACCGCCTCACCGCTCTCGACGGTCACCGATGAGAGCGGCCACTTCTCACTCACTCTCTCTGCGGCACGCACTAGCGATCTCTCATTCTTTGCAACGTACGACGAACAAACCGCTTTTGCCGTGTTTGTCCAAGCAGGGAACGTACAGAACTCTTCGGCTCAGGTAACCGTAGGCAACGCACGACCTGTCCCTCCACTCATTATGGGTCAAACCCACGATTTTAGAACGCCTACTACTCCCGCCGACTATACCTCCCCCCGTTCAACACTTGAGTTTCCCATCCCTACTCCTACCGCCACTCCTTCGGGAAGTTCTGGACAGACAGGCGGATTCCTACTTGAAACCCTCTCTACACCTCTACCCACCACTCACGAACTCACGATTGAAAACCCAGAGCAAGGAGAGAAAATTGCAACGGGAAAACCCGAATTTCGGGGAACCGGCACTCCTGGCGCAAAGCTTACCGTTACCGTTGAGTCGTCACTTCTTACTGCTACCGTCACTGTAGGACCGGACGGTACCTGGGAGTGGACGCCACCGAACCCGCTGCCTGCGGGCGAGCATACTGTCACCATAACGACTTCTGGCCAGCAACCCCAGGCAGTCGCGCATCGTTTCACCGTTCTTGCCGCGAGCAACGCATTACCCGCGTTCACCTCAACTCCCTCGGGCCTGCCTGCGCAGGCAGGAGAAACTGCCACCCCCACCGCCTCGCCTTCTGCAACACCAAAGGTAACGGGTGCAGCCCGCATATCGCTTCCTTCAACCCAGGCTGGTGTACCGGTCGCAGGGGACTTGACAATTACTTTTTCTCTTTTCATACTGGGGATAGTATCCGTTTTTGGGGGAATAGTATTGTTTAGAACAAATTCAAAACACGCTTAAAAAATGCCTGACGAATCTGCCCAACCGCTGGACCAAAACCAGCAACAACAAACGCCACCCACTACTACTCCCCCTGTGGCTGATGTACCAGCAGCAACGCCTCCTCCACCACCACCTTCTTCTGATATTCCCGCAGATCAACCACCTGTTGCACCACCTTCGACTCCGACACCTCCACCCCCTCCCGCTCCTCCTACACCGACTGACGAGGGAATAATCCCCCCTATTATCACCCCTCCAACTCCCACTCGCTCAAGAGCACGCGTCATAGGAGCAGTTCTCGCGCTTTTAATTCTTGTGTTGGGTATTCCGGTAGGGGTATTTCTGGTGCGCCAAACACAGGACATTAGAGAACGAGCTGCATTTGAGCAATTTCCGCCTGAAGGAGGAGGACCAACAGGAGATAGTGTACTAGCATGTAATCCGGGTGATTATCAAAGCAGTTGCACCGGTGGGTGTGGCGGATGTGCGGCGGATGCAGGAGAAGCAATTGTTGAACAATGTAACTCGAATGGGCAATGGGAATCTGCAGGCTCTGAATGTCAAACAGGATGCGCCGGACCTTGCGGTGGAGATGGTGGAGGTGGAGGATGTGGAGGGGGTCAGTGCTCTCAGGATGGGAGTTGTCAAAACCTTGAAACCTACCGAGAATGTGGCGACTGTCCTTCGGGTTATTCCCGTCAGGTGACACGAGGGGCGGGCGGAGACGGAAGCTGTCAATATGATATCGGATCTTGTGACGCGGTTGACTCTGCGTGTGGGACACCTGCGGGTCAATGCTCCTCCGGTCAGTGCTCTCAAGACGGGAGTTGCCAAAACCTTGAAACCTATAATGAGTGTGGAAATTGTCCAAGTGGATTCTCTCGAAGCGTAACACGAGGGGTAGACGGAAACGGGAGCTGCACCTATGACGTGGGTCCATGCACGCAACGCGATCCTGCATGTGGAGAACCAGCAGGAAGCTGTCAGTACAATCGGGATTATACTGCAGGACTCCTCGGAAGCAAACCAAATCCCGACCCGAACTGTGGCGGAAACGGTGGCGTTTACTGCAACGATACAAACATTAATCTCTGTTGCTACGCAGATGGCCGTTGCTATGAGGGACAACAAGGGGGATGTACTGACAACGGCAACGGAAGCATCACCATCAACCGTTCTGCTGAGATTATCGAATTCCACTGTTCCGGACAAAACTCCGATAGCGGCAGCTGTAGTGAGAACCCAAGCTCCCGAGGAACACAACCTGCAGGTACGTACTCAGTGGGTGGGTGTGGTGGCTCACAAGTGGACGCAGTAGGACTGTGTGGAAGCTACCGGTTTGAGTCATGCCCAGATGGTGGTCCACCCCCAACTGCCCAGTGTCTCAACATCAAAGCATACGATGCCAACTGGAGACAGCTTTCAGCAGGAGAACTCGCGAATCTCAAAGTAGGAGATAGTGTAAGGTTTGCAGTTGGTGGACAAACTTCCCAAGGAACATTTAATAGAGCTCGCTTCACCGTGAACGGTACCGCACAACCCGAAACAACTACTAAGAATCCATCTGAAGAATTCTATGTCGTTTATACCATCCCAGCGGGAATAACAACATTCACAATTGAAGCGCAAATTCACCATGCAGAGCTTGATCGGTGGCTCTAATTATTAAATATGGAAAGTAAAAGAATTAACTTAAAAACAATTATCATCATCATTGCAACAGTTGTCCTTGCAGGCATTGCCATATTTACTGCCTGGCGGCTCTATCAACTGCGCAGGGAAGCGGTTGCGCCAACCGCTCCTCGTCCCGCTCCTGCAGCTGAGTTGCTGTGTCAAGCGCTTACTTTTTCACTCGCCCTTGCATCTCCAACCCCAACGCCTCCGGGTTCGCCTACCCCGACTGCAACCCCACGGCCAACTGCCTCACCTACGGCTTCTCCCACTGCCAGTCCCACTCCTGCGCCCGCTTCATGTAACAACGCATGTCAGACAACCAGTGATTGTACGTCAGGACTCACCTGTTTTGGAGGCGTATGTCGCAACCCCTCCTGTACCGTTGATACCGACTGTGTCTGTGCAGTAGCTACGGCCTCACCCACACCTGCACAAATTGCACAGGCAAGCCCGACGGCAACTGCCAAAGCAACTACAGCACCGGCAGCGTCTGCCACACCCAAACCTCCCGGAACCGCCGCTCCCGCCCTTCCGGTTGCGGGAACTTCATGGCCCGCAATTGTAGCAACCGCCGGAGGCATGCTTCTCCTAATCCTTGGAATCCTCTTGGCGTTCTAACACAATTCACCTCCACGTAGGAAGCCAATAGTAGAAGTTGTCAAGCCAGCGGGGGACAAAAACGC
>CAYIKF010000030.1:0-5302 GCA_964363945.1 uncultured Gammaproteobacteria bacterium
CCTACTTGTCGCCCGACTTCTTGGCCATTCTTAAAAAGAACTGTGGTAGGAATAGACATGATACTATATTTTTCCGTCATCTTTTGATTTTCGTCAACATTTAATTTTGCAATAACTATTTTATCTTTATATTCCGAAGAAAGTTCTTCAAGAACAGGTTCAGCAAGCCGACACGGCCCACACCATACCGCCCAAAAATCAACAAGAACAGGGGTGGTACTCTTTAAGACTTTTTCCTCGAAATCTTTATCTGTCACGGCACTAGTTGCCATATAGTTAAGGAGCGATTACCGCTCCCTTTTTCACACTACCACAAAAGGAGTATATTATGTCAACCCTCAAATTCAAAAAACAAATAGCTATACCGTTATTAGTTCTTTTTCAGCTCGATTGAGTAACACTGCATTGGTAGCTACAATAATTGAGGATATGCTCATTAAAAGTGCTGAAATCTCAGGACGCAGGAAAATCCCATATCTGGGATATAAAACTCCTGCCGCAATAGGAATTGCCAAGAGGTTATAAATTGATGCCCAAAAAAGATTTTGTTTCATCTTAGTAACCGTTGCCTTGGACAATCTAATTGCGCGCAGCACATCCGCTGGATCAGATTTCATCAGTACTACTTTTGCTGTTTCTATTGCCACATCGGTCCCGGCGCCTATTGCAATACCAATATCTGCTTGAGCAAGCGCTGGTGCATCATTGACTCCATCACCCACCATTGCCACAAATTTCCCTTCATTTTGAAGTTTTTTAACGTAGGTTGCTTTATCTTCTGGCAATACCTCTGCAAACACCCGCTCGATTCCCAATTGTCTCCCAATCACTGCTGCTGTTTTTTGGTTATCGCCAGTAATCAGTGCCACTTCTATACCAAGCTCCTGCATTCGCTCAACTGCCCGTTTTGCCGTCGGCTTAATCGGATCAGCAGCCGCAATAACACCAGCTACTTTTCCGTCCACCGCAAGCACCATAATTGTCTTTCCATCACGAAGAAGCGTATCAATATCCTTTTGCAAAGCTGCAATATCAACATTTCTGTCGCGCATGAGCCGTACTGTTCCTATAAGTATACGTTTCTCCTCAACAACCGCCTCTACGCCGTGCCCCGCCAGATTAACAAATTTCTTGACCTCTTTTGAGAGCTTAATCTTCCTACTTTCTGCCTCCTCTAGTATCGCGCGACTTAAAGGATGGGATGACTTTGCCTCTGCTGCTGCAGCTAAGCGCACAAGCCCCTCCTTTGTAAATCCGCGAGCAGGAATAATATCTGTTATTGTTGGTTTCCCTTCAGTCATCGTTCCTGTCTTATCAAGCACAATTGCCTGAATCTTGGAAACTTGCTCAAGCGTTGGCGCATCTTTAATAAGTATCTGGTGTTTTGCACCAAGACTGGTTCCTACCGCAACTGCGGTAGGTGTTGCAAGACCTAACGCATCAGGGCATGCAATGACAATCGTTGAAATCGCAAATGTAAGTGCAGAAAGAAGAGGTTGGCCAAGAATAAAAAACCATACACCAAATGTAATAACTCCTCCCCCAACTGCAACAATAACCAAATATTTTGCAAATCGATCAGCGATTTTCTGACCAGGAGCCTTGGAACTCTGAGCTATCTCAACCAGCTTAACGATTTGTGAGAGCGCCGTATCTTTCCCTATCTTGGTAGCTTTAAACTTGACTGAACCGGTCGTATTTATTGATCCCCCGATTACCTTATCGCCAATCGTTTTGGCAACGGGAATCGATTCCCCAGTTATTAACGATTCATCAATCGCTGTTTCCCCTTCAATAATCTCACCATCAACGGGAATTTTATCGCCTGGTTTAAGAACTACTCTATCTCCCAATTGTACTTGGGCTGTCGGAATGATCTCTTCCTTGCCATTTCTTTCAACCCTTGCTTGGGGAGGAACGAGCTCAAAGAGTGCTTGGAGAGCGTCAGTTGTACCCCGACGCGAACGCATTTCCATCCAATGCCCAAATAAAACAAAGGTAATCAAAAGTGCTGCTGCCTCGTAATACGAATCGCGACTCCCAAGAAGTGTTAACGCGATACTAAAGACGTACGCGGCAGTAATACCCACAGCAATAAGTACTGCCATATTAAGTGTTTTTTGCTTAAAAATAGCGATATAGGTTGAATAGAGGAAAATCCAGCCTGAGTAAAAGAAAACAGGGGTGGTCAAAAGCAATAAGATCCACGAGGTAGGAATCGGCTCAGGCAATCGTAAATTCAGAAATTCAACTCCAAGTGGTGAATATGCCACAATGGGCAGAGAAAAGAGTAAGGCAAAGAAAAACTTATTCCGTATATCAAGCTCCATAAGCCGAGCCATCTCTCGGCCGGCAAGGCCTGTATGTTCCATTCCCATCGTCATGGTCACACTCATCTTGAACTTACCCCAAAAAGACATCGTGGACTCTGGCTTCATTCCATATTCAGCATGACGTGTATGGTTTGTCCCCTTCCTAACCTCTGTTTCAACCAACTCCATCCCACACTTCGGACACGAGCCAGGTTTGGTCATTTGGACATCTTCATGCATTGGACAAACATAAGTAGTACTTCTCATAGTTTACTTGGGGATTACTGTTGAGTTACTTTTAACCTAACTACCCAATCGCTTAATGGCCTCAATAATCATTTCTTTTGGGGGGTACTCATACATTTTCCCCTGCCAAAGATAAATGCGACATCCAAGTGCCTGGTAATTACTAAATTGCTCCGCTGTGGAATCAAGATCCTTCCCATTAATAGTTATTTGGGGAGAACCAAAGAAACGATACCGAGTAGCATCCTCATTGTTCCTAACCACCACAATTTCATACTCGGGTGGTATCCCTGCTTGCGCGAGCGCCGCCGCAAGTTCCTTTTCTGTAGTTTGCCAAATATGACACCCTTCATTTCTAATTAACTGAATCTTCACTTTTCTCCCTTCTTGAGAGTTATTTCTTGTTAATCTGTTTCCAAAGCCATACTCCTACTAAAATTAAGTCAACCAAAATCACAATCCAAAACAGCGTAGCCAAAAAACCAAACGTGCCACCTCCCCAATTCATCATGTTGCCATATCCCCATCCCATCATGGTACTTTCTCACCTCCTTACTTACTCAATTTATTGTACACCCACGCGAACGCCCAGCCCGTCAACCACGTTCCAACGACCGCTGTAATAAACCCCAATACGAAATTTCCTCTTGGAGTCCCAGTCCAAATAAGACTTAGGTCTACACCATGGAACCAGCTCTGCCCTACTATCCTGAAAAACTCCGGGAAAAGCGCAACCAAAAGAGAGCAAACAAGATAAACAAGTCCGGTAAGTATAGCTGACGCATTTGCAAAGGCCTGTTCATTTAACTTCATCTATCTCACCTCCCTCCGGGCCAGAGGCCCTCTGGGCCGGCGGCCTCATGCACCGCAATTTCCGCTCCGTTCTGCTCTATAGAGCAACGGTCCAACCTTTTTAGCGACTTCACGCGCTCCCTGCGCTGAAGAAAAATCTTTCCCTAACACAAGCTTAGCATCTACATCTTTCCATTGGACTCCCTGCCTAGCAAAATAGGTTGCAGTTACTATATAAGTATCAGGAAACCAGTAGGAATTAAGCGCGAGGATATACTTATAAATTTGCTCCTCTGGAACACTTTCTGAAACCATAAGCTCAATCGCGGCCAAAGCTGCCATCCCATGGTTGCAATCAGGAAACCAGGTAGAATTTCCGCAGCATGGTCGGTACACATTCTTGGCAATTTCCGCAACCTTTTGCTGCTCTTCGGCAGTTAATGGTATAAGCTCATATTGGTTAAGATAACGAACTGCATCTCCCTGGCCAAGTGTCCACCCTCCTGTTGAGGCAAAGTTGCCAACCCGACTCTTTTGCTCCTTACCCATTGGGCCTTCCTCATACACTATGCTTTTTTGCGCCAGACCCAATGCCCACAGCATATTGACAACAAAGTGGCTATTTGAACTATCTATTTTGATAAACTCCTCCCCTCCTTCGGTCAAAATCTTTTTCTGCTCGTCCGTTAAGCTAGCTTTATTGAATTTCTCCAAATCTATCACTCCAATTTCAACGAGCCGTGGACCTATCTCTCCCCACTTAACCGGAAGCACCATACCTTCTTTGGGCAAAACTTCTTCCGGAAGCTTTGATAGGTCAAGCATTTCATACCCTGCCTTCTTCCACGCATCCATTCCTCCTTCAAGATGGCGGACGTTCGTATAACCCATACCCTGAAGAGTCGCAAGGGCCTCGGTACTCATTCTTCCAGTTTTACAGTAAAGGACAATCGGAGCGTTTTTGTCTTGAGGGAGTTGAGCTTTATTTGCAATCATTTCATCATGAATGATAAACATATCCGTCCCTTTAATTTCCCCCTCATAGGGGGTATGAACATTAATGAAAGTGAAGTTTTTGTTCTTAAGTTCTTTATCAAGTTGTCTTGGAGAGATATTCCCAATAGTCTTTATTCTAAAAGTCTGGGGAAAGGATAAATTTTGTAAGGAGTTATAATTTGCTCCCAAAAGAAATCCTCCGATTATAAGACTACTAAAGAAAAGAAATAATAATACCCTTTTACTTGCCCGTCTTTCTTTTAACAATTTCTTAAACTTCATTGTTTTCGAAAGAATACGTGACATATTAAATATAGTAATTAATAAGAATATAAGTAAGTATACTCAAAACAAGCATACTTCCCAAACTCACATAAATTCGCTGATAAGGGACAAATACTTTACCAGCCCGCTTTATCACCCAATCATCAACAAAATCAGCCAAATAAAAGACTGCTCCTCCGGAAATTATGCCAAAGATTAGTTTATCCAAACCAAAAAGTTGTACCATTCGATTAACTAAATTAAATTGATAAAACGACCATATAGTGGAAGCAAAGATAACCAGATAAAGCAACGGTCTTATGAGCACATTTTTGATTTTCTTCTTGTATAGAAACGCTTCTGTCCAAAAAGAAACTGCTCCTAAGAATGCTCCTATCCACACACCAGTTATGCTATCATCAATTCCCAAACTATTTGCAAGCGAAAGACCAACGCCCGCTCCTGCAACACACAGAGGACAATGAGCAAGCGCTTCGCGAGTGAATAGTGAATAGTGTATAGTGAATAGTGAAACTAAAACTAAAAAAACTTTTGATTTTAAACTGTAATTTTGCATTTTGCCAATCACTTTACGATTGCGATATCACCTTAAACTTCGAATTTAGTTTACGACTTTTCCGTTAAACTTTAGCTCTTTGACTCCTCCCGGGTCAGAAAAGGTAAGCCAGACC
>CAYIKF010000031.1:0-2539 GCA_964363945.1 uncultured Gammaproteobacteria bacterium
TTATCCACTAAAGAAGCATCATAACCTTTGGCTGATATACCCTGTTTTACTTTATCCGGATTATCTCTGATGAAATTTATATCTAACATAGTTCCTCATTTCCTACTTCTCCGGTCTTAATGTCGGAAAAAGAATCACATCTTTAATATTCTTCGCGCCTGTTAAAAGCATAACAAATCGGTCAATGCCCATTCCCCAGCCGGCAGTTGGCGGCATCCCATGCTCAAGCGCCCGCAAGTAATCCTCGTCAAGCCTCTCTCCTTCTCCAAAGCCTCTCTTGACTAATTTCTCTTGTTCTTCCCAACGTTTTCTTTGATCAATAGGATCATTGAGTTCATTGTAGGCCTTGATAACCTCCATACCTTTCACTACCAGTTGGAAAGCGCCTACTTTAGTCTGGTCGCTAGCTTCTCGTTTTGCAAGAGCAAGCATTTGGGCAGGCCAGTTAATAATTAATGTTGGCTGTGTTATAGCAGGACGAGCAACTTTCTTCCAGAGAAGATCAACAAGAGGTCCATAGCCCACAACCCCCTTAGGCACGGGTATTTTTTTCTTCCTGAGAAGTGCGCGAATTTGCGACTCGTTTTGCGTTTTGTCAACATCAACTCCTGTTGTCTCAAGAAGTGCATCCCGGAAAGTTTTACGCGGCCATGGAGGAACAAAATCAAGCTCTGCACGTCCAGAAGTCACTTTGAGACTACCTTTCACTCTTGTTAGTATGGTACGAAACATCTCCTCTGAAAGTGTAATAAGATCGTCAATATCAGCGTATGCCCAATAAAATTCAAGCATAGTGAATTCTGGATTATGCGACCTGTCAATGCCTTCATTTCTGAAATCACGGCCAATCTCATAAACCTTCTCAAAACCACCAACAATAAGCCGCTTTAAGTAAAGCTCGTCAGATATTCGAAGATAAAAGGTAGTATCCAGTGCTTTGTGGTGAGTAACAAACGGAGCTGCAGATGCACCTCCATAGAGTGGTTGAAGTATGGGCGTCTCAACCTCAACAAATCCTTTTTCTTCAAGAAATACGCGAAGTTCTTTAATTATTTTTGTCCGTGTTAGTGCAACCTCGCGGACTTCAGGGTTAATGAGCAAATCAGCATAGCGCTGGCGATAGCGCTCCTCGATATCTTTCAAACCAGACCATGATGTTGGAAGAGGTCTAAGAGATTTTGCAAGAAGCGTTAATTTTTTGGCACGAATTGTTGTTTCACCTGCCTGTGTTTTAAAAACCTTGCCTTGGACGTTGATGAAGTCACCAACATCAAGAAGTTTAACCGATGAGAACTCTTGGGGAGAAAGTTCGTCCCGAGCAAAAAAGACTTGAATATCGCCTGACTGGTCCCGCAAATCTGCGAACGCCGAACCGCCGTGCGAACGAATGGACCATATCCTTCCCGCAACAGCAACCCTTTTACCAAACGAAGCGAGCGCTTCTGCTGCTGTATGAGTACGCACACAACCGGCAGGATACGGATTGACGTTTAATTTTTTGAGTTGAGCAAGTTTTGCAAGACGAGCTTTTCTAACCGTCTCAAGACGAGCTGCCATCGTAGGTTAAGTATATAATAAATCGAGGAACGAAGAAATGAAGATAAGAGTAATGAGTCAGACTCATCACTAGATACTAGTTACTGGATACTGAGTATTTTATACACAACTCTCCCAGCAGGAGCCTCGACCTCAACGTTGTCACCTACTTTTTTCCCAAGCAATGCCCGACCGAGTGGCGATTCATGAGAAATCTTCTGCTCTTGTGGGTCTGCTTCCCATTCTCCAACAATATGAAATATATGCCGCTCTCCGTTATTTGCTACAGTTACCTTTGCACCTAAATCGACATGCTTGCGAATTACTTTTTTAATTACTATTGCATTCCGTAATACATGCTCAAGCTCGTCAATCCGTCCATCAAGAAATTCGAGCTCCTCTTTGGCATTGGTATAGTCACTATTCTCGGAAAGGTCACCCATTGACCGCGCATTGGCAAGTCGTTCAACTACTCGCGGCCTTTTACTCAACAGTTCCTCACATTCCTCCTTTAATTCGGTAATACCTTGAGAAGTGAGGTGTATGAGTTTCCCTGTTGTATGAGAATTCTTAGCCATGGTGTATTCCTAGTGCCGCCAGGGGGATTCGAACCCCCAATCTTCGGGATGAGAACCCGATATCCTAAACCATTAGACGATGGCGGCAATACTCTCTTTTAACATTACTCTTAAAGTTCTCTTCCCCTTTGTTGTTTTCAAATATTTTTCTCTTCTTCTGGCATCTGACTCGGCTTTAAATGCCTCATAATATATAAGATCTATTTCACCCATACGCTTAGTTGTGTGTACGCCACCGAGTTTATGCTTTCTATATCTAGTTTTAAGGTCCTTTGTAAATCCAGTGTATAGCTTACCATTCTTCCTACCTTGCAAAACATACACAAAATACATCTTATTTAGGTCGCTACCGTGTACCAGTACAAGTACGGTACACGGCCCTGAACCATGCTCTGCATTGGTTCAGGGGACGACAGAGCCACAAG
>CAYIKF010000031.1:2639-5217 GCA_964363945.1 uncultured Gammaproteobacteria bacterium
ACAGGAGAAAGTATATCGTATCCGCGAGAAATTTGCAACGAAGATTAGGAGACAGCCAGGTACGCAGGAGTTGTTCTGGGAGTTTCTTTTTGCTCTTTAGAAAGTGGACGGGTTAACGCAACCTTCAGTACTTCCTCAAGCTCCGAGGCAAATACGAATTTAATCTCCCCCTTTATCTTCTCAGGAATATCCTCTAGGTCCTTTTTATTGTCCTTCGGCAATATTACTGTTTTAATACCGGCTGAATGGGCAGCAATGACCTTTTCCTTCACTCCACCAATCTCGAGCACCCGACCCCGCAAGGTAATCTCGCCAGTCAGTCCTATATCTGCTCGAACCGGGATTTTGGTGAGTGCTGAGATAAGCGCAGTCGCAAGCGCAATCCCAGCCGAGGGACCATCTTTCGGTACTGCACCTTCTGGTACATGGATGTGGACGTCAATGTCTTTTGCAAAATCACGAACAAGACCAAACGTTCCCCAGTGGCTCCGTGCGTACGAGAAGGCTGCTTTGGCCGACTCTTGCATGACATCACCAAGTTGCCCTGTTAAGGTAAGACGTCCCTTTCCAGGCATTAATGCCACTTCCACAAAGAGAATCTCGCCACCGGTAGGAGTCACTGCAAGTCCTGTTGCCACTCCTGCCTCGTTTCGCCGCTCAGCAAGAAGAGAGGTAAACTTCTGTACCCCAAGAAATTCGTGCACTTGGTTAAGAGTAATTTGACGCACCACATCTTTACCTTCAGCAACTCTGCGCGCAATTTTACGGCACATTGTGGCCAAGTTACGCTCAATATTGCGAACCCCTGACTCCCTCGTATAGTGGCGAATAACTTCCCGAATCGCTTGAGGCGTTATCTCTATGTGTCTACCAGAAAGTCCATGCGCCTCAATCTGTTTTGGCCACAAGAAGCGGCGAGCAATATGATACTTCTCTTCTTCTGTGTAGCCGGGGAAGCGGATAACCTCAAGCCGGTCGCGAAGCGCGGGAGGGATTGTGTCAAGCATGTTTCCTGTGCAAATGAACATAACTTGAGAGAGGTCAAACGGTACTTCAAGGTAATGGTCTGAAAATTCTCTGTTTTGTTCGGGATCAAGCGCTTCAAGGAGCGCTGCCGAGGGATCCCCTCGAAAGTCAATGCCAATTTTGTCAATTTCATCCAACATAAATATAGGATTGCGAGTCCCTGCGTTTCGTATTCCTTGAACAATTCGGCCGGGCAGCGCTCCGACGTAGGTACGCCTGTGTCCTCGAATTTCTGCTTCGTCACGAACTCCTCCCAATGAAATCCTTACAAACTTTCTTCCGAGAGCGCGGGCAATGGACTTTCCGATTGATGTCTTTCCAACTCCTGGTGGACCGATAAAGCAAAGAATAGTAGGACTTACCGGCTCACTTTTTCCATCCTTTTCTCCCGCTTTTGTTTCCCCATCTTCAGATTTTTGATTTATTGCGCGAGCAGCAAGCTTACTTATTTTTGATTTTTGATTTTTACTATCTTGCTTCACCTTCATAACTGCCAAAAACTCCAGAATTCTCTCTTTTGCCTTCTCGAGTCCGTGGTGGTCTTCTTCAAGCACACGAGCTGCGTGTGCTATGGAGACATTATTCGGAGTAAGCACAGACCACGGCATTTCTACCAGCCAGTCCAAATAGTTGCGCAAATACCCTCCCTCCGGGTTATGAGGAGACATTTGAGCGAGTCTCTCAAGTTCTTTATTTGCCTTCTCTTCAACGTCTTTCGGCATGCCAGCAGCGTCGATTTTCTTACGCAGTTGTGTAATCTCGTCCTGGTCCTCTGCTTCACCCAACTCCTCATCTATCGTACGCCTTCGCTCGCGAAGCATGGCTTTGCGCATTTGTTCTTCAAAGCGGCGCTGGGTCTTCACTTGAATAGTACGCTCAATTTCTAGTACATTTACCTCTTGTGCCAGACACTCGTGCACCTTCTCTGCAAGTTTCTTAAAATCTTGTTCTTCTAAAAGCGCTTGTTTATCTGAAGTTTTAATTTCAAGAAGCGACGCAATTTGGCTCACAACCTCAGCAGCGTCTAGCGCACTCCCTGACACGAGTCTCATCACCATGTGGGTTGGCTCCAGCGGCTTGCCTAAGTTAATTGCTTTTTTGAAAAGTTCTGTAATTTGCTTGATGAGCGCTCTTTCTTCCTCATTATCTCGTATGTCTATGGGCATCTCTTCAACGTGCGCAACAAGGAATGGCTCTTCCCGCTCCATTGTGACGAGGCGAATCTTCGCCACGCCATTGACTAACACATGCGTTTCCATGTCTGTGGGCATCACTTGTTGAATAGTTACGAGTGTTCCCACGGTATATAAATCTTCTTTAGTGGGAGCTGCAATCCGTGCATCTTTTTGCGCGAAGACTGCAAGCAGTCTGTCTCCTTGAAAGGCAGATTGTACCGCTGCCTTTGATTTGGGACGACCAAAGTTGAGGATTGCCTCAGTTAAGGGAAATACGACTGAGCCCCGCAAAGCAACGACAGGAACCGTTCGAAGTGTCTTTTTATAAGGAACTATCATATTTTAGCCTTGCTTTAGCACTCTATCACCCAATCTGC
>CAYIKF010000032.1:0-3276 GCA_964363945.1 uncultured Gammaproteobacteria bacterium
TGTCATCCTCCTTTAGAGGAAACCCCGCTTTTCAAAGCGGGGAGGATGTCATTAAGAAGAAAATTTGGCCAGAGTTCTTTAAAGAAGTAGTGGAAGGGAGGAAAAAATTCGAAGTGCGGCTTGCTGATTTTAAATGTGAACCAGGAGATATTTTGGTTTTAGAAGAGTGGAATCCGAAAACAAAGAAATATACAGGAAGAAAGTTAAAGAAGAAAATCTCTTATGTTTCAAAAACGAAAGGCTTAAAATTTTGGCCCAGGAAAGATATAGAGAAATACGGACTTCAAATTATTGGAATTGAATAATTTGTGCCGAGGGAGGGAGTCGAACCCTCACGGAGCTTGCACCCCATAGGTTTTTGAGACCTACGCGTCTACCGTTCCGCCACCTCGGCTTAATGCAATTATACCTCATTTTAAGTTTGTTTTCCAAGATGAAATTCAGTACAATTGAATGCAATGAAAAAACAAGTGCAAGAGATTTTGGCGAAAATTCCGCGAGCTCCATACGCGGATGTGCGGATTGTTGAAAAAGAGTCGCAGAATATTGCTACAAAGGATGGGGTGGTTGAGGCACTTGAGTCCTCTACATCACTTGGGTATGGGATAAGAGTTCTAAAAGATGGGGCATGGGGATTTGCGGGTTCTAATGATTTTTCAAAGAAGGGAATTGAGCGGACAGTAAAGAGAGCTATCGAGATTGCCGAAAGCTCTGCTCGACATAAATTAGAGGATGTAATACTCTCCACACAAAAACCAGTCAAAGCAAGCTACAAAACTCCAATTAAAGAAGATCCGTTTAAGGTTTCTCTCGAAGAAAAACTTGAGCTACTCTTGGCTGCCGATCAGGCGCAACGAGTTGATCCACGCATTGTTATCTCACAAACTTCTTTCTCTGCCCATCGAGAGCGTAAAACGTTTGCCTCAACCAATGGTTCGCTTATTGAGCAAGAAATAACCTGGACCGGTGCAGGAGTCGAAGCTTCGGCTGCAAGTGAGAGCGATTTCCAAAACCGTTCATATCCAAATTCACATGGCGGACAGTTTGCAACACGAGGATACGAGATGGTGCGAGAATTAAACTTAGTGGAGAATGCGCCGCGAATTGGAGAAGAAGCAGCCGCACTTTTGACCGCACCACTGTGTCCGAGTGGGGAATACGATGTTATTCTGGATGGCAATCAACTCGCTCTTCAAATCCATGAGAGTTGTGGCCATGCAACAGAGCTTGATCGGGTATTAGGATATGAAGCGTCGTATGCCGGGACCAGTTTCTTAACGCCTGAGAAATTAGGTAAATTCCGCTACGGCTCAAAGATCGTGAATTTAACTGCTGATGCAACGATTCCTGGAGGACTTGGAACATTTGGGTATGATGATGAGGGAGTGCCAGCACAAAGAACCTATTTGGTAAAAAACGGAATCTTTGTGGATTATCTTACGTCGCGTGAGACTGCAGCGCACTTGAGGAAGTTTATACCGGGGTATAAGAAGCCAAGTAGCGGGACAATGAGGGCAACAGGATGGGAGTATATTCCTTTAATTCGAATGACAAACGTTAACTTGGAACCAGCCTCAAAAGGGGACCCCTTGCAAGGCTGTAGCCTTGAAGAATTAATAGCTGATACTAAACGGGGGATTTTTATGTCAACGAATAGAAGTTGGAGTATTGATGATCGCCGGCTTAATTTTCAGTTTGGGACAGAAATAGGGTGGGAGATTAAAAATGGAAAATTGGGCAAAATATTGAAGAACCCGACGTATCAAGGGATGACGCCGAAATTTTGGCGCTCATGCGATGCAATCTGCGGTAAAAAAGAATGGATTGTATGGGGTACTCCAAACTGCGGCAAAGGCCAACCTTCACAAGTTATGTATACAGGTCATGGAGCATCCCCGGCACGATTTAGAAAAATTAAAACAGGAGTTGTTAAGTGGACTTGAGTCAGGTGTCTTCCTAGTTCACCTTCCAGGTGTCTACCTGAGTGGTAAGTCTTATTAGGGCAGCTTTCAGTTCATTAAGAGATTTTAGACCAAATCCTTTTATCGCTAATAGTTCTTTCTCAGTCCTTTTAAGCACCTGCGCCACTGTGTAGATATCTCCACGAGCTAATGCAGTATGCACTCGAATTTCCACTATCTTATAAATCCAGACCGTAGCAATACTAGCAAGTGTTTCTTTTGACACCTCTAATTCTGGAAGGAGACGATTTGTGGGATTTATTTCGAATTCAGCTGCTTCAATGTATGCTTTAAGCCCCTCCTCCACTGTCTCCACTCTCCAGTCAAGGAAGCCGAGTTGAAATTGAGGTGTATTAAGAAGTTCACCAATAGTAGTAATGCCATGTCTCTTGAGATCACTCTCTCCTGGCCAGAGACCAAGGGATTCAATAGGGCGTGATGCTATTAAAGCAAGCACATCGGGTTTTATTTCTAAGTGGGGGAGAAAGCGATTATTTGTGACTTCATAAAAACCGGCTTGGGCTTTTTCATAAACTTCTCGAAGTTTAGCTCCAAGATGTTTTAATTGTTCAGCAGAGAGGTGCCTTAAAAAGGGGTCGGAGTTTGCCCTGAGCAAAGTTGCAACATTTCCTTCCGATTTAAATCCCGCAGTTTGCCACACTACGTATTGAGCCAATGGCGCTGCAATGCCTAATTCTGAAAATGGGATGTTAGTGAGCGGTTCTAGGTCACCTTCTATAATATCTTTTAAGCCGGCAATTGAGAGGGCAACAGAGCCTTCAGGCAAAACCACATATTTTTTTAATCTGTCGCTAATCTTTGGCCAACGTAGCTTACGAAGTGCATGTTCTTCTATTTGACGTATGCGTTCTTTTGTTCTTCGGAAGTCATTAGATATTTGAGCTAATGTTTCTGGTGTGCCACTTGCAAGTCCAAATCTACGGACAATTACTTCAGCTTCTCGTGGTCTGAGTGTACTTGTCAAAACTTCAGAAACACTCTCGGCCAACCCTTCTCCCTTTTCAGGAGGAATTGGTCTTTGTTTTACGCCAAAGACTACCCCTAACAGTCGTTGCTGAGGGAACAGTGCTCGCTCTTCCTCGTTGCCGACTTGCTCGGGCTTTGATGGTCCTAAAGCTTCAGCACTCATTTTATGGCCCGATTATACCATAATGAGCTTAATTTTGCTATAATTCACCAGTATGGTTGGCGAAAAGAAGTTACAGGAAATAGCAAAGAAAGTATTAAGCCTCTCAAAAGCCCAACGGAGCGCTCAGGCCATCGGCTCTGAGGCTCAGGCTCGAAGAGGTAAACT
>CAYIKF010000032.1:3376-5039 GCA_964363945.1 uncultured Gammaproteobacteria bacterium
GCCTCAGGTGCTTTTGATAGTGTGATAACCGAGGTTGCTGTTGCGAACTCGCACGGACTTTGGGCATATCATGCAAGTTCTGCTTCTGACTTGTCAACAATACTGTTGGGCAAAGATTCAACGGGGTTTGCCGCGCAGGTGGGGAGGAAAGCAGAAGATATCGATGCGGACGAGGTAGCTCGTCGGGCAATAGAGAAGGTTGAGCGTGGTAAGGCTCCAATGGAGGTTGAACCGGGAGAGTGGGATGTAATACTCGAGCCTCAGGCAGTGAACGAGATGATGGCATTTTTCTCATGGCTTGGGCCAAACGCACGGATTTATCACGAGCAGGCAAGCTATTTTTCGGGTCGTCTTGGCGAAAAGGTGGTAGGGAAAAATATTACGATTGTGGATGATCCACTTTCTGTTGAAGGGTTTCCCATGCCCTTTGATTTCGAGGGTGTGCCTAAGAGAAAGGTGGAGATTATAAAGGAGGGTGTATTAAGCAGTTTGGTGTATGATTCCTACCATGCAGGCAAACATAAGGCAGAAAATACAGGCCATGCCTTGCCTGCTCCTAATACTGGTGGTCCTATGCCGCTACACTTGACGTTGGAAGTGGGAAGTTTGAAGCTGGAAGATATGATAAAGGGGGTCAAAAAAGGACTGCTTGTAACTCGGTTTTGGTATGTTAGAGTTTTGAATCCGAGGCATTTATCAATTACCGGTATGACGCGCGACGGAACGTTTTTAATAAAGGATGGTGAGATTGTGGGAGGAGTGAAGAATTTGCGTTTTAATCAGAGTATTCCAGAAGCCCTAAGCAACGTTGCTGCAATTTCCAATACTACTGTGCCGCTTTCTAGTTTTGAGCTTGAACTTGGAAGTAATCGTATGCCAGCGCTACATATTAAGGGTTGGAATTTTACAAGCTCAACACAATTTTAAATTTTTAATTTTCATTGAATTTTCAATGGATCATTGTAACATTGTGAATTGATTGAAAATTGTAAATTGCGAATTGAAAATTAATATATGATTAATGTTACAGATCTTAGAACAGGAACAACTTTTCAAGTCGACGGTACTCCTTATGCAGTATTAAAGTATACCCATACAAAGCTTGGACGGGGTGGGGCAACGGTCCGCGTGGAAGCGCGCAATCTTAAAACAGGTAGAGTTGAAGAAAAGACATTTAACTCTGGGGCACGGGTTGAGGCGGCGCCGACAACCAAACGACGTCTTCAGTATTTATATAAGGATGAGGAAAATGCCGTATTTATGGATCCCCAAAGTTTCGAGCAAGTAGAAATTCCTCGCAGAATTGCAGGAGAGGAGATCCGTTTCTTAAAAGATGGGCAAGAAGCGGATGTACTGTTCTGGTCCTCGGGCGATGCTGCGGATGTACCGCTTACTATAGAGTTGCCTCCAAAAGTAACGCTTAAAGTAACCGACACCAGCCCCGGAGTCAAAGGAAATAGTGCAACTAACATTTGGAAACCAGCACTTCTTGAGAATGGACTTCAAGTAAAAGTCCCGCTTTTTATCGCAGTTGGTGATTCGGTCCGTGTCGACACCCGAACGGGCGAATACATAGAGCGAGCTAAGTAAAAATCCACCACACAGCTGCGGCCGAGACGGCTACCTGGGTGAGTATTCCAGGAATGAGTGGTGCACGCGCTTG
>CAYIKF010000033.1:0-4867 GCA_964363945.1 uncultured Gammaproteobacteria bacterium
AACACTCACCAGAAGCACGATACCTGCAACAAAAAGTGCTGTAATCTTCGCAAGCCAACTCATATAAGAATGCCCGCTTCATCTAATTTTAAGGTAGCGAGCAATGGCAAACCACGCTCCTACAATACCAATCAAAAGTGCAGCAGTCAATTCTATAGCCGCGAGTATTCCCAGTTGTGCAAGAAGAGTAGGTATATCCCGCACGATTACAAGAATTTCACCAAAGTATTTTGCAAGATTGGGCATTAAATATAAAAATAGGAGTGTCGCAGTAATAAATCCTGCGAGCGCTCCGGTGACCGCATATGTTATTCCCTCAAACAGAAACGGGGAGCGGATAAAGCCCGGCGTTGCCCCAATGAGCGTTAATACCTGTATTTCTTCCCGGCGGCTCGCAACACGCGTGCCAATAACCACAAGTAGGGTCAGAAGAGCTGTGACAGATAAAAACGAAAGAAGCGCCGCACCTCCCACTCTCACATATCGGGTAATCCGCTGCAGGTTCCCAATAACGGTAGCAAGTGATGTCTCTCCTCCTAGACTGGCCGTAAACTCAACACGGTCAACAGTGGGTACTTGTTTGACTTCCGCAATAACTTCTTGTGTGTATGAAAGATTGGTTACGGAAAACTCAAGAGAGGCAGGCAACACATCAGGACTCACGAGTTCTGTAACCAAGGGATTGTCAGCGGTTTCTCTATAAATTTGCAACGCCTCCTCATGGGACACATAGCGAATATCACTGCGAATACGGGGATCATTGGCAAGTTTTTGGGAAAGTGCAGAGACCTCCTCGGGGGTTGCGTCATTCTTCAAGAAAGCAATAATTTGAGGCCGTGTTTCAAAGTAATGGAGTGTTACGGTCATAATGTATGCGGTAAATGCAAAAATAGTCGCGACAAAAAAAGTGAGCGTCATAACAAGGACTGCCGCAAGCGCTTGGTAGGGCGAACGACGTATATGAACAAAGGCAGTACGGAGATGTTGGGCAAACATTAACTTTCCCTCCGGGTCGGAGAGCCCTCCGGGTCGGAGACTTTATACTTCCCGTGTTCTTGGTCACGAACAATCTTCCCACCCCGCAACTCGATGACATGACGTTTCATTCTGTCCACAATATCATGATTATGGGTTGCCATAAGAACGGTAGTACCATCTTTGTTAATGTCGTTCATCAACTCAACAATTTCCCATGCGGTATCGGGGTCAAGGTTTCCTGTCGGCTCATCAGCCAACAACAATTTCGGACTGTGGGCAAGTGCGCGTGCAAACACTGCTCGTTGCAGTTCTCCTCCTGCCAATTGTGAAGGAAACGCATCAACTCTCTCTGCAAGTCCTACGCGAGAGAGTACTTCATGAGCTCTAGAGAGCTGTTTCTCTTCCGGCTCATCAAATACGGCTAGCGCTAGCGCGACATTCTCGCCAACGGTTCGGTCGTGGAGCAGTTTAAAATCTTGAAATACCACTCCTATTCTTCTTCTATAAAAGGGAATATCCTGGCTTTTTAACTCTGCGATGCTTTTCCCCCCAAAAAGCACGTCGCCCGCATCAGGCATGAGTTCACGAAGGATAATGCGCAGAAGTGTCGTTTTGCCCGACCCTGAAGGCCCGGTAATAAAAGCAAACTCTCCCGGCTCAATAGCGAAGGAAATACCTTCAAGCGCTACGATGGAACCAAATTTCTTAGAAACATCCTTAAAGGTAATCATTTATTTGGAGCTTTAGCGAGAAACAAGCTCTGCTTACTCTAAAATCTTTATCCTTCCCACATCCATCAACCATCCTGCTTTTTGACCTTTGAACGTTTCTCCCCACACCTCTACCTTTTTATCTACAAATTCGTTGAGGTTGATAACAGAAGAGGTAAGATACGCATTCTGCGAAGGTCCTCCATCTCTTTCTAAATGATGCGTTCCTTCACCATCTACCCCGCCTTTTTTCAAAACGCCAGTTGCTGAGTCTCTGAATGTTTTAGTATCTTCCAACCCAATCCCTTCTCCGGTAACTTTAGCACCGGGAGCTACTTCAAATTTTCCACTGATACCCGCTGGACCTTTTTGAGAGAGGAAGTATCCCGTGAATATTCCCGCTCCAATAACTACCAATACTGCAACAAGCATTGGAAGAGGAAGGCCACGCACGAAAGAAAACTTCGCAAAGAGTGTCGCTTTCTGCGGCACTTTCGGTGCTGCTTGCTGCTGCTGTTGGGTTTGTTCTGTCGTGTCCATTATAGTCTCTCTATTTCGAGCTTCGAGAAACAAGGTTACCTTATTTTTACCTCTTCTTATATACGCTAGTCAAGCTGCTGATTACAAATTCGTCAAGTTTTCCATCAAGTACACCTTCCGCATCAGAACTTTCCACCCCAGTTAGCAAATCTTTTACCATTTTATATGGATGAAGTATATATGAGCGACGTTGCGCTCCCCATGATGCGGGCTTGAACTCACCCTTGATTGCGCGTTCTTCCTTTTGCTTGCGCTCCTGTTCCCGAACCCACAACTTTGCCGCAAGCAAGCGCAGAGCAATTTTTCTATTTTGCTCTTGGAAACGCTCTGTTTGGGCGGTAACTACTATTCCTGTGGGCTTGTGTGTTAAGCGCACGGCAGTTGACACCTTCTGGACATTTTGCCCACCGTGACCAGAAGCACGGAAAAATTGCCACTCAAGCTCGTCTTCTTTAATATCTCTTTGCTCTGTTTCCGGGAGTTGTGGAAGTGCCTCAACCAATGCAAATGAGGTTTGGCGAAGCCGTGCCGCATTAAAAGGAGACTGGCGGACGAGTCTATGTGCACCCGCTTCATGTTTTAAATAGCCATACGCATATGGGCCGCCAATTAGTAACGTAACGGATTTTACACCCGCTTCTTCTCCCGCTACCACATCCACAACCTCAACCTTCCAACCCCTGCGTTCGCAGTAACGCATGTACATACGCTCGAGCATTTGCGCCCAATCCATTGCCTCGACTCCCCCTTGCCCCGCGTGAATTGAAAGAATCGCCGGTTCTTTATCATACGGACCCGACAGAAATGTTAAGACTTCTAACTTCTTGAGTTCTTTGTCTGCTTCACTTAACTCCAAGCCCTCCGCTATCTGCTTTTCTACCTTTCCCACCTGCTCTAATTGTTCTTGAAGTATAGAGAGTTCACTCATTAACTTTCCGGCCCTAGTCGAATCCTGCCAAAAAGAGGGGTTTTGCGACTCAAGGCTCAACTCCTCTATACGTTTTAACTTTGCGGGAACATCAAGCGCGGACTTTAATTTTTCAACTCGTTCTTGTAATTCAACTTTCGTTGCCATACCCACCAATTGTACCAAACGACTGCAACCAGAGGCGAGTATGTACAAATATTCTCTAGGGGGTACAAATTAACTGGCGGGCTTTTTGCCGCTCAAGAGGGGGCAAACTCTGGAATTCTAAAACTACATCTGCCGCGCCTGTTGCTTCTTCTGCGGCACTCAAGGTTTTTGGTTCTCCTGCTAGAGACTGCGCAAGTTCGGTGAGATTCTCCTGAAGAAATACACGGACACTTTTGGGGGTGCGCTCATTTTTTATTGCTTCAACTACTAAGGTTCTTCCTCCTACCAATAAAAACGCCTCAACTGCAAGCGCGACCACAATACCAAGCACTATCCCAAACCACGCCCCTCTGATACTCCAAGAAAGCATGTGATGGCGGGTAAAGGCAAAAAGCAGAAGAAAAAGAAAAATTCCCAGACCAATGAAAAATGCTTTCTGTGCTCCGGGAGAAACGTACGCTCCAATCAGAGAGAAAAACTCAATACCTCGTAAATACACCTCACCTATAACGTTTTCCATTAGTACACTTCCTCCTCTTCCTCGTAAACCGCCCCATTTGTTTGCGAAGCAGCCGATGGGGGAGCTACCGCAAAAGAAGACACAACCATGTTCTGTACATCTTCCCAAAACCCGCCGTCTTGTGGCCCTTCAATGCGGTAGAGAACTCCTAAGTCTATCGCTAACGTTGCCAGCAAATTCTGGGCACCACGACTATAGGTATATTGCTTAGCCGCAACCTCGCCCAGTGTTGCCGCTCCGGTAACACGTGCAAGTTTTGGACTGTCAGGATTCTCGAACCACTCGTCAAGTGTTGACGCGCTCGTATCTTGAACGGTCACGGTAATCTCTCCTTCTTTTGCAGACGAGGTGAGGGAAAGTACTGAATAGTAGGAATCATCCTGGGATGTTTTTTCAGTTACGGCGACATTCTCGGGATATGTAAATGAAAAGCCAGAGCCATCCTTGTATGTCGCTTGCCCACTTATCGCAACTTCTTGAGAGGTCTCGCCTAGGTTATTTATGAGAGGTATCCCTTCCCTATTTTGCGTCCTAAGAAAAAACACTGCACTTGCGACAAGTAAAAGGATACCAACTACTCCCGCAACAAACTTCTTTGACATATTACCTATTTTAACTATATCATGGAAAGAGATGAAGCGGCTACTTTTCGCAACAACTCTCATAGTAATAGGAGGAATACTCGCGGTTGGAGCTGTGAGCGCAAAACGATTGCTTCCGCGTGCACAGCAGCAAAGCGCTCCTAGAGGAGGTACAACAGTTAAAACTGTGGGAGTTAAACCAATTGTGGGGTTCAGAAGCGACCGCCGTGCCATTATTGTTACTTTTCAAAACTTAGGAATTGCCCAACGTGTGGAATACTCACTTACCTACACCGCGCGGGGGATAAAACAGGGGGCTGGAGGAGTAATCACCCCTGCAACTTCCGAGGAAACGCGAGAGCTTTTGTTTGGGACCTGCTCCCATGGAGTATGCCGCTACGATACAAGTATCACCAACGCACGTTTTACTGTTACGACTGTCCTCAAAAACGGCCGCAAAGTT
>CAYIKF010000034.1:0-4755 GCA_964363945.1 uncultured Gammaproteobacteria bacterium
ATTGAAACTAATAAACACGGCTTTGTCAAGTGATAACTTTACCTAAAATTGCTGCTTTTGTTATTTTTCTTGGGATTGAGTGACCTTTGTTGTCGCCAGCTACCACATACTTATTTTTTTGTTCCTCTTTGATACGTTTTAATATCAAGCGATGTATATTGATTGGGTCGCGAGCTACAACGATATCCCCTACTTTTGGCCTTACCCACCTGTTAACCAAAAGCAAATCGCCTTCATGGAAATTGGGTTCCATTGAATGGCCATTAACTCGAAATCTTAACAAAGGCCATTGGAAAAGAGATGAAAATGGCACTTTTGCGAGAGAAAACTTGTGTGAGCCAGGATTGAGTGACTGGAGTCTCCTCCGCAGGCGGAGCGGAAGTCCGAAATCCGATCTGCCAGCTGGCGGAGGCGAGTTGTTTTCCGAGTAAAATGTGCCCATCGAGTCTCTTATTCTATCCTTTAGGTACAACTATCTCTCCTCCACTTGGATAAGGGGAAGGAATTCTTGCTGTTGCTATACCTTTTGTTTTCCAGAAAATTTCAGCGATTTTTTGAACTTCCCCTAGCAATTCCTGGGCCGCTTCAATATTAACTTCTTGACGAGCCTTTGAAGCAAGTTTCATTGCTTTCCAAAATGTATCATGCAAGTGAGGATATTCTTTCAAATGTTCCTCCTTGAAATAATCTGCCCAAAGCACCCTTAATTCATGTTTTACCATTTCAGCATGCTCTTCCTTCACGCGAGTTAAACGGGCAATTTGACTAATAATCCTCTTTCTTTCCTCAAAATCTGGTTCCTCTTTTGATGGTTTTAACTCATCTAAAAGACTCACCATCCTTATAATAGTATGAGCTGCGACTTGCGCTTCATGTGGGTCATAAATCCCACACGGAATATCGCAATGGGCATAAACTGGCTGAGCTCGCGAGATTTTATCGATAACTCTAAGAAGACCTTGAAGCATATTCTCAATTGTAAATAAAATTCAAGAAAAATCAATGGGAATTTAACACTGCCCAAGCAAACCTAAGAAGAGTAAGTTGGCGCTTCCATCGCCAGGGTTCAACGATGAGGCGGAAGAGCCATTCGAGGCCCATATTTCTAAGCCACGCCGGAGCACGAGGTATGCGGCCGGAAATATAATCAAATGCCCCACCCACAACCATTGTTCCTAAAGTTTGTAGTTTGTTATAGTTTGATGCTACCCATTTCTCTTGTTTTGGCGCCCCGAAACCAACAAAAAGAAGATGAGGCTTAAACAAGCTGATCTTCTTGATAACCTCTATCTCGTGAATTTCTTCTTTTTTATTAACAGGCTTACCTTCTGCATTCAGCCGCAGACCTGGATCAGCTTGAATTTCTAATTTCAAATTTCTAATTTCTAATTCATTTTTCAACTTTTTGGCTGCCAAAGCGGCGATACCCGGTCGTCCTCCAAGCAAAAACACGCGCCAGCCACGTTTTGAGGCTAATCCAATCAAGGCCTCCATAACATCTATTCCACTCACGCGGTGAGTAAGTGTAATACGGTTAGGGTTAGGATGCCCGTTTCGTAATACGGTTACGTTAGACGTATTACTCTTGACGATACGGGCTTCGTTACCGAATAACGACTCACGAAGTACCAACCACCAACTTGCCCAGACAAGTCCTATGCCATCTGGCAAAGAAATATCGGCACGATTCAAAATTCTAGCTAAAACTGTATCATGCTGGGCCAGCATTACTATCTCCGGATTAGGCGTCACGACAAAAAACCGTCCCTTTTTGGCAATCCAACCTTCGACCCACGTTAGCACTTCGGCAAGCTGGGTGCTATTTACCTGTACCCCAAGGATAGTAGTGTATTTTCTATCCCTTTTGTACGTCTTATGAGTCATTTATATCCCTTATTTTGGGTTTCACGCTCATTTTTTGGACATTTTCACTCATTTACACTAAAAAAGACAGTCGCAGACAGCAAAAACACGGATAAAAATAGTCAATTGATTAAACCTATAATAAAAGTTACCTATTTATTCTCGTCTCTAATGAGCTTTTTAATCGTATTTTATGTCCTAATATACTACAGGTTACTTTTTCACTCTTATTTGTTTTTGCACAATCATCCTATTTTGCATATAAAATGTGCACAAAATTCAAGTTCATTTTAGTAGATCCTTGCGTACCGCTAAAAACCTATAATTTATCTGTTCTCCTGCGTATTCTATCTACCGAAAAATATACGTAAATAAGCTTAAAGCTCAAAACGCAAGACGCAAAACTTTTTTATTATAAGACTTTCTTAATTTATGACTTATCACTTACCACTATTCACTAATCACTTCTCACTAGTCACTAATTACTTCCTAGTAATAGAGTGCCGATAAACGTCTAAATTCTCGAGTGCCATTCCCGTTCCCTTAACGACACACAACAGGGGATCTTCTGCAACATGAGCTGGTACTCCTACTTCCTCTGTCATCAACCGGTCAAATCCACGAAGAAGTGCCGTTCCACCACTCATAGTTATACCCTTATCAATGATGTCGCTTGCCAACTCAGGAGGAATCTCCTCAAGTACCTCTTTAACTGTCCCCACAATCACATGAAGTATCGGACGAATAGCCTCGGCGATTTCCCCAGAAGTCACGGTCACGGTTCTGGGCAATCCGAGCACCTGATCACGCCCCGATACTTCCATATGCTCTTCCTTAGGAAGCGGCATAGCCGAACCAATCTTGAGCTTAACTTCTTCTGCAGTCTGCTCACCGATAATTAAGTTATACCGACGCCGCAGATAATTTTGCACTGCTTCATCAATTTTGTTTCCTGCAACGCGCACCGACTTATGAATCACTACTCCTCCCAGCGAGATGACCGCTGCCTCTGTTGCTCCTCCGCCTGAGTCCATAATCATATGGCCTGAAGCTGCGGCAATAGGAATTTTTGCCCCAATTGCAGCAGCCAAGGGCTCCTCAATTAAGTAGGCAATACGCGAGCCGGCAGCGAGAGCCGCATCAAGTACCGCTCTGCGCTCAACTTGAGTGCAGCCCGCTGGCACGCAAATCATGACTTCAGGTTTCCAAAGAAGAAAGGGGGCAGCAACCTTGCTAATAAAATATGCAAGAAGTGCCCGCGTTACCTCATAATCGGCAATCACTCCGTCTCGCATGGGACGAGAGGCAACCAAGCTCCCCGGAGTTCTTCCCAGCATCTGCCGTGCGTGAGAGCCAACTGCCACCACCCGACCATCCTCAACAGTCACTGCTACCACACTTGGTTCATTAATGACCAGTCCCTCACCCGCCAACCACACGAGGGTATTTGCAGTGCCCAAATCTATCGCAATACGCTTATTTAATTTCTGAAACATGGGCTGAATAGTTGATTATTAAATGGCTAAATGATACATAAAGTACTACTAGAGTAGTATTATGATATATTCAAAAAAGAACCTACCAAGAAAGTAGCATACTGGAAGGAAGAAGTAAAGAAAGAAAATTAACCTAATTAGAAATTAGAAATTCTAACTGTTATAATTATGTCATGAGTCAGCGGGCACTCTTTTTTTTGGCTAGTTTCGTCATTGTTGCAATAGGTGGTTACTTTGTAATTCAGTACGCGAAGGGATACCGGTTTGATACAAACAAATGGCAATTTAACCCCACGGGGATTCTTGTCGCAACTTCTACTCCAGACGCGGCACAAGTATTCATTAATGGCATCCTCAAAACTGCCACCAATCAAAGCATTAATCTTACTCCTGGCACCTATGATGTCGAAATATTAAAAGACGGATTCTTTCCATGGAAGAAACGCCTCACCATTACTGCAAGCGTGGTGACGACTACCAATGCCTTCCTTTTTACGAGGGCCGCCTCACTTTCTCCACTCACCTTCGGCGGCGCCACACACCCCATTCTATCCCCTGATGGCACAAAGCTTGCATGGGTAGTTCCTGCTCGTCCAGCAGGCGGGCCCCAAAACCCCGAAACTCCAGATAAAACAGGAGTGTGGGTGCTTGAGTTAGGCAATCTTCCTTTTGGATTTGCACGAGAAGCACGACAAGCAAGCGATGTAGAAGTGGGAAAGGAAAACTTGCTCAGTTGGTCTCCCGACAGTCGCAGCATCATTCTTGAACGAGCAAACGGCATCTTCTTAGTAGACCCGGGAAGTTTTACTCCTCAAGCCCAGCTTGTCAACATTAAGGGAAAACGGCTTGCACAACTCCAAAACTCATGGAGTGAATATAAAGAAAAGAAACGTACCTCTCTCATATCAAAACTGCCCCAGGAAGTCGCCGACATTGTAATCCGCAAAACAGAGAGTTTTGTTTTCTCCCCGGATGAAACCAAAGTACTCTATACTGCATCTGGCTCAGCAACCATTCCTGACAATCTCACTCCTCCTCTTCCCGGTGTATCAACTCAGCGGCAAGAGAGAGATATCAAACCCGCTCATACCTATGTATACGATATCAAAGAGGACAAAAACTTCTTGGTCAGTGACCAAGAAGTAGCCATTAGCTATGAGCTATTAGCTAACAGCTCGCAACGTTCTACGTTGCGCTGGCTTCCTACCTCGCGCCACCTCGTACTCACCGAAGAGAACAATATTTCGATACTTGAATACGATGGTACCAATCGCGTGAGTGTATGGTTAGGGCCCTACGAGGAGCCGTCTGTATTCCCCGCACCCTCAAGCGACCAACTCATTGTGCTTACTAACTTCGGCGCCACGAACAATGAGCTCCCGAACTTGTATACGAT
>CAYIKF010000035.1:0-4549 GCA_964363945.1 uncultured Gammaproteobacteria bacterium
GGCGAAGATTGCACAGTCGAAGGTACTGCCGTTGGCGTGATAGAGGGGGAGGGCTGGGTAGAGTTTTGAGCTACCTGTATAGGTGCACTACTCCCAAGCCGTGTGCCTAAAAGCTGGACAACAATGGTAGTAGGCTTCCCTGCTAAATCGCCCTGCACCACCGCAATACCAATATCCTGATATTTTCCTGAAAGCATATTATCTCGATGTGTTGGGGATGCGAGCCACGCATGGACCACTTGATCGGGTGAGTCAAAATCCCGCGCCAAGTTCTCTCCCGCATACCGATACTCGTAACCTGAGTGCAGAAAAAATGTCCAAGGAGTCGTTCCGTCAGGCGCCACATGTGCCCAATAGCCCTTCGCAAGCATGTCTTGTCCTTTTGCTGCCGCGGCTGCCGAGAGCGTTGGTTCAAGCCGAAGAGAATTAAGACCCACTTCTGTCCGTTTTTGATTGGTGATATCTACTAACGCTTGCACAGGAAGCGAACCAGCGGTTAATCCTAGAACACGTGCAAGATGGGTAGGCACACGGACGATGTATAACATAAGAAGGATACCCGCTATCACAAAAAGAGAAGAGGAATGTAAAATTTTGGCCTTAAAATTATTCGTGTGAGAGGGAAGCAAAAAATGGACAAGGGCGGCAGCAACGCTCATAGTATCAATCTCATTATAACAGCATTCAAGAAAACTCCGCAATTTATTGCGGAGATGAATTGAACGCTGGTATAATAACGCCATGAAGCAGAATACCCTCTTTGAGATTAAAACACCGCGCGCAGGGGAAGAAACACCAGAGCAAGCTGCGACGGTATTCTCCGCACTCGCTTCCCAGCGGCCAACGCTCCTTTCACGGCTCATAGGAAGGCTAAAACCGTTCTTTTTTGAAATCGCAGGGTTTGACCAATCTATCCACTTTTACGTCAGCGTTCCCCAAGAAGTCGGTTCGTATTTTACCTCGCAACTTACCGCGCAATATCCCCAAGCATCAATTATCCCCTCTGCGGACTACCTTACCTCTTTCCCGCAAAATGAGAACGAGGTAGCTCAACTTGCTCTTGCCAATTATTCCTATTATCCGCTCAAGACCTGGCGAGATGTAGGCGAGGATACTGACCCGCTCTCTCCAGTGCTAGGTGTACTGGCAAGCCTCAAAGCGCAACAACGTGCGTTGGTACAGTTAGTAGTGGTGCCTGCGTCTGCCTCATGGCAGGAGAGGGGTAGAACTTTCTTGACCTCTGGCGTCCAAACCTCTGAAGGAGAAACTCGCTCCCATCCAAAAGCCGCACTTGTTGAGCGCAAATTAGGAGCAAGTCAAGCGTTTGTGGTAGGAATACGACTGCTTGTGCAGGGAGAAACAAAAGCCGATGCCGAGGCTCTTCTGGGAAACCTAAGTGGTTCGTTCGGTGCTTTTTCTCTGGGTGAGTCAAATGCACTCATAGTCCACAACCCCCTATTCTTTCGCAAGAAGCAGCTTGAGGGGTCAATAAGAGCTCGCCTCCCCAAACCGCTCCCCGGCTCAAATATCTTAACAGTTGACGAACTTGCAACACTCTGGCATCTTCCGACAGAACCACTGTCTAGAATTCCCACTATCTCCTGGGGAGGAAAACTTGCCAGCGAGCCACCGGAAAACCTGCCCATTGGAACCTCCCAAGAGAAAGAGGCCATGCCTGCCGGCAGGCAGGAAATTAACTTTTTTGCAAGAGCGGATTTTAAGGGAAAACCAACGGTATTTGGTATTAAACGAGTAGACAGGCGCCGCCATATGTATCTGATTGGAAAAACAGGCACCGGTAAATCAACGCTCATTGCCAATATGGCAGTAAACGATATGCGAAATCGAGAGGGAGTGGCGGTGATAGACCCCCATGGGGATTTATCCGATATTTTACTTGATTACGTACCTTCATTCCGCCTTAACGACGTTGTTTATTTAGACGCTGCGGACCGCAATTATCCGTTTCGCCTGAACCTGTTTGAGGGAGCAGAAAGTGGGCAACATGACTTAATTGCCTCGGGTATTGTGGCAATTTTCTACAAGCTCTACCATTATTCGTGGGGACCTCGACTTGAGTATGTATTCAGAAATGCTATCTTGACGCTACTTCCCCAACCCAGCTCAACCCTTGTTGATATACCACGCCTCTTAACCGACCGCGGCTTCAGAGAGAAGATTGTGTCACAAAGTAAAGACCGTATACTTGTCAACTTTTGGAAAAAAGAGTTTGAGGGAATGAGTGAAAGACTGCAAGCCGAGACTATATCTCCCATTTTGAACAAAGTCGGACAATTTGTGTCCTCCACACTTATTCGTAATATTATAGGATACCCTCACTCTACTATTGACCTTTCAAAAATCATGAATGAAGGGAAAATTTTAATCCTCAACTTGTCACAAGGAAAATTGGGAGAAGACAACTCGTCTCTTTTAGGAGCAATGGTAGTAACCAAACTTCAGCTTGCAGCAATGGAGCGTGTGAATGTTCCGGAAAGCGAGCGGCGGGACTTTTTCTTGTACGTTGATGAGTTTCAAAATTTTGCCACCACATCATTTATCAAAATTCTCTCTGAAGCACGAAAATATCGGTTGTCTTTAGTCCTTGCCAATCAGTATATTGCACAAGTCCCTGAAGATGTCCAAAAGGCAATCTTAGGCAATGTCGGAAGTTTGGTTTCGTTCGTGGTGAGTGCGCAGGACGCGCACGTTTTGGCACAAGAATTCGGCGACGTCTATAAAGAAGAGGACTTAGTCGCGCTTGATAATTGGCAAGTCGTGGTAAAAATGGCAATTGAGGGGAAAACTTCCCGTCCGTTTGTGGCCAACACTCTGCCACTGCCTCGCTCGCGCAACCTGAACCGTGCAAAAATAGTTCGTGTATCTCGGGAACGCTATGCAAAACCACTCACGAAAGAAGAGTCACGGGAAACGAAATCTGCCCCCCGAAGCTCGGGCGTTGGCGGGTCTGAGGAAGTAGTCCTCTACAAAGCACAGAATCGTTAATTATCCCAAATAAGAATTATTCTCGGGGACGACGGGGCCAAAAAACCCAGGCACCAATAACTACTATAAGAATTACAGCGAGGGCAAGTAAACGGTTACCGGAAAGCTGCTCAAGTAATCCGCCGGGGGCTTCCGCAACAGGAGTTTCTACAGCTGTCGGAGAGGGCGAAGCTTCCTCTCCCAAAATTTCACCCTCGCTTGGTTCTTCTTTTGGTAAAACCTTTACCTTCTCAACACCACCAGCCACTGCCCCAGCAGTAGTAGTCGTTGTTGCGGCCGCAGCCAGTACTGCTCCTGCCGTAACCTGTGCCTCCTGGTCCGCAACTATACCTGAACCATTTCCAGCATGGTCAACTGCGCGTAGAGCGTAAAAGTATGTTTTCCCAGACTCAAGGCCAAAGTTATCCCATGACATTTGCTGGTCAGGTGCTCCTCCTACTTCTCCTACTTTAGTTGAGCCATCAGCGGTAAATTCCGGTTTATCAGAGCGGTAAATAAACACCCTGTTGAAATCAGAATCACCTGGGTTTTTCCAGAAAAGACGGTAGCTTGAGTCAGTAAGTCTTTCCTTTCTGTACTCTTGAACACCTGATGGTCCTGAGTGGTCAAAAGTTGTATTGGTCTCGTCCGCCGAAGTATCTGCTCCGCCAGTCACTTCAACTCGAAAGATATATTTCCCTTGACCGTCATAGAAATCTTGGCCTGTTACCAAAACTTTATTGGTTGCACCCGACGCCGAACCATTAACCAAACTTCGGAATGTTCCGCCATCCTTTTTAACAAGGAAGTTGGCGACTACAGCATCGCCCTCTATGTCAAGTGCAGTGTAAGAGATATAGAAAGTATCGGTACTGGTATAGGAAGGCAAGTCGAGTATATCAACAGTTAATGCTGCTTTGGCAGGCGAAACTTGTGCAACAAGCAGGAAGAGTAACAGTACCAATGCGCTACCCAAAAACTTCTTCCAAAGACCACGCTTTTTTGCTCTTCCTTTTCTTCTTGGCGCAAGTGCCAGACCTAACCGTCTTAAACCAAAGCCTGCTCCCAAGAGAAATCCAACATACACAAGCCAGACAGTATTAGCACCTGCTGCCGGCAGTTCGGTTACTGCTGCAAGTACTTGTGGCTGGTGAATATCGTATGAGATAAAGACACCCTTTCCTATCGGGACCGATGAGCGGACAATACTACTCTGGAATGTGTCACTTCCCGTGCCCCGGGCAACGGCAAGGTTTGTGTGGGTACCAGCATGAATATCACTTGTAATAACCGCCTTATAGGTAACAGTCAAGGATGCGGTCCCTGCGATATCTCCAAGATTATTCCAAGTTAAGATATTGCCTGAGACTGAATCAGGGTTAGCAGGAGTTCCTGTCAAAGGAACAAATGTAAATCCTTCAGGCAAAACGTCAACAAGTCTAACATCATGCAGTGTTCCCCCACCGGTGTTGGTAATGACCAACGTGTAGGTAACAACATCCGAACCAAAAGCACCGGAAGTATGGTCATTTGTCTTGGAAAGAGAAATGCCCGGAAGTAGTTT
>CAYIKF010000036.1:0-4480 GCA_964363945.1 uncultured Gammaproteobacteria bacterium
TTTCAACAGTATCCAATATTTTAAACACGCTCACCTTAGCGCTTGGGGGAATTGCGGCAATATCCCTTTTGGTGGGAGGAATTGGTATTATGAATATTATGTTGGTGTCGGTAACCGAGCGGACACGAGAGATAGGATTGCGGAAGGCAGTTGGTGCAACTCCCGAGATTATTTTAATGCAATTTTTGACTGAGGCGGTTGTGCTTTCGGTCGGAGGGGGAATAATGGGGATATTAGTAGGTGTTGCCGGAAGTTTACTTGTCGGGCGCTTTATTACCACAACGGTTAACTTATGGGCTATTATTGTTGCATTTGGAGTTTCAGCTGCGGTGGGAATTATCTTTGGTGTAATGCCAGCCCGCCGCGCCTCGACTCTTTCTCCAATTGAGGCTTTACGTTATGAGTAAAGCCGAAATCCTGAGCTTAGCCGAAGGATTGAAGCATTGAGATATGAATAAGTAGAGCTTGTTCACAAACTACGTTTATGAATAAACAACTTGCCAACCATCCATGTAGTATGATTATACTCATCCCTAAAAGTCGCTTGAAAAAGCTCATTACAACCTTTGTATACTATACTAATAGTAATGCCTATTAAAATTCCACAACTTCTCTTATCAATTGGGGTTTGCTTAGGGACGGGTTTCATTGGCTCATTCTTCACAGTTTCTTCAATTCCTACTTGGTATGCAACGTTAAATAAACCCATCTTTTCTCCACCTAATTGGGTTTTTGGGCCTGTGTGGACAACGCTTTATATTTTAATGGGAATATCACTTTACCTTGTATGGATTTCTAAAAGTAAAATTAAACCAAAAGCACTTACTTTATTTTTTATCCAATTAGGATTTAATACATTATGGTCCATTTTGTTTTTTGGACTTAAAAATCCAACTTTGGCGTTAATGGATATTATAGTTTTATGGATAACAATTTTCTTGACGATTAAATACTTCTATCCAATTTCAAAATTAGCAGCGTATTTGTTGGTTCCCTATATCTTATGGGTCAGCTTTGCTTCTGTTTTAAACTTAATGATAATTTTGTTAAATTAACATTATGCCTACAGTTATAGCTTTGGATGAAACAAAAGAAAAATTGGTCAAAGTATGTAACTCGTCATAGTTTTGCGTTGGATTTGGAGGAGGGGGTTTTTACCTGGGATAGTCCGAAAAGAATTGCAAAGTCTTTGAAAGAATCTGCTGAAAACAGCATAAGAAGAAAAGGAACGCCCTATCAGTCCGCAATGAGTATGTTAAATTTTTATATCAATAGGGCCGGGAAAAATTTAAAACCTGAAAGAAGGAATATTTTAGAACAAGCAAAGATTGAATTAAAGAACCTTTTCAATTAAAGAATACCACCAAAAAAAAGCTTGCACTGAGCGTAGTCGAAGTGTAAAATTTGCTCCTGAAGAGTTGAATATAAAAATATAAAAGTTAGACTGGTAAGTATGAGAAAAACACCAGTCAAACAGGAAGATCAATTAGGTTGTGGAGTTGCCTGTGTTTCTTTTATTCTTGATATAAGTTATTTGGAAGCCCTGTGCCTTTTTAAGAAAGGTGAACTTCGTGCCAAAAGATTAGGATTTTATTGTAAAGATATAATAGAGGCTTTCAACAATATAGGTATAAGATACACATATAAATATATTAAACAGAGAATAAGAAGTAAGATTTATAAGAAAGGAACAATAGTTTTCATTAAGAAATCAAAGAAGTATCCATCTGGACATTATTTATGCAGGGCTCAAGATGTTTGGATGGATCCATGGATCAATTTTAGGCTGGATAAAGATATTTTAAAAGCTAAAGCAGGTTTTAGAAAAAGACTTCCAGGTAAACCTATATATGCAATTTCACCAGCTCGAGATTGAGTCTCCTCGGGAAGAATGTCCCCAGAAATACTGAAACGTTTTTAATAGGTGGCGGAGGTCCGCCGTTCTATATGGAACACGTGAAGAACAGAATCAGTAGGAATAATTTCGTAAAAAATGCGATATTCTCCAACTCGTCGTCTCCAGACATTTTTTTCACCGCTCATTTTTTGAATATCGCCGCCATAAGGATTGTTTGGTAATTGCTCAATTGCAGCAATGATGCGTTTTACGTTATTTTGAGGAATTTTCTTGAAGATTTTTGCTAACCTTGGGTCAATTTGTAAGGCCCAATTTACTTTTGAGTTCACTGAGACTTAGAATCTCTCCTCTCTTCCTATTTTTTCGCGCATTTGCCAGCGCTTTCTTTTGAGAAGCAGTAGGTTGAAATTCGTAGATTTTTTTAAGCTCCACAAGAGCTTCGTACTCCTCGCGGGGGATTACAATCAGTTCTTTGCCGTGGGTTAATCTGTGAGGAATGGTAACTGTCATAGTGATATTATACATCTTTTCGTTTGAGAATCAAACGCAAACTGACCTCGCTTCTTAGCTTATTCGAGACTGATTCTCCCTCAGGACGAATGTCCTCCACCTCTGATTGACTTTTTAGTTGTTCTCCTTTAGAGTCGAAACAAAATGGAAGATCAACCGAAAGGAGGGTGGGAGTCATTCCTACACCTTTCTCCAGAAGAGAAATTGAAGCTTTATCGTTTGGGAATTAAAGAGAGTGGATTCAGAGAAGCGACTGGAACTCTACGCCCCCGGCAACTTTTTATGTTTGCCGGTCTTGGAGTTTTAGACGCAGCGTATAAAGAAGCAGTAACATTAGGCCTGGTGGATTCGGAAGCAGAACCCTCTCTGGAAATGATGCAAGAAGCAACATCTCTTCTTCTTCCATGGGAAAACGAAGAGCAACACCAAAAGATTCTTGAATCTTTAAAGAGAACTATTTCACATGGGATAACATATTGGGAGTTCACACAACTTGAGTCCGACCATTCACTACAAGAGGGTTTTATAGGAGCTATGCGTAATCTTGTGATAGTTGAGCTTCCTGTTCGTAATGATCTAAGTAATCCGTATTTTAATTCTCCTCTATATCTTAGGAGAACATACGGGCCAACTGTAAACGATAGGAAGAGCGCTTGGAATATAGCTATAGCTATTGGGCGACATCTACAAATAATTACAGAAGAAGAAATGTCTAGTGTTAGAACTTTGCTACAAGAAACAAAAGGCTGCACTATTTGGCAAGAAGGATTCCCTTTGTTTGTCGATTTGCAACTCGTGGAACAAAAGTTTAATGAAAGGGAAGAAATAATCCCAGGATTTTGTGCTGTTATTGTGCGAGTTAGTTTCCAAATACCAGATGTCCTTAAATCAATGTCTTAAAGATTGAGTTCTTGGCGGGAGGAGTGAGGGGTTTTTAGCTTGAGTTAATATTTGACTAAGTCTGGGTTGGTAAAAACTTCTTTTATAAACTGAAATCTACTCTTACCTATATTTTTTACATATTTTCCAGGGCCGTTTAAAACTTTTGCATGTCTTACTTCACCCACTGTGGTGTATCCTTCTCTTTGGGAACCCCTCTGGTTGATTAAACCTCGAATAATAGTTGCGACTTCTTTTCTTTCTTGCCAAAGGAGATCTTGTGCTGCTGTGGCCCACTCTGGATAACTAGTCAGGTTATTATTGCTTGGTACGGGTTCTAAATCTTCTAATAGAACAGAATCGTCAAGTTGTCTTACTATAGACTCAAATTTGGAAACTAGAATGGCCATTCTATCTACTCGAGTAACAGTTGGTACTCCATCAATAATTTGATGAGTTTCAGCAGGCGCTATGGTTTTTGCTTCCTCAATGCTTTCTACTCCACGCAAGAGGCCCATTGCTTTTTGTACTTCACGGGCTGACTCAGTATCGGGAAGATTAGCTGTTACTGTCCATTTGTATTCTGGAGGCATAATATGTCGGAGTTTAGCATGCATTCTGTACGTAATCAAGTTTATTCGATATAACACTGGGGAATTTTTGGAAGGTGAGTTAAAGATTCAGTTGTTGGCGGGAGGAGTCGGGGAAGTTTACTGCATCGAATAAGACGAACTGGGTTGGTTTTATTCTGTAAAATTTGTGAGGATGGTCTTTTAGGCTCATAAACTCCTCTATATCTTCTTTCGAAAAGATTCTTCCTTTGTAAACTGAAATTGCTTTATTAATATCTTCTTGTTTACTTAATTCTTCTGCTGTTCCTTGAAATTGTAATCCTCGCGGAGGATCTTTGGGAGTTTGGGGTAGCACGATTGCTCCTGCAACCCTTTGGTTGTGCATTACTTCCTTCGAGTGTCGTCGTTTCGTTGAAGAAAACCAATAGATATTTAAATCTTCGTCGCTTGCAAACCACACGCTACACACCCATGGTTGATTATCTATTGATGTTGCTAGCTGCATTAGCTTCGCTTCTTGAAGGTAAGCTTCTATTAGTTTTCTTACATCCATAAGTGGATTATAATCTAAAATATTTGACAGAGTAAAAATAAACTATGGCAAAAGATGAGTCGTTAATTATTCTACAAATGTTAACGCGACGCCTTTTTTATTAGCTCT
>CAYIKF010000037.1:0-4299 GCA_964363945.1 uncultured Gammaproteobacteria bacterium
GGACTTTCTCCGAGAGTACGATGCTGAACAACGCAAGAAACTCGGCGCGTTCTACACACCGCCAGCGGTTGTGCGCTTCATCGTCCGTTCGGTGGATGCGGTATTGAAGCGCAACTTCACTCTCCCCGCCGGTCTTGCGGACACGTCGAAGATTGAAATCTCCCGTATAAAGTCGGGTAAGACTGCAAGAGAACAGGTACACAAAGTACAGGTGCTTGATCCGGCGACCGGCACCGGCACCTTCCTGAGCGAAGCCATCCGGCTCATTCGCAGCTCATTCGACGGACAAGAAGGGCGTTTCGCGCAATATGTGAATGATGATCTCTTGCCACGTATCCACGGCTTTGAACTCATGATGGCTCCTTACACAATTGCGCATCTCAAGATCGGTGCCACCCTCGCCGAGCATTTCATCGAGAAGAACAGTTTAGGCATCGTCGCAATGATTACTAACAACTCCTACATCGACGGCATCACACACCGACAGATGCGCAAGCATTTGCTCGAGACTTTTGACGAAATTTACATCCTCAACCTCCATGGTGATAGTAAAAAGAAAGAAAAAGCGCCTGACGGCGGCAAAGATGAAAATGTCTTTGACATTATGCAAGGTGTCGCCATTAGCATTTTTGTACGCAAGGAGTCAAAGAAGAAAGGTCTCGGCGCTGTTTACCACTCTGAACTCTGGGGCCGCCGTGCCGACAAGCTCACTATTCTTGAAGCCTCCGCCATTGAAAATGTTGAGTGGAAGAAACTCGACGCCCCTGCTCCAAATTACTTTTTCGTTCCCAAGGATTTCGCGCTGGGAGATGAATATAAAAAAGGATTTTCAGTGACCGAATTGTTCAACGAATACAACTCCGGTATACAAACGAAACGCGATGATACGACAATTCGTTTCTCAAGTGAATCCGTTGAGGCCGTCGTGAAAGACTTTTTAGACCTGTCGGCTCAGGACATCAAGACAAAGTACAACTTACCAGCGGATGGGCGCGACTGGCGAATAGAGTGGGCAATCAATGATCTGCGCAAAGGATATGTAACTAACCCAATATTTTATCGCCCATTTGACACTCGTTGGACGGCGTATACTGGTAGATCAAAAGGATTCATTGCCTACCCCCGAGAGAAAACAAACAAAGAGATTGTTGGGAAAGATAACATTTGTTTGCTCACCAGTCGCATGATTCCACCGAATCAAGAGTTTAATCGAGCTTTTGTAACGAAACACATATCCGATATCCATGCCGCAAGTGACCAAACATACGTCTTTCCGCTTTTTATCTACGAGCTTGATGGCGCAAAGAAAAAGCCGAATTTTAATGGCGACATATTTGCTAAGTTAGTAAAAATTCAACCAAAAGCAGAGGCGATAGACGTTTTTGATTATATTTACGCCGTCCTGCACTCACCGATCTATCGCGAGAGATACAAAGAGTTTTTAAAGATTGATTTCCCGCGCATCCCATACCCAAAAAGTAAAGAGCAATTCGATGAGCTCGCAAAGCTTGGTAAGGAGTTGCGCGAATTGCACTTGCTAGAATCGTCAAAAGTGAATAATTTTATAACCAAATATCCCGAGGGCGGCTCAAACGAAGTTGAAAAGATACGGCGAGTTGGAGATAAAGTTTATATAAACGCGACGCAGTATTTCTCTGGTGTGCCAGAAGAGATATGGAAGTTTACTATCGGCGGCTATCAGCCCGCGCAGAAATGGCTCAAAGATCGTACTGGTCGTGCTCTCTCCAACACCGATATCGAGCACTACCAAAAAATCGTTGTCGCTCTTGTTGAAACCGGAAGAATAATGGGCGAAGTAGATTTATGACAGAGTTTATTTGCTCATTCTTAAAACAATCAGGCGATTTGTTGAATATTTTGGGAATGGTTGGTATTGCCTTTTTAACCATTTTGATTCCGATAGCAGTCGCTATCTTTAGCGAAAAAGAGAAGGATTCTGAAGTTTTGGATAGAAACGTAATTTTAGATCATGTTGTTAGTGCCCGCTATTTTTTACTCTATCTCGCCCTTGTGTACGTACCCATTTTACTTTGGGAGGTATCATCGTACTCAATCCGTTTTCTTGAACTAGTCTTATGGGGCATCGGAATATACTTAATCGCTGGCGTTTTGTTGCGCTCATATAGATGGATGAAGGGTGACAAATTTCCACTAAGGTTAGAGTACTTAAGAAACCTTAAAGACCCAAAAGACTCAGAGGAGTCGTGGCGTTCTGTTTGGCAATCACCAAATACAAATGCTCAAAATGAGCTAGAATTTTTTAAGATTTTCTCTGCCTCGATAGATAAGCTAATGAATGATGATGAACAAAGATCTTAAAATTTTATCAAAGTTGATAGGCGACTTCAGTAAGTTTGTCGGTAATCGCTCGACAGCTCTACTTTTTATATTTGAGGAACCTTTCGCAAAAATATTGGAATGGCGTTTCCGAATATGGAAACAGGAGTACTTATTTTTAGGGAAACCTAAAGAGTCAGAAAGGTGGGGTGGTTATGATGAAATCTCAAGAGAGCTCGACATCGTCTTTCAAGAAATAGAACGGCGTGCACTTAAAGGTACAGGAAATTTTAGTTTCTTTAGAAAATTTAAGCAACACGTTGAGTCTCACAAAAAGGAAATTGTAGAAATACTTGTTGACGGCGAGAAGCGTAGTTTTTCTTATGCGGAGTTTGTGATGGGTGCTTTTTACAGAGTACTTTTTGAAAACATTCCTTCTTCTAGATTTGAGGACGAAGTTTGGGAAGAGCCGTATTTTCCAAAGGAGTGGAAAGTCACAAAAGAGAACCTCCAAGAAAAGAATAATATAATCGCTGGGATTTCATTACATAACTTTTTGTTTTGGGCACAAGATAGAATCAGGTCATCGAGCGGGGATAATAAGACTGATTTTGATTTGGACAATACCGCATCAAAACTCTTCCCATCAGTAAACCCACCTCTTTGGGCCAAACTACTTACTTTCTTGATGAGACCATGGGGAGATAACCGCATGAAGTCGTTGGTTGAATTGGGGACAAGCTTCGGGCTTGCGAGGCCAATGTTTGGAGTGATAAAAAATGGATCGGAAAAAGATTTCTTCGAACAGGTACACGAAAACGTGAAGGTAGAAGAACGCTCGACATTAGACCTTGCGATTTTCCTATTCCCGCATGAATTTAGTGCAGATAAAATTAACGGCTATCTCACTGATTTGACGAAGCTAAAGTACGATGATTCTTCGACGGAAAATGAACGACGCAAGGATTTTATTTCTATTTTCCAAAACATGAAGTCTATAGGCAAAGAGTAGATATGAACTACTTTTTCTTGATCGTCGTCGCCATCGCCGGAATTGCTCTTGGAATGTATATCGCTCGGCGAAACGCGAACGCCGGATTTATCGCCAAGCAGGTGGAGCAGAAAGCCGAGAACAAGCAGAAGATTCTCGCGTTCGTACAAGAGCACGGAAAAATCCAAAACAACGATGTAGAGAAATTGGCCGGTGTATCTAACCCAACCGCCGAACGGTATTTGGACGAGCTGGAGAAGGAAGGCAAACTAACCCAGCACGGCACAATCGGTCAAAATGTCTTCTATACACCCAAATAGCGATTAACTCATCCCGTTGAGTTAATCGCCCGAATCAAGGCCCGGCTATGCGTTAGAATCTAACTATGCCTCCAGAAGAAAACACATCACAGCCAGCCCCAAAGTCGCCGAGCCCGGCTGTTGAAGCTCCTATAGAAACTCCGACTGCTGAACCGGCTCAGACTGCGCCTGAAGCTCCTCCTGCGCCTATAGAATCGGCATCTGCACCAGAAACGGCTCAACCCGTGACCCCAACGGCTCAAATACCGCCCAATGAGCCGTTGCCCCCAGAACCTGAGCCCTTCGACTCCGCTCCCGACTCTGCTAAAGCTATGCCGGGCACGCAGGACAAGCTGACTCCCGAGCCGCCGTCCTCGGCGGCAAGCACCCCAGCCCCAGCACACTCAATCCGCGATTTCCTCACCCGCGCCCGCATCGCCACCCAAGACCGCAAGCGCAAGAAGCGAGACAAGATAATGCAGTTGCTCACCACGAAAAACAAAATCACCAACGACGAAGTGGAAAAACTCTTGCATGTCTCTGACGCAACAGCAACGAGATATTTATCGGCGCTCGAAAAAGAAGGAAAGATAAAACAAGTCGGCAAAACTGGACACGGTGTTGTGTATTCAAAAATCTGAGGGGAGTCCTCGCCCGCGCGCACGGGTGGGAGGAGTGTTGCGTAATCGCAACACTCGGGGCAAGCATTTG
>CAYIKF010000038.1:0-2413 GCA_964363945.1 uncultured Gammaproteobacteria bacterium
CTCGTATACCTTTCCCCCCACAAAAATAAGTAGTTTCTTTTTTTCTTCGGAAACTGCAATTCCTGTAGCATCCTTCATACCCTCCCACACGTATTGGGCCTTAAATTGGCCAGACTTGTCAAGCACTACAACTCTGCTATTACCATTATCTAAGACATACACATTGGAAAAGCGAGCGTCTGTCGCTATGCTCTGCGGATGGTTAAACGCGTTCTCGACTCCCTCTATACGAAACCCGTCAAGCCTTCCTTGTGTATACTTTGTAATCCTCCCGTCTTCCCGCAACAGCCATACCGACCCGTCAATAGCCATTCCTGCAACATCCCCAAGCGCCGCATCCACCCCCTCACGGAAATACGCCTCACCTTGCCCAAACCGGTTTACCAACCCCGAGTAGCGCCAAATTTCGTTTTTACCCACATCCAGAAGGTATATTTTCCCACCGTATGCAGCCATGTGGGAAATTGTTCCCCATGTACCCTCGGGAAGTATGACAGTGCGCGCTTCACCTTCCTTCTCAACAAGTGCAACCCTTTGGCCGTCAAGGATATACGGCCGACCGTCCCACAACGCAACAAGCCGCCCTTGGGGGATTGTGTCTGGCCCTGCCAGAACACGCATATTACCGCCTTCTATAGTAAATGAAAGAAGAATTCTACGCTCTTTATCTAAAACGACTACCTGGTCCTCACTCGCGTATACATCATGGGTTATGAATCCCTCACGGACCAAAGCAAGGTCAACGAGAAGTCGTGGTTCGACGTGATACTCCCCTAGAATATCGGGTACGACACGCTCTACTTCTTCGGCGAGCAGTGTCACCCGTTCATTTTTTACTCCCTCACGTATCAACTGCGAAAGCTGGGCCTGCGCCAAGCGTGCAAGCTCGCGCGCGCGGGGAGGATTAAGATCGGCAAGTTCGCGGCTCTCTTCAAGATTATGCCGTACCTCACGCACTAATTCCTCATATGCTTTAATGCGTGTTCTTTCCACATTTTTAGCAAATCCCCACACGACCCCCGTCACAAGAATAAGAATGAATAAAATACCGATTATGAGTGTTCCTTTACGTGGTTTTGTCTCGTGAAGATAAATGTCGCGCTGTCGTAGTTTCTTGAAGAATATACTCACTCCTGTACGTATAGTGCCTGCCGCACCCAGTACTCGTGGTACTACTCTTTTAAGCTTACCCCATGGTTCTCTTGCCACTTTGTCCGCAGTAGCGGGAATGCGAACAGATGCAGCCACAGAGGGAGTTCGCAACACGAATACATCTGCGGGATATATCGTCCCTGTTACCATCCGTACGGCCCCAGGCTCTCCCGAAACTAAAACACCTCGCGTTTTATCCCTCTCAATTTCAACCTCCCCTTCTCCTATAACAGCAATATACGTATGCTCACCCACATGCGAGAACACCACAAGAGAGAGAGTATCTTTAAACTCTTGAGCGACACTCTTAATCCGCTCCCCGGAGAAGGAACTACCAAGCTGCGAAAGGGCGGCACTACCTGTCTCTTCTGTGGGCGCAGCAGCGACCACCACCATGTCAGGCGGCCCAAACGTACGAATAGTAGTCCAGCGTGGTGTGGTGGATGAAGAAGGTAACCGCTGTATTTCAAGCATTTACAAATACACTAGCACAAACAGCAGCGCAAGCAAAGCAGCGGCAAGATGAACCCACGCAAGTAGTTGAATGGGTACTTCAGCTCCCACCACCAGAGTCCTGGTCATAAGATACACTTGGCGCACGACCACCGCGGCAAAGGCCACATAAATTGCAAATGCTAAAAGCACAAACAATTTGCCAGCAAACCACAAAGAAATCATCTTACCCTTCCTTCAAGTGCTTCTTGCTCTTCTTGGATGCGCAACTCCTGCAAGACGCGTGTTACCTGTTCAGGCCGCGGCACTGCTAAAAACTCAAAGTTAGGAACAGTTCCTGCGGTCTGAATATAAATGTCACCGTAATTAAACAAAGACCGTACCACTCCCCCCAGTTTGTACGTCACGTCTTGAATTTTATCAACTTTTGTCTCCGATACCTCTCGGTAAATAAGATTATGGAAATCTATATCCACAATACGCTCGTCAGTTACTATTTGTACATTGAAAAACCAGGAGAAGAAATTCTCTAAGATAAATGCTGTGGCCACCAAGTACCACGCCACAATTCCCACTGTTTGAAACTGAGCGGGTAAAAGCGAAAGAATGGGGAACACGGGCAAGATAAAAGGTGGGACAAAAAGCAAAATCATGGCAATAACAACCCACGGGACGTTGGTAATTGGATGTTTTCGCAAGAAGAGAATAATCTTTTCTCCCCTGTCTTGCGTCTCAAATTTAACATTTTCAGGTTGGTAACAAAAAGCAGCTAAGGGATTATGTGTATGACCAGGAAGTCGGTGATCAG
>CAYIKF010000038.1:2513-4273 GCA_964363945.1 uncultured Gammaproteobacteria bacterium
CCGATATAACCTGGTGCGCGCAGGTTAAATGCTTTCTTAAATTCTTCACCAGAAATGGCAACGCTACCTTTGTTCGTCGAAAATGTTATGGATTGCGTTGAACCACTGTTGCTGTAGACAACCGATACCGAAGACGTACTTGTGTATCCGCCAATTCCTTGAAGTTCAGAAACAGAGTAGGGATTCCCCGAGAAACAACTTGTCGTCACAGGACTAATCCGAGATACATCACCACCTCCTTTGTAAAGTACGTGCCACGCGTTCAAAATATCAGCCATTTCTTCTGACGTAAGCCAGGGACTGCCCCTTCCGCATGTGGCACCACTCCGTGTTCTGTACCATCCTTTATAAAACCAAGGTGAGCCAGCACTTTTCTCATAGGCCGTGTCTGGCCACTCACCTGCGGTATCTTTAATACCACTCCATCCCCACTGTGAAATTGTATAACCACCTGATGTTGAGGCATAGTATGCCTTCGCTGGCGCACCGTCTTTAATCAATACCCAACCTCGCGTTGCCCGAACTGCTTCTGCCCACTTCCCACTTTTGAGCTGAGGTTTGTAGACTTGACAAGCTTCAGTCGTACAAATTGAACCAGCGCCGTTGTTCGTAACTGCAAGCGCAAAACTTCGCGCTGCAATTGCCTGAGCTTTAAGCGCCTCAAAACCCCCATTATCTCCCCACTTTTCAGGAACCTCATAAATTCCCAAAAGATAATTCTCTTCAAAAGGAATCCTCCCATATCCATTAACACCAATTGTGGGGGGTGTCGGATAGTCTTTTTGCAAGCTTGCTCCTTGATAATAAGCGGTAAGTATTTGCTCCGCCGACTGCCCTTGTTTACTTCTTCCGTAAGCACCAAATTGGCTCATGCCTGTCCTGTGGGGAGCGCCAAATGAAAACGCGCCAAAAGCTGGTTTAAAACCTGGATCACAGAAGTTTGACGAGCCGGGTGGACCGGAGCATGGTTCAAGTGTGGGAGGAGTATCACCGACTGAAGTTTGAAACCCTCCGGCTTTTAAGGCCTCGAGTTCTTGCTGCTTTGCCGTTAAACTTGTAAGATAACTTTCTACCTTTTCTACTTCTTTTGCCAGAAATCCCGCTCGCTCATCAAGTTGCACCTGCAGCCTTGCCAATCCCGCTCGCGAGGTTTGGAGTGTCTTTTTGTCCTCATTGAGTTTTGTAAGTTCCGCCGAGAGTTCATCGATAATACGCCTATCCTCATTGGTCACCTGTTGTCGAAGTGCCATTTCTCTTGTAAATTGAGAAGCGGTAGTCGAGGCAAGAAATACCATGAGAGGCGAATATATCCGACTTCTGATGTAGAGCGCGCGTACCCTCACCTCAAGTAATTCCTGCTGGACTCCCAAATCCTCTTCCCGTTGTGCAATACTTTTTTCAAGTTGTGAAAGTTGAGTAGTAATCCCGTTAATACGCGCCTTTATACTCGCTATTTGTTTGCGTAAGTCTCTTAACTCTTGCTCATTTCGTTCATGGGCAGGTTTTAGAGTATCAATTTCTTTTTGAATCTCAGTAATCTGACAATCGTAGTCCGTTGAGGGACAGTGGGAAGCACGAATTATGAATTTTGAATTATGAATTATGAAGAAACCAAACAGAAAAGTAATGCAAATAAGTGCTGCAATGTACACAAACCTCTTAAATCCTAAATCATAAATCTTAAATCTTCCTAAGCGCATGCTTCTATTATACCAGCCCTCTTTCATTTGCCTCTTGCAGCTTCCCCATGCTACACTTAA
>CAYIKF010000039.1:0-3089 GCA_964363945.1 uncultured Gammaproteobacteria bacterium
TAAAACATGAATGGCGGACTTGGGTGAAAAAGTAAAAGTTTGCCAAAAATCTCAACAATCTGTGCTCCTACAAGAAAAAACAAACCACCGACTGTTAGCCATAATTTCCGAAAAGTTGCCCAAAGGAGGAGCCCAAGCCAAATAAGACCTGTTATTTCAGCAGAACCAATAAGAGATAAGAGTGTAAATGGTGCATCCCACTGCCGAGAAATATTATCCTGGATTTTGACTGTTATATCAAAATCAACTTTGGTGAAGAGTTCTTGGCTTACCAGATACGAGAAGAAGAAAAATACAGCGCCGAGAATAATTGAGAGAGAGAAAAAAACGCGTGGCATTAGTCCAATTGTAACATTATTTAAGATAATGTTGGCAACTATTCCCGACGATATTTACTGATTGAGTTTTGAGTTGTTTTGATAGACGAAGTCCCGTTGCAATATGAGCTCATCATCTGTGACAATACTCTTGACTTTGAGTCCTAAGTTTTTTTTGCCTGCTTTCATATCATAAATACATATTGATTTATCAATATAATCAGACCACTGACCGTCGTTTACCCTATAAGACCACACGACAGAACAATATTCACCGGTTGCATATGAGATATCGATGCACAGTGGATTTTGGCTAACTATCTCACCCTCTTTAGGGTAGGTAATTTCAATAGGTCCAATTTCCTTTTTGCATTCTTCCATGCTTTGGGCATCGCCTTTAACTGAAGAAGTAGTGTCTTTTTCTTCTTTGAAGTTTTTGTTTAGGTTTTGAAGGTTGGTGACGGTGAGTGTTATCAAAAAAGGAATAGTTAATAAGACGATAAAGAATTCCAGGTGATGTTTTTTACCCCAGAGTTTCCTGTAGACGTTAGCAAGCTTACTTAAGGCATTCATGGGCAGAATAGAAAGAGGGTCCAAGGACCCTCTCGAAGATAAAGATTATTTTAAAGGTATTACTTGTATTATACAAGGGGAAGAAAGTGAGTTACAATCCGTAGCTGGTGAGAGGAGCGTTGCCCACCCTGTTACGGTGAATACTCATAATAAACGAGTCACATTGGGTAAACCCGGGAATTGTTGAAAGTGCGGCTATAAAACCGTGAGATTTTAAAAATTCTACGACAAGGCTATTTTCTGAGCCATAAGGATAGGCAAAAATACTTGCTCGCTTACCTAATTGTTCCTCAAGCTGATGCTGTGCGGTTATCACTTCAAATTCAATCTTCTCTGGTGAGGCTTTACCAAGGGAAGCATGAGACCATGTATGATTGTAGGGAAATGCAAGGCCGCTTCCTGCCATTTCCTTTAGTTGTCCCCAGTCCAGATATCCGGGATTTCCCATAAGCCCTGTTGGGATCATAAGATTCACTAAGACGCGATATTTTTGAATAATTGGGTAAGCATAGGTATAGATGTCCTGGTACCCATCATCCATAGTTATCACTATACTTTTTGGAGGTAAACTTTGGTGATTGAGGAGTGCTGAGGCGAGTTGCTCGACCGTAATCGTTGTATAACCGGTAGATGCGAGATATGCCAAATGGTTTTCAAAATACTCGGGCGAAACGGTAAGGTTGGTTTCTCCCTCTTGTTGAGCAATACTTATTGGTTGAATATGGTGGTAAAGGAGAAGAGGGACGCGCAGACAAAATCCTGACTGTTGAGCAGTTGCTGCCCCAAGAATGGGTGTAGAAGAAGATTTTGACTGGAGTTTTGGAGAAGGGCTGGGGATGGTGGATGGAGATGGAAGCGGACTCTCTTGCTCCGAGTAAGTTTGCGTGACGGGCATGCTCTTGGGTTGGGTTAACAGCGCGACTAAAAATACGATAAAAATTGCACTTATTACTGGTGTGAGCTTTAGTATTCTCATTCTTTTGGGTGATTATAGCAGGGTTTACTCCTTTTACCAAAATACCTCTTGTGCCCGTTCAACAAATATAATAATCTAGTACTAAGGTGAAACCAGTCTCATAGTTGAAAGGAGGTGATAGAATCGTGAATTACACATTAAAATTTCCATCTAAAATTAATCCAAAAAGTGAAAAGACAATGATTCTTAAACCACGAGGTTTTTGGACCAAAGATGAAGTAAAAATTGAAGCCTCTGATTTTGAAGGGCCCGAAGGAGCCAATGATGTCCATGTCATTTTAGAAATTAAGCTTAGTGCACAGTTTACCAAAGATGGAGAACCTATCGGCGGACTTATCTCAGCTCCTGAAGGCGCTAATGATTGTCATATAGAGCTTGAGCTTATTGATCCGACTACAATTCAGCCTTAAATTCTTTATGCTGCGCGCGAATACCCCACCTGAAGCGGAGCGGAGGGTGTGGGTAAGTTCATAGAGAGGCTGTGGCTACTTCAGATAGTCTTTTGAGGGATGTATGAGCAAATTCAGGAATACCTTGGGCATCCCACCCAGAAATTCCTCCCTTCATCACGGACAACGCAAATATAGTGAATTCTCTGATGTCGACTTTATACATGTCACCAATAGCAATGTGTGTGTCCTCAAGTCTGAATGGGTTTTCTTGGTAATCATGTGGTTTGTTGTCTCCCTCTGCTGAAAGCACAAAGAGTAATAACTCTTCCGATATACGTGCTTCTTCTGTCTCTTGGCCTTTTCTGCGAGCATCTTTTATTGCGTCAATTAAATGGGATACTCCACTTGTCTCAACGATTTTAATATCCATATTATTTTGTCTAGGAAGAACTTGTGAACTGTTCACTTGGGCTGGTGAGGAATGTGGTATTTCAGGAAAGCTGTCTTCCGGCCTTACTTTTTGCTCGGCGATGCGATAGACTGTTGAATAAATCTTATTTGCTATATTTTTTCTTTCCGAAGGAGACATTTGTTCAAGCACACCTATTAAGGTATCTGTGGCGTATGCACAAAATTGACGCAAACTTATAGGAGGCATCTCTCCTAACCCAACTTGGAATACGTTACCGAAGAGAAAACCAAACCTTTCAACCTGTCCCCTATTAAGTGTTTCTATTCTGTAACTCATAACAATTTCAAGGAAACCGCGAATTTTCAATTCGCGGAGGAATTGAACTTGATATGTCGTTCTCTCTCAAGAGTGAAACCGCG
>CAYIKF010000039.1:3189-4267 GCA_964363945.1 uncultured Gammaproteobacteria bacterium
ACTATGAGCCATAGTTAAAATATGCTCTTGCTTCTCTTGGTAAGATATCTTACACTTCGTTATTACTCTCAAAAGGAGGTGATAAAGTATGGTGCAAGGACTTGAAAGCGTAACGCTTTTTAGTGAAAATGCCACGCGCTTGGCACAATTTTATCGCGAGAAGGTTGGACTTGAAGTTGAACTTGTAGGAGAAATGGGCGAAGGTGGTGGTAATGATAAGGTGTATGAAGTAAAGTTAGGCGGAGGGAGCGGGCTGTATATTGTCGATCATTCGGAAGTAAAAGGCAAAAATAAAGAGCCGCAGCGAATTATCATTAATCTCGAGGTTGATAAAATTGAGCCTGAATTTGAGCGGTTAAAGAAAGAAGGGGTAAAAGTCGTACAAGAGGTGTATCACCTGCAAGAATATGGCTTAATTGCTACCTTTGAGGACAGTGACGGTAATTATTTCCAACTGGTACAAGTGAAAGCAAATTAAGAAGTTGTAGAAAGAATCATACTGACTGCCTTTATCAATTCTGGTGGGGTCAAAGTTTTGGCTTGAGGTAGTGCGGCTCCCAAGCGGTCGAGGAGGTCGGATAGTTTATTCTCCAAAATCTCGTGAGCCCTGTCTTTGTTTTGTTCAAAAGAGCGTTCTTCTTCGTTTTTTACACTGATGAGGGTTGGTAGATGAGTGACAACTGCTGCAGTGCGGGTATGTTGCATGTGTTGCCCTCCCGGGGCACTTGCGGTTGTTGAAGTTATTTCCAAATCGTTTTCTTCGATTACCGGTCTTTCTGCTTCAAATGAACGCTCTAGCCAGTGCTCAAACCTTGTGCGCCGTTCTTCTCCCCTTTCCCCTTCAAGGGCAGCCATTAAACCTTTTAAATCACGGTGTATCACGCGGATGGCCTCCGCTCGTCTTCTTTCCTGCGCGGCTACAACGGTTTGTTCGTGGATAGCACGGTAGGTTTCTTTTCCGTGTTGAACTCTCTTTTTCTTACTGCCTTTTCCTTCTCGACCTCGCAAACCTTCCTCAAGATGTCCATACCTTTCCTCGTACTTTTCTCGCTCCTCAGAAGACATAATTTTACTCATT
>CAYIKF010000040.1:0-4144 GCA_964363945.1 uncultured Gammaproteobacteria bacterium
GTCACAAAATTAATCAACTTCCCAGGAACAAAGATAACATTTTTAACCTTCTTACCTTCGAGGTGTTTTTGGATTTTGCTACTTTCTCTAGCTAATTTCTCTACCTCACCCTTAATGGTTGATGATTGATGGTTAATGGTTAAGGTATCACGAAGACGGCCATCAATTTGAACCGGAATAATCGCTTCCTCCTCTTGTATTAACTTGGGATCATATTTTGGCCACGGCTGGAGATGGATGGACTGGTTGGTAGCTCGTAGCGCGTAGCTCGTAGTTTTTTTGTTTCCATCTTCGACGTGCCACCCCCCACGCACCATCTGCCATAACTCTTCCGTCATGTGCGGTGCAAATGGGGCAAGAAGGAGAAGTAATGTTTCTATTTCTTTTTTTGTGATTTGTGATTGGCCTGCCTGCGCAGGCAGGTGATTTGTGATTTGATTATAATACTCCATGATGTGCGCAATCGCAGTATTATAGCGAAGATTCTCCAAATCCTCGGTTACCTCTTTAATAGTCTTATGCATAATCCGTAAATGCGAAGCGGGTGACACGGGGGGAAGGGATCCCGACATGCGCGCAGACTTAATGTCGAGCACTGGCGAGAGGGAAACCCGGGGCAGGACCCGCGAGCTTACGACCAGCTCCCACACACGCTTTAAGAATCGATGCATCCCCATAATTCCCTTATCACTGAAATCTCCCCCTTGGTCAAATGGACCCAAAAACATCAAATACATACGAAGTGTATCAGCACCGTACTTCTTTATGTACTCATCAGGAATCACAACATTCCCACGACTTTTGCTCATCTTGGCACCTTCAGAGATAAGCAAGCCATGCGCATAGAACCTCTTAAACGGCTCCTCGAAATCAATCAATTCCCAATCTTTAAAAACCATAGTTACAAAACGGGCGTATAAAAGATGAAGAACAGAGTGCTCTGCTCCGCCAATATACATATCAACCGGAAGCCAACGCCGTGTAATCTCTCGATTCCACGGAATTTCCAATTTCCAATTTCCAATTTCCAATTTTTTACTTTTAGCTTTTGAGTTGTAATTTTGCATTTTGACTTTTGAATTTTGAACTCCGACGCTAGGATAGCGGAGGAAGTACCACGCACTATCTAAAAACGTATCAGAAACATCAGTCTCCCTTCGTGCGTCAGAGCCGCACTCAGGGCAAGCTACTCGATAGAATTCCCTGTGAGAAGCTAATGGAGAAACACCAGTGCCTTTAGGCTGATAATCTTTAATATAAGGCAGCTTGACCGGTAAATCTTTTTCGGGGACAGCGTACCATCCAGGCATATCTTCTCTCTCGCCTTTACCCTCTTTTGCACACACCTCACAATAAATCATGGGAATTGGTGGTCCCCAATACCTTTGCCTTGAAATAAGCCAATCACGAAGATGATAATGAACTTGCTTTTTGCCCAAGCTGTTTTCTTCAAGCCAGGCGATAACTTTTGGAATATCTTGAGGGATTTTCCATCCATTCCACTCAATTGAATTTATAATGACTCCTTCACCTTCGTAAGCTCCTCTTAGGTTATTGGGTTGCTGGGTTGCTGGGTTGCTGGGTCTAATTACTTCTTTTATTGGAAGATTGTATTTCTTTGCAAACTCAAAATCCCGCTGGTCATGGGCCGGGACTCCCATGATTGCGCCTGTTCCATACTCCATTGAAACGTAGTCTGCAACCCAAATAGGAATCTTTTCGTCATTAACCGGATTAATAGCATAACTTCCAGTAAATACGCCTGTTTTTTCTTTGTCCTTAACAAACTCTCTCTTGCTTGTTTTTTTGACATACTCTGATACTTTTTCTTTGTATTCTGATGTAGTTATTCTGTTAACTAATGGGTTTTCTGGTGCTAGAACCATGAATGTCGCACCATACAAAGTATCAGGCCTTGTTGTGAATACTTCAATTTTCAATTTTGAATTTTGAATTTTGAACTCGATCTGAGCACCCTCAGATCGCCCTATCCAATTCCTTTGGGCGATTTTGACCTTCTCAGACCAGTTAATCTGGCTCAAACCATATAAAAGTCGGTCAGCATATTTTGTAATTCTGAAAAACCACTGAGCAAGCTGCCTTTGCTCCACCACCGAACTGCAACGCTCGCATCTCCCCCCGATAACCTGCTCATCAGCCAAAACCGTCTTACACGAGGGGCACCAATTCACCGGCGCTTCTGCTTTATATGCAAGTCCCGCTTGCCACATCTTTACAAAAATCCATTGAGTCCACTTATAATACTCAGAGTCGTTGGTCTCAAGCGTGCGTGACCAATCGTATGCGTTGCCGGTTGCGTGCAGTTGCCGATAAAAATTCTTCTCAGAAATCTTGGCTTGCTCCGCAGGGTGGCGGCCGATTTTTAAGGCATAATTCTCGCTGTGAATCCCAAATCCATCAAGTCCAATGGGTTCGAATACATCAAACCCTTTCATTCTGGTGTATCTTCCATAAATATCCGCTCCGGTAAAGGCGTACATATTCCCAACATGCAATCCCTCGGCAGAAGGATACGGAAACATCATGAGGTTGTAAAATGGCTTTTTAGCCTTACCTGCCTGCCCTGCTTGCGCAGGCAAGGCAGGCAGGTCCATATCAGGAGAAAAAATCTTTGTTTTCTCCCACACTTTTTGCCACTTGAGCTCGATTTTTGCTGGCTCGTATAGGACTTGACCCATTCGACTACGCTCAGGGTCAATCCTGAGCTTGCCGAAGGATTGACTTTGTTTTACCATTGTGATAATTGTAATAGTAGAGGTTACTAAAAACAACTCCCAACCGGTCTCAAATTCAAGAAAATTCAACTTTAAACGAAAGTCCGAAAATTCAATCTAATTAATCCGTTAGATTTTCTAGCAATTAGAAATTTTATCTGCCAAATTTAGTACAACCACCAAAAATTGGGGGCAAACTCAAATACAAACACGTTCATTTAAAAGACCGCAGGAGAGTCACACCTCTTTCCCACCGTCAGTTAAAAGTTTAACAAAAAAGAAAAGTACTCAAAATATATCACCAGTCAACCCCAAGTTGTTCCTATACCTTGATATAAATTGACTTAGTAAAGTAATTAAGATTTTGTATGCGGTGTTTTATTGAATGTGTGTGAAAATACAGAAGCGGTGTTATTTTAATTAAACTTTTGACCCTATCAAAGTATATATAAATTGGGTATTGACAAGATGAGTGGGCATTTTTATAGTAGATATTGTAGAAAGAAAAAAATAATCTTATTCTAATCAAGCCTAAATTAGACACTTGTATGAACGATCTGCCCGAATACTTTACACAATACCTCAAAGAGCGTGCTGTTTCACAAAAGACAGTACGCAACTATCTCTCTGATCTGTCGCACTTTCTGGGATGGACAACGCTCAAACTACGTACCGCGGGATTTCAGGTAAAGGGAGAATGGGATATTCTCCCTCACTTTACTCCTCTTCTTGTTACCGAGTACACACACTTCCAGCTCAGCAACACGGTTCCTCCCCGAACGATAAACAGGCGTCTTGCGACGCTGCGTCAGTTCGGACAATTCCTCAATAGTCAAGGTTTCCTGCTCGCAAATCCCACCGAGAACGTGACCAATGTGGAAGTGCACGAAGAACCGCTTCCACAAACGCATCTTCTCGCCGCGTTCAAGATGCATTTGGAAAAAGACAAGGTAAGTAGAAAAACGATACGCAACTACGTTTCCGATGTGCGTGGATTTCTCGTGTTTTTAGAAACTTTGGGCAGGGATACCTCTCCCTAATGTAAGCAGAGCTTGTTTTTTCAAAATAAGAGGTATTGGAGAGGATGGGACTCTCTCCAAAAAGGCGGGTAGGTCGCTACTTACGCACAATACAAGAACACTGGGGGAAGCCAGTTCTCTTTTTGGCACAAGCTGCCGCCTACCCGCATTTTTAGTATAAACCCCCTGTAAAGGGGGCTTCAAGGAGAAAAAATCAGTGAAAATCAACCAAAAATCAGCGAAAATCTTGACGGCTACGCCCGAACTTGTTGAACAATACAAGGCCTATCTTGAAGGCCGCCACGCTCCGGCAACAACAACCCGCAAGCTCTCCTCACTTCGACGCTTCTTCTCGTGGCTACATCGCGAGGGGAAAATTAAGGAAAATCC
>CAYIKF010000041.1:0-4031 GCA_964363945.1 uncultured Gammaproteobacteria bacterium
ATGAGTCCGGCGTCAACTGTGGCGACGATTAATTCTCCAAAAGCTCCAATGCGGTCGATTACTCGACCAGATAGATCTGATAGTCTGAAGTTCTGATTTTCTGATACTCCGGCAATCTGATTCTCCGAGTTTTCCGATTCTCTGATTATCTGGAGCTGACCACTGTCAGCGATGTAAACATCCGGGTCATACCAGGAGACATTGACAAAGGTAAGGATTTTGCCTTGGCATTCACCATCCGAGGAGCCCGTTCCGGTCACCTCGGAGGTGGCCTTGGACTCCTCCGAGGTGGAGCAATTAAATGCCTCTAGCGCCTTCCCCACTATCGCTCCTGCCCTCGTTGCACGCATTGCCACCCCCGGAGTAGAGGAAGAAGTTAAGAAATCTCCCACCTCAATTGGCCCATTTTCAGTTGAGACTTTAGTCCTAATTTGTCCGACAAGACCAACTATAGCTTGATTTGCTCCTGGTGCTTCTGATTTGGCATTACCAACAAAAGCAGATGAATCGGAGACTACACCTAGTAATTGTTCATTAAGTTGTGCTTTACGATTACCAGCTGTAGTGACCGCAACGACATCTCCAGGTTCAACATTTTCCACAACATCAAAATATTCAGCTAAGTCTGCACCACCTGATTCATAAGCTACATTAAGGTTATTTAATCTGATTCTTCCTACTGCTGTTCCGGTTGAATCACTGGTAGAACCTGCCCAGAATATCATAAAACGGGTGGCTATGCCTGTGGTTGCTGTTCCAGTACGAAGGTCCAAGACTCGGCTGGAGGCATCATCAACGGTGTTTGTATTAGCAACCCCTGCGGCAGAGTTGGCTTGGGTAGATCTCACGACCGATAATGCCCAACTCGGCCCCACCGTCCCGATGCCGACGTTGCCTGTATTAGAATTTACCGTTGAAAGTGTCAGCACAGAAGAAAAAGTGCCATCATTTCCGTTTCGAAGTTGGAAATCTAATCCGCCGCCGTTGTTAGATGTTTGGCCCACATATCCTTTGATTTTGGCAAGAGCAGTAGTCTCACCTACATTTCCAATGGAAAAGTTTAGACCAACAGAACTTGATTGACTTGTAGTATCAGAATTGTATAGTTTTAGTACCTCTGCAAAGGCACCAGCACTGCTATCTGCCACTTGAAGTTTGGCGTTTGGAGAAGCATCTCCGATTCCTACATTACCGCCACTTAAAATCGTCATAAGTGCTGATTCCGTGTCTCCCCCTGCCGCCTCCCAGTACCAGCTAAATTTCTTTTCTGCGCTCCGCGTATCAATTCTGAACCAGGCTTCGTCTGGATTTGTTGCCCCTGATTTGAGCGGTATGCCCCTTTCAGTCATTACCCCAAGGTTTAATATAGCCTCGTCAGCAGCTGTGGCGGTTTGAGTTTCAAGTTCCAGACCTGCTACAACATCACTGTTTTCTAAAATAAGTGCTGTATGGGTACCTGTGAAAGAGGTATAAAAAGCGGAAGAGTTACCAAAGTTTGGATTTCCAGAAGAAGAGAAATCGTTAAAGTCGACCGCTGCAGTAGAAAGTACCTGGAAAGGTCCGCCCGCCACAGTTATTGAGTTTTTAATGAGGTTTGGTGAGGCGAGTTTGAGCACCGAGTTAAGACTGAAATCAAAACTTTGCATCCAGATTTTGTTTGGAGCACAGGTTGTAACACAATCTACCTCTCCGGCAATTGCTAGGATGGCTTTGTTGTCTGCGATGTTTGTTCCGGAGTTATAAGGATGAACAGGCGAGCCGGTGACCGAAACAGCAGCAATATCCGCAGGCCCCCCTGTGGAATAAGCAGTTCCCGAGTCATCTGACTTTCCGGTTGAAGCATTGGAATAACCATCGACCAAGGTATCAGAATCCGTACCAACAATAGATAGGGCACCATAGGCAGAGGTAGTGGTGTTTTGTGTTCCAACATAAATATAGCGATTGTAATCATCAACCGTCACCGCCTTTGTTACATTGGTTGAACCCAAGAGTTGCTGATAATTATCCGCTGTCGCCTGTTCTGTAATCCGGCTTGCTGTGTGGTTCTGTAGTGCCCGTCTGCCAACTTCATACATATGTTTAATTTGACCGGCAGTCAAGGTTTCGGCAGTAACGAATGGCTCGTCAAGAGTTCCGGCAAAGTAGCTAGCGTCATCATTTCTACCCAAGGAGAAGGAGGCTGTTTTGTCGGTGAGTGTGGTAGAGACAGACGCGCTGTTGTCGAGTACGCCGTTTACATAGATTTTAAGTGTTGTCCCGTCATAGGTACCAACAACATGATACCAACTAGTTGTTGATGTTAACGCAGTATTACTTGTTACTGAGTTTCCAGGTGCCTCTACTTTAAAACGGATTTTATCATCTGCTGATTCTAATCTAAATTGGTATGAATCTTGCCCGGCACCCCATTTGCCCATAAGTTGTTCTACTGTTGCGGTTCTATCGCGCTCAATCCAAACACCCATGGAAATAGCTGTTCCGGTAATTGAGAGACTGGCATTGTCGGCAACGGACAACCATTGATTGGTGCCGTTAAAAGTGGCTCCTTGTCCTCGAATTGACGAAGTGGTAATTGTAGCCGAGTTGTTATTTGTTAATGTGTTTGCCTTAACTGAAGCGTCAGACAGAGTATTATTCAGCGGCCACATGCCGCGGATATCGCCGATCATTTCCTCGGAAATGAAGTCCTTGGTGTAGAGTTTGTAGGAACCATCGGCAGTGCCTCCGTCTTTTTCTTGGATTACAGCCGTTCCTTGCCCGTTGGAGCCAATGTAGACAGTATTGGAGTTTCCGTCTATAGTCGAGGTGCCCTGCGTAACAGAAAAGTTGAGAACTCGCTCTGTACCATCAACCGGTGTTCGAAAAACTTGAATAGTACATGTACCAAAGGTGCTGCAATCTGCCGAATATTGCGCGTCTTCGTTAGCATCCAAATCTGCTGTACCATTGTCTAACTTTGAGCCATCGAAACGCCAAACGGCATATACGTTGACAGAATTCCAGGCAGAAAAGTAGAGTTGTTTGTCAGAGGTGACCCATACCTTTCCTGCAACAGTTGCGGCCCAACCGGTATCTGTGAAATTCTTGACCACATTATCCGACTCATTAATCACACTTACCCCATTATCCGTTGCCGCTGCCACATAGGTTTTGCCGTTTGCTACAGCGGCGTGGACGTCGTTAACGATTGTGTTCACAATTGCTGCAGAAGGACCAGTCGTCCAAGTGATAGTGGAATTACGATTGGCGATGGTTGTGTTTCCATAATAATCATCTGTTGCATTGTAACGTTGAGCGCTGTCAGTAATAAAATTAATAACTCTAAGTGAACCTGAACTACCGTTAAGTCCTATATAGATTTTTCCGTTGAGGGCAAAGACGGAGGATGGGCCAGCATTGGCAGAAGGAGCAAGCATGTATTCATTGGTGGCATGGGTGTCGAAGCGCATCCAAAGGGTGTTGTCTTTAGCGTCATAAATATAAAGAAAATCATCAGCGGTGGTTGCACCGTTAGTTCCCGTTACGACCAAAATTGCTCTCTTGGGAAATTCTTTGGAGCCACAACGGTCGTTGGTTGAGATGTTGCAATTGGGACCTGAGGCATCAATCGTTTCGTTATACCAAGAGGACGACCTTGCTTTATCGCCATCTATCCAGCGACCTCCATCTGAATCTTTGGTTGTATCATAAACGAATACATCATTAGTGTTTGATATAGTTGTTATGGTCTTATTGCCAGAGTTTATATAATCTCCGGTTCTGTCAATTGTTGCTTGTGTAATGCCACTTGAAGAGGCAGTGAAAATATCGTTGGTTGTATTTACGGCTTGGTTGACCATGAGGGCTGCTTGGCCGACGTTTCCACCTGCAGGATTGGTAAGAAGCCAGTTACCCGCGGTTAGCTGATTGTTTCTTGTTGCCGGGTCATGGGCAAAAATTACGGCAACCGTTCCGTCTTCTTGGGCAATTTGGAAATCATTGGCGCCGAGCGTTGAAGGACGTAGTGTTAGGGTAGTGCCGGTTAAGGT
>CAYIKF010000042.1:0-2718 GCA_964363945.1 uncultured Gammaproteobacteria bacterium
AAATCCTTCAAAGTGACGCTTTTTTTTCCAGATAGGATATTCATCTTTCCTGTTTCAACTAAAAAAATAGATTCTGGAAGAGAATACTGGATTTTTTCTCCGAGCAACTCTCCAAAGTGACTTTTTTTATTAAGAGAAAATGCTTCTATAGAATTGCTGGAAACATGTTCCCCAATAAGATAGGCTTGGATTTTTTGCATGGGAGAAGAAGTCAAAGATAATATTTAAAGGTTAGTTTTGCTGAGTAAGAATAGTAATCTAACAATAACTTTTAGTAAATAATATAAACTTAATCTTTGTACTTTTATGTATGGAGAAATCAGGCTATAACTTTCGGGCGATTGAAGAAAAATGGCAGAAAAAGTGGGAAGTTGCTAAATGTTTTGAAGTAAAAGAAGATTCTAAGAAAAAGAAGTTTTATTGTCTTGAAATGTACCCGTATCCCTCTGCAAGTTTTTTGCATATGGGGCATGTTAGAAATTATACTTTGGGGGATGTTTATGCAAGATTCAAAAGAATGAATGGGTTTAATGTTTTGTATCCAATGGGTTATGATTCTTTTGGGTTGCCTGCCGAAGGTGCCGCAAAAAAAGCAGGAGTTCAGCCTAGAGATTATACAAATATGGCTATAAAGAAGATAACTGCTTATCAGAAAGCATTAGGAAATAGTTATACATGGGAAAGAACTTTATCTAGCCATGATCCTGATTATTATAAATGGAATCAGTATTTTTTCTTAAAGTTATTTGAAAAAGGACTTGCTTATAGAAAAAAAGCTCCTGTTAATTGGTGTGAGCATTGCCAGTCTGTTTTGGCAAACGAAGAGGCAGAAGCAGGAAAATGCTGGCGATGCGGTAATGAAGTAACAATTAAAGAAATGGAGCAGTGGTTTTTGAAGATTACTGCTTATGCTGATGAACTTCTTGAGGGATTGAAAAAGATCGAGTGGCCGCAAAGAATAATTAAAATGCAGGAAAATTGGATTGGAAGAAGTGAAGGAACTGAAATTTTATTTGAAATAAATAAAGAAAGATGGCCAGTTTTTACAACCCGTCCAGATACTCTTTATGGTGTGAGTTTTATGGTTATTTCTGCTCAACATCCAAGATTAATAGAATTGGTAACGCAGTCGGAAAAGGCTAAAGTTGAAAAGTTTTTGAATAAATTAAAAGATCTTAAGCTAGAAGAAACAGAAGCAATGAATAAGGGGGGAGTGTTCACGGGGAGTTATGCTATTAATCCTCTATCAGGAGATAAAGTGCCCGTATGGGCTGGAAACTTTGTTGTTGTAGATTATGGGAGCGGGATGGTTATGGCTGTTCCTGCCCATGATCAAAGAGATTTTGAGTTTGCCCAAAAATATAAAATTCCAATAAAGAAAGTTATCAAACCGGTAAAGCAAACCCAGGAGGTAATGGACTCAGCTTATACTGGTTCTGGAAAATTAACTAATTCTAAAGAATTTAATGATTTAGATAATGAAGAGGCAAAAATTCATATTACAAAAGCACTTGAAATTAAAAAATTAGGAAAGAAAACTGTTAATTATAAAATAAGAGACTGGCTGATTTCTCGTCAGAGATATTGGGGAACTCCTATCCCAATGATACATTGTAAGAAATGCGGGGTAGTTCCGATGTCTGAGAAAGAGCTTCCTGTGCTGCTTCCCGATAAAGCTGATTTTAAGTCCAAGTTTGCAAATCCGCTTATGGCCGATAAGAAATTTTTAAATGTAAAATGTCCAAAGTGCAAAGGCAGTGCTCAAAGGGAAACAGATACAATGGGGGGATTTATGGATTCTTCTTGGTATTTTTTAAGATATTGTGATAATAAAAATAAAAACAAACCTTTTGATAAGAAAAAAGTAGGGTATTGGATGCCTGTCGACCAGTATATTGGGGGGGCCGAGCATGCAGTAGGGCATTTGATTTATGCTAGATTTTTTACAAGATTTTTAAGAGATTTGAAATTATTAGATTTTGATGAACCATTTGCAAGATTGTTTAATCAAGGAATTGTTTATAGAGAAGGAGTTAAGATGAGCAAGAGTTTATCTAATGTAGTTTATCAGACAGAGATATCGGATAAATATGGAATAGATACTGCGAGATTATTCTTAATGCTTGTTGCTTCTCCTGAAAAGGATATGGAATGGAGTGATGAGGGTGTTACTGGCGCATTTAGAATTATTAATAAATTAGTCCGATTGCAAGAGAAAATAAAAAATAAATCTGATGAAAGAGAAGAGCATAAAATTAATTATACAATAAAAAATGTTACAGAAAGCATTGAAGGTTTTAATCTTCCGCAAGCAATAATTTCTATAACAGGATGTATTAATTCTTTATCTGAAGGAATTTCAAATAAATCTTATGGAATTTTGTTAAAATTAGTCTCTCCATTTTGTCCACACATTGCAGAAGAACTTTGGCATAAAATTGGAAACAAGAGTTTTCTGAGTCTTGAAAAATGGCCTGTTGCCGACGAAAAGAAAATTAATCCAGAGTTTGAGAAAGAGGAAAAAATAGTTGAAGATGTTATCGTTGATGTGCTTAATGTTGTTAAGATAATTGGTGATAAAGGAAAGCGTGCTACAAAGTTATGGTTATATAGCATACCTTCCGAAAAAGAGATATATAGTAATAACCTAAAAGAAGTTGAGAAAAGGACCGGGTTAAAAACAGAAGTTTATGCAGTCAATGATAAGAATAAGCATGA
>CAYIKF010000042.1:2818-3960 GCA_964363945.1 uncultured Gammaproteobacteria bacterium
GGAATAGTTAGGTTTTTATAATTATTCTACTTGTGATATAAAATGCCAGTACCTTCACAGATTGAAAAAGAGACAAGAGGAAATTTTAAAATTATCTCTTTTATTCAAGAGAAAAATGTAAAATATGCTGTAATAGTTTTTCTCATTGTTTTTATTTTAACTTTTTTGGCTTTACGTATTTCCTTATCAAATACAACCACCGAAAAAATTCCTATTTGCGGAGACGGAACTTTTTACAACACCTGCTCGCTGACAAAGCCTTATTTTTGCAATGAAGGGGTGTTAATTGAAAAAGCATCCATCTGTGGCTGCAATAAAAATCTTGCATTTTCAAAAGAGAACGATTTTTGCGTTTCTAATTACACCCAAAATCCCGAAAATCAGGTTTTGAGATATTCTCTCAATGGAAAGAAAAATGAAATTAATTTTAATGTTTTTGAAGAAGCATATAATTATGCCTTTAATGTCTCAAGAGTGATTTATTATGAAGGTTCTGAGATGCCTTTTAGATCCGATTTCAAAATTCAGAGTATTAATAACGAAATTCAAAGAGAGATACTTTTGCCTTTAGTTAAAAAAATACAGAATCTTGCTCCTTATGACAAAACAGAACAGGCAAGAATTGCTGTTAGCGTAGTTCAACAGATACCCTATGGTTTTTCAGAAAAAAATGACACTTTTGGTGATTTAGAAATTAATCATTCAAGATATCCGTATGAAGTTCTTTATGATAATCAAGGGATATGTGGAGAAAAATCTCAGATGCTTGCATTTTTGCTAAAAGAACTTGGTTATGGAGTTTCTATATTCTATTTTGCGGATGAAAATCACGAAGCGGTAGGAATCAAGTGTCCAGTGGAAAAAAGTTTTTATGGAAGCGGATACTGCTTTGTTGAGACGGGCGGACCTTCAATAATCAGCGATTTCTCAATGGAATTTGCAAATGGAATGAAGTTAGATTCAATGCCGGAAATACTCTTAATCTCTGATGGAATATCTCTTCCCGATGATATGTATGAGTATGGAGACGCAAAGACGCTTAACGACATAAGAAACAAAAATCTTATGGGCTTTTTGAAATTTTGGAAGTTTAATAGTATAAAAGAAAAATATGGTCTTGCAGAGGTTTATAATTTGAGGTA
>CAYIKF010000043.1:0-3925 GCA_964363945.1 uncultured Gammaproteobacteria bacterium
CCCCAATCAGCCAAGAGCCCAATGACCTCTTCATGCGGGTGGCCATACCGGTTATTTTTGCCCACGCTGATGACGGCTAACTGAGGCAAAGATTTCTCAAGAAGTTCACGGGTCAATCCATTCTTTGAACCGTGATGCGGGACTTTTAGAACCTCTACTTTCCGCACACTATCCAAAAACAATTGGATAGCTTCCGGTGTCACATCTCCGGTTAACAACACATCAAACTCTCCGAAGGAAAGCGTGCCTACTACTGAATAGTCATTTAAATCTCGAGGAGGACTTGTCCCGAGCGAAGTCGAGGGATTAATAATATCAAAATGTATATTAGTAAATCGAATAGTATCACCAGTACTCACCGTCTTCTCGGGAACAGCGCGGCGCGCAATCTCCTCTTTTAGCACCTTCCATCCCGCCGCGGTCCCTTCAACATCGGGATGCGCGAATACTCCAACTTCAAATCTGCGTACCACATCTATCAATCCTCCAAAATGGTCTTCTTGTGGATGCGTAACCAAAACAACTTCAATTTTCCTATCCCAAAAAGGCATATGGCTGCTCAAGCAAGAAACCACCGAGTTGTCAGGTCCTCCGTCAACAAGCATCTGCGTTATTCCATAGGTTACAAGAGCGGCATCCCCTTGCCCCACATCGCAAAAAATGACGTGGATGTCTTTATCAGGAAAAGAGAGGATAGCAAACGTCAATAAAGCTGCAACAAGGCCAAAGAAACTAAGGATAAACTTGCGCATTTTAGCTTAATTTGCAATTTTTAATTTCTAATTTTCAATAAATGTTACATTGAATCATTGAAAATTCATTGTAAATTGAAAATTGTTACTTGAAAATTAGTATAAAGGATATATATGAAATTACCATTCGCATTGCTTCTACTTTTCCTTCCTCTTTTTATCTTCCGCTACTTCCAATCCCAACCTCAATTTTCCCCAGGGCAGAGGGTGCGCATTAGCGCAACACTCGTCGCAGAACCAGTACTTAAAGATAACCAAAGGGTATTTTCTATATCAAGAGTTCGCGTTTATGTACCGCGTTTTCCAGAATTCCACTATGGAGATAGAATCTCTGTAACAGGGATAGTCACAAAAGGCGAGCATACCCTCTACCTCAAAGACCCAGAAATTGTACTTCTTGAACACTATGGCCTCTTCCCAACCATCAGAAGCAACCTTCTTGCGCTCTTGCGCCGCACGCTTCCCGAACCGGAAGGCGCGCTCCTCGCGGGCGTGACGCTTGGGGCAAAAGAAACCCTTCCAGCCGACTTCACCACATCGCTGCGAAATTCGGGGATGCTCCATGTTGTTGTTGCCTCAGGCATGAATGTCACATTGGTTGCGCGAGTACTGCTGGGAGTATTCCTAGTGTATATGAACCGGCGAGTTGCCGCTCCCGCAGCGCTGTTGGGTATTTGGAGTTATGTCTTCTTAATCGGACTTGACCCACCCATCATACGAGCTGCATTAATGGGCACACTCGTGTTTACCGCACAAATAATGGGGCGGCTTTATTTCGCATGGTGGGTACTCTTCTTAACAGCAGCCGTTATGCTTCTTGCGTTCCCAAACTGGATTTTTGATGTCGGTTTCTTGCTCTCATTTGCCGCAACCGCGGGGATTTTGGCTTTTGCGCAGCCGATTAAAAATCGGATCTTATATTTATTAAAGCGGGGGTCACCCGCTTTAATACAAGATTTATCAACCTCTCTTGCCGCTCAAATTTGTACTACTCCGATACTTTTTGTTGCATTTGGACAACTTTCGCCATGGTCACCGATTGTGAACGCACTATTACTCTGGACCATCCCGCCAATGACCATCTTAGGATTCTTAGGCGGGTTTCTTGGTTTATTGCTCGAACCGCTTGGTCGCTTTCTTATACTCCTGTCTTATCCTCTCACTTTTATTTTCGTGCGAGCAGTTGCACTCTTTTAAGTTTAAACGGGGCTTGACATTTTTCACAAACAATGTCTCAATTAAATTATGAAAACTTAGGTTTTTGAACCTAAAAATTGTCCATGTCCCTGCCCGCCACATTTTACTTTTCAGTAAATCAAGCCGCCAGAATTATTGCGACTTCCTCAAAGACACTCCGACGTCTTGTCAAAAAGGGTGTAGTGAAACCAGAACGGGGAAGCAAAGGAGAACTCTTTTTTACTTTCGACGATTTGGTGCTTCTTCAAAATGCTCTCAGTCATAGCCGAGAAGAAAGAACATATTCCGTCACGCAAGCTACTCGCCTACTTAAGGTTTCACCGGATACGCTGCGCCGTTGGGAAGAAGAGGGAAAGATAAAACCGACAAGAACGCCAGGAGGACATAGGCGCTACACTGCTTCTCAATTGACAAAACTCACCGCTATCAAAGAAACAAAGAGGGAAATAAAAATCCCTGTGACTATTCCCCCTCAAGTTGAACCTTTAATATCTTCTCTACTCCCCTCCATTGGAGAAATTCCTCCCCTATACCAAGAACTCCACCCTACACAAACACGAATGTTGGGAATAGTCGCAGTGGTCGCGGGGATTGTAGGAATGGTGTTTGTAGCAGAGAAAGGGTTATCAATATCAAACTATATCCCAGTAGAACAAATTAAAACTAATCTAGGTATTTCTCCTGCACAAAAGCTAATTTCAGAAGACACCGCTATCCCGCAAGTTCTCCAAGCAGCAACAGAGGGACGACAGGTTAGTTTTAACGTCAATGTAGATAGTACCAATAGGGAGAACGCTACTTTTGACAAGGATGTAGATGTTACAGGAATTTTAACAGTAGGAGGATTAACACTTTCGGGGTCATTGACCATCCCTGGGGATTTAGGAGTAAATGGAGGGGATTTTACTACAACCTCCACGACCTTTAACTTAGTGAATACTAACGCAACCACTCTGAATATTGGTGGAGTAGCAACAACCATTTCACTGGGAGCCAGCAGTGGAACAACAACAGTCAATAATGCCCTAACTGTCAGTGGTGCGGGTACATTTTCCTCAACCTTTAAGGCCTCAGGGGCATCAACCCTCTCCTCTACCCTTGATGTATCAGGAGCAACTACTCTTTCTTCTACCCTTAAGGTAAGTGGTAAAATAACCGCAAGTGGCGACTTACAAGTTGATGGCGCGCTTGATGTCAATGGTAGTGGAACTCACGATATTGCAGGAACACTCAATTTATCGGGGAATACGTTAACTGCAAGTGGGGATTTAACCCTTAATCCGAGCGGTGGAGATGTCATTCTTGCTGATGGGGATGTTATAAATATTGGAGGAAGTGGGAGTGATGTTGCATATAGTGTCATTGGAGATACCACAACAGGAGCTTCCTCATCAGTTGATAGTGATGATGACCTGTATATTGAGGGAAACTTAGAGGTTGATGGGACAATTGTTGGCAGTGTATCAAGCGTTAATCCAGGACTAACAACCGGTACAGTCTTCTTTCAAGGTGCATCAGGATTAACAGGTGATGCCTCAAACTTCTTCTTTGATGATACGAATAACAGGCTGGGTCTGGGAACCTCTTCTCCTGCAAGAACATTGGATGTTGCAGGAAGTACAACACTGGGGTCAGTAACGACAGACTTAATAACCTTTACTGCCCGTATAACCTCGGGTACTTCCCTCATCCCTGCTGTCAACTTAGGGAGTGATTTAGGAAGTTCTTCTCTTTACTTTAATAATATCTACGTAGGAACCGTAAATACCAATGCTGCTCTCTCCTCTACCGGTCAAGCCCTCTTTACATATGATCCAACAGATACTACCTTTACCCAAGCTTCAGTCCTTATTAATCCTACCTCCCCTGCAACAAATGAGCTGATGTTGGGAGTAGGACAAGGAGGACAAGAGAGAGCAGGTATAGATGCAGAAGGAGACCTTTCCCTTGGGTATAGTGGGACTGTTACTGCTCCT
>CAYIKF010000044.1:0-3921 GCA_964363945.1 uncultured Gammaproteobacteria bacterium
ACCTCTTGTACCTTACCAATAAAATCAAGCTGCGAGCTCATCCGCTCAACATGTCCGAAAATTCTGTCAGCCAAACCCCTTACGCACCGTTCAACCCACTCTTTCGGCTCTTTAGTCATCAGTTGAAAATCAATAAGTAAATTTGTCTCTACTCCCTCTAAAACATCGGGTAAAATCGTTTTATTATTAGCAAACACGCCATCCACAATATCGATTTGAACCCGTTGGACAATTCCTCCCAAACGATTTAACTTCTCCTCAAGTTCCTTTGGGTCATTTGTCAAAATGGCTGGAATAATTGTTACCATAAGTTTCCAATTGCCATTTTCCAGTTGCCAATCAGTTCCAAATTTAGGAATTGAATAATTGAAAAATTAATTGGAAATTGGTAATTGGACATTGGAAATTATCGTTGGCCAAAGGTCAACGAAATAGGATCTGTTGGCGCCTTATCGCTCCCCATTGTTTTGCCCACTCGAATAACTTGTTCCACCAGCCGGTTAGCATATCCCCATTCATTGTCATACCACGCAAATACCTTAACTAAATTTCCTCCAATCACTTGTGTTAAAGAAAGATCCACAATCGCCGACTCGCTTCTTCCAATAATATCCGATGATACGAGCGGCTCGTCTGTTACTGCCAGAATTCCTTTATAGAGTGCATTCTGGGCTGCCTCACGCATTGCCTCGTTCACCTCTCCCACGGTCACTTCTTTTTTCAGTACTGCCGTGATATCAGAAATTGAACCCGTCACGACTGGCACACGAAGTGCCATTCCATCAAACAATCCTTTGAGTTCTGGAATTGTTTCAGTTGTTGAAACTGCCGCACCGGTTGAGGTAGGTACAATATTCATTGCTGCCGCACGGGCCCTACGCAAATCTTTATGGGAATTGTCTTGAATATTTTGGTCGTCAGTATAGGCGTGTGCAGTTGTCAGTGCCGCTTTCTCGATTCCGAATTTGGCGTGGAGTACTGCCACAACCGGCGCAACACAATTGGTTGTACAGGAGGAGTTAGAGAGTACTTGCGTTTCTCCGGTATATTCGTTCACACTCAATATGTATGTTGGGACATTACCACCTCTAACAGGTGCAGAGATAACCACCCTTTTTGCTCCAGCAAGGGCATGCTTTTTTGCATCCTCCTCGGTAGTAAATCTACCAGTTGACTCAATCACCACATCAACCTGAAACTTCTTCCAGGGAATTTTTGCAGGGTCACGTTGTGCAAGAACCGGAATTTTTTTGCCTGCCTGCGCAGGCAGGCCGTCAACGAGAAAATAGCCAATTAAGGGATCTTCATCACTAGCTTCTGCTGCCTTCTTTAATTCTTCCCACTTTATCTCTTTTTCAAACTTCCGGTACATAGTATCGTAATTGACGAGGTGTGCCCAACCTGCTACCTCCATTGAACCAGAAGTATTGATAGCAACAAACTCGAGCTCTTGCACATGCTTAAGAAGACCCACTCGAAAGGCAATCCGTCCAATTCTTCCAAAACCGTTAATAGCTATGCGAATCATATGATTTTAATTCCTTAGTGCTTTAAGTCCAGGAAGATCGCCATTTGCCAAAAATTCCAGCATTGCTCCTCCTCCCGTTGATACCCATTCAATTGTGGATAAAATTTTAAGAGTTGTCAAAGCAGCAACCGTATCGCCTCCCCCAACAACTTTATACGCATTGCTTTTGCTCAGCGCTCGTGCAACTGTTTCTGTACCCGCTCTATATTCTTCTTTCTCATACTCTCCCATCGGTCCGTTCCATGCAATAGTACCTGCGCTTCTTGCAACTGCGGCAAATTCCTTCGCGCTTTCCTCCGTGATATCCCTTCCCGAGGGAGTCAATTGGGCTACTTTCACTTTTGAGGATGACGAGACAACACGAGGGAGCAACCCTCCTACTAAAATCCAGTCAGCACTATTTTCAAACGCCGGGATATACTGCGCCTTCTCCTCTTTTGCACCACCCACGATAATTACTACAGGCCTCACTGGATTATTCAAAACGCGACCTAAATGTACAACCTCTTCTATTAAATGAAACCCTGCGGCATGAGGCAACAGGCGAGGAAGTCCGACGATAGATGCATGCTCCCGATGGCTATCAGCAAAAGACTCATTGATATATACTTCACCCAATTGTGCTAATTTTTTTGCAAACTTTGGGTTGTTTTCTTGCTCATTTTTATTGAGACGCAAATTCTCAAGCATTACAATTTTTCTATCCTCAAATCCTCCATCGAGCCACTCGTCTATGACAGGAATTTCATGATTTACGAGTTCCGATAATGCATCTGCTATAGGTTTTAATGATAAATCCTTTTTGTTCTCCTCTTTGTGCCCTCTATGACCCAAGATAATAATTTCTGCCTTTTGCTCTTGTAAAAAGTTTAGCGTAGGAAGACCGGCTTTGAGTCGGTACTCATCAACTATCTTCCCACCCTCAACGGGAAGGTCTGTATCAAGGCGCAGGAGTACTCTTTTACCTCTAAGGGGTACCTCATTTATTGTGGGCAATTTCATAATCATCTATTTTTTGAAGACGGCGTTTATGCCGCTCTTCATTTGAAAAAGGAGTCTCCAGGAATACTTTTACTATCTCTTTTACACCTTTCGCGTCTATAACATCTGCCCCCAAAGACAAAATGTTTGCATCGTTATGCTCACGCGCATGCCGCGCCATCGCCTTCGTGGTGCACAGTGCAGCCCGTATCCCTTTAACTTTGTTGGCAGCAATCACTTCTCCATTCCCTGATCTGCCAATCACTATACCCATAGCATGTTCACCCTGAGCAACGCGAAGGGCAACGTTTTCAGCAACCGGGAATATAAAATCCGGATAATCATCCTCTGGATTTAATTCATGACCTCCCATATCCTCTGTTTCATAACCTAATTCACTCAAATATTTCTTGAGTTCCTCCTTTAACTGATACCCCCCATGATCGGAACCAATATATATCTTCATGCCTTAAACCCACTCGCCAACTCCAAGACTACCTTTTTAGGATCCTCTGCCAAAATCACTGCCGAGGATACTGCCACCCCAACTGCCCCCAACTCCAAACTTTTCCTGACATCACTACTATCCTTTACTCCCGCCCCAACGATTAAAGGAACACCAGCGGTTTTTGCAATCTTTGCAGCATCAGCAATAATTTCTGGCTTTGCTCGAGAAACCGACGTGTTTTTTGAGGCAATGAGTTCCGGCGGCTCATAGGCAACAAAAGTGGGCTCGAGTGTAATAACCTTTTTAAGCTCATCTAAATCTTGTGCAAAAATTAAGGTTTTCAAACCAACCTCCCTTGCCCTTTTATTAGCCGCTTCTAACTCATTAAAATTTTCAAATTTACTCTCTGAATGATTAAGAAACGTACCACGCGCCCCATCCTCTGCAATTGCCTCAGGCAACATCGACCCTGTATGTGCCCCAAAGGTAACGGGGTCTACTTTTTGCACCCAAATTTCTAATTTTAAAATTTGTGCAACTTCACTAACATCTGCCGCTTGAACTACTGGGATAATTTTAATCTGAGCCTCTTCTGCTACTTCCTCTAAAATTTTAGAAAGCTCTAGGGCATTACTGCCTGTCCCCTCTTCATAAGTTTTAAAATTTACGAAAATCATCCTTCAACTTCGCTCAGGATGAGCTACTTCAAAAGTAGCACAAGTAGTACAAGTAGGGCAAGAGGTGAGGATGGTACTTTTGCGATGGAAAACTTGTTTGAGCCAAGTACGAGTGACTGAAGTCGACGCTTTAGGCAGCGCGGAAGTCCAAGGACTGGTCCGCCAATTGGCGGAGGCGAGTTGTTTTCCGAGCAAAATGTGCCACCGAACCTTAACCAATCCCCAAAACATTATTAATCTTATTCTTGTCAAAACCAAGCACAGTCTCCTTTGTCCCATCGTCTTTT
>CAYIKF010000045.1:0-2196 GCA_964363945.1 uncultured Gammaproteobacteria bacterium
GGATAACGTTCTTCACCCTCGTCTGCCTTCATCGGCATGAGCAAAATAATGCCGTCGAGCCCGTCCTTAATTTGGAATTGGATAGATAGAGGGGAAGGTGGATCTGTCGGATATGATAAACGTGTAGAGGTCACACCCAAATCAACTAATGATGCGAACAAATCCCGCATATAACGAGCGTGATAGACGGGTTCGGTTATTTTGGGTGTTTCCAAAGTGTCTCTAATAGCCCGCTCGGTTTTAGGATATTTCACCTGTTGCAGTTCGCACGATGTGCGCCATTCCACACCATCGTATGACAGTCCATCCCTGCTGATTCGGGTGTCCCCCTCGTCTGGCAGATTTTTGATAAAATCGAGTGGCACATTGCCAGAATACCCCGCTTTATCACCCGCCCCCTTAACGGTAATCCGAATCAGGATGCTGCCATCTGTGGCTTGCAAATGTAACAGTCTTTTCGACGGCGTTTTCTGCACATTCACTCCCATCAGAACATCCTCTTTGTGGGGGAGATCCTTAAATTGGTAGGCGAATTTTGCGACAACTTTCAGGACTCGATTAGCTAACGTTATTGTCATAACACTCCTTTTGTTGACGACGTTGACGTTTCAAAATGGCAAATCATTGTCCCGGTCATCAAAGTCATCCGGTGGCGGTGGCGGTGGAGGCGCCGGTGGATTGGCAGGCGTAGACGTTGCCGCGTCAAACGACACCGCCTCCACCAGCACCAGTTCAGGATAGTATTTGTCGTTCCACTCCCGCCCACCTGCGCGTCCTTGAACTATGACGTGCTTGCCGATGGGGAAATGGTGTTTTCGGTCGCCGAAGAATTTGACAGGAACGACCATAACCTCCTCCTTGCGGGGCTTGGCTGTTCCAACTGCTTTGACAACGGTGAGGAACACCGTGCCGTAATACGTGCCGGATTGCGACGTGTCCTGCTGGCAGTTCTGCACCACACCGGTTAAGACGAAAGTGTTAATGTCAGTCATTTTTTATCCCTTATTTCTTTCTGTCGTTGTGCATTGACGGATTGCAGGAATGCCCGGTCGCTGTCTGGCAGTGTCGGGTCATCAACCATGTCCCGTATTTCAGCCTGAAGCAGGGGGATGGTGTTGGCGTTGGTGTCGTTGAAGAGGTCGTAGTAGGACTGCCCTCGCTCGGAGAGTTCGACGTAACAGGTGGCAGGCGTGGACGACGTCGTTGCGGGGGGGGTGACGACGTCCGGGGGGGCTGGGGTCGTCTTGATAAGCGCCCGCCTAGCCTTGACAGATTGGGCGAGATCCTGCAACCAATCACCAAACTCAGTCTTCCACATCCTCACTGTCTCCGCCCTGATTGCGGTCTCCGTGCTGATAGCATCCAGTTTGTCCAGCGTCATACCCGCAATTTCATCGCGCAGGTCTTCAAATCGGCGGATGCGTGCGGCTTCTTCCGCTTCGGTGCGCTGAGGCACCATAGTATGCACACCGTCCATCTCCTCAGCGGGGGTGGACCTGTATCCCGCCATTTCCGCGACCCAACCGAATGCCATACGGAGAGCCTTTGAACCGGCGCGGGTCTGCGCCATTGACCGTATCATGTAGAGAGGTCGGGCTTTCCACCGAGCCTCATCATTCAGGCACATTGCCTCTGCCGATGAAATGACCGCTCCCCGTTGATTGACGACCTCGCACATCGCCTCGTAACCGTGTATGCCATCCAAATCGAGATAGCGCGTCCACGCAGTTCGGATGGTGCATGACCAGAATGCCCCAACGGTCTGCCAATCACCAAACTCAAGGTATTGTTCCCCATTGATTATCACCGGTTTCTCTTTGGATTTGATTTTATCCATGAGAACCTTCGCTGCCCCTTGGGCCTCATTCACCACCACAACCGGATCGCGGGCGATAATCGCGCTCACCGGTATGACCGCAGGTAGCATCACCTCACCGGTGTCGGTGTTCACGTCGTCTGCTGTAGTATTCATCCAGATAGTCCTCCAGCATCCGGCTCCATACCAATAATCCTCTCCAGTTGGAGTCCCACGTCTATCAGCGTGGCAATCCTCTCGGTCGTAATTATGACCTTGTGGATGGCCTCCTGACATTCGACAGCGTCGGGGAATCGCTGCGCTCCCTCCGCCAGGTAGCGGAGATAGTGCAGCGCATTTTGGTTGCTGACAATCATGCCGTTAATTTCGGAGACATAGGC
>CAYIKF010000045.1:2296-3867 GCA_964363945.1 uncultured Gammaproteobacteria bacterium
TTATGTTGCGGTTTTGGGTGGTGTAATTTTAAATAATCGTTCCGGGCGACTCTAATCAGTTTTTGCGCTACATTCAGGTGGTCGATAATATCATACCCCCGATGAAACGCCGTGACAGTATCGGATACCTGCACGATAACGGCCACGAGTCCGGTGTGGACGACTACGGCGGGGTCGTCGGCGCGGCGGTAATTCATTTCACCCCCCGGTCAACATCGCCAGCAGCCGCGGAGAACAGATTTTCAGATCTCCAAATCTCTAACATTAGCTCTGCACCGAACGCGCAAACGTCGTCTGGGGAGACGAGGTCTGGTCTGGTGACGTTGGCGCGTGACGAACATTCCTGACAACTGGTGATGTGCAGGTTATAGGCGGTATTCGCCTCGGCGAGGTTGCATTCTGCGGTGTCCCTCGCGTCGATGAGATTTTCCTCCCTGCTGGTGTAGGAGCGGGGAGAGAGCGGAGGTTCGGGAACTCGTTCCATTATGATTCCTTTTCGCATGAAGAGCATCTGGCGGTGGCGCCGGGTTTAGGTTTGCCTTTCAGTGCGAACACGCGCATCCCTTTGCCGTAAAGTTTATCTTGAGACGGATTAGGGCAGGTGCAGGGGCGGATGACCGCTCCGGAGGGCGGTTTGAGTTTGGTATTCATATAATTCTAAATTATATATAACGTCATGTAACTCCAAATTACATATAACGTTACGTTATTATCTATTTCTTCAGGTTGCGGTCGCGGATGAGTTCGGTGATAATCATTCCTATCGTTACCGCCATCACAACAGCGAGCAGACCGAGCGCGACATAGCCCACCACGAACCAATCAACAACGCCTATCATCTGTTTTTCAGGGCGCGGATGAGTTCGGCGACGGTTTTCCACAACATCAGCACCAACACAAAATAGACGATGCCGATCGCGATGTAACCGAATATGCGCCAGTCCATAGTTAAACCACCTTATTCAGTTCGATCTCGTTTTCGAGGGTTATTTGGATCCCACGAATAGCGCCCCGAATTAAATTCAGGTCGCTCTCAATTTTGTCCAGCCGTGTGCAGGCTGAGATTATGAGTTTATCAACCCCGTCCGATAATGTTTGCAATTCAGAACGGAGGACGACATCAACATATTCGCCGTCGGCAAGTTTGATCATCCTACTTCCTCGCGTGAGTGTAATTTCGGGTTCATTCCGTTTTCTCATGGCGCAACATTCGTCACACGGACAGTCGTGGTGGCAGTGGGGCTCTGGGGGGCGGTCGTAGCGGTCGTAGGGGAACATTGTCATCAGCGTTTATCCTCCTCTAACGGCGTGGCGTAATGTATCACCTCGCTGCCCTTGTTGACGACGTCGGTGATGACGGCGTTGTCGCAATCGATCACCTCACCACCGTTGACGGTGATGGTGGCGTCTTTGCAGGATATCACCCTGCCACCGGAGTTGACGGTGATGACGGCGTTGTTGCAATCTCTCGTCGCGCCGCCGGTGTTGACGGTGATGGTGGAGTTGTCGCAATCTCTCGCCGTGCCTCGCTTGTTGACGGTGATGACGGCGTGGTGGCAATTGATCGCTAT
>CAYIKF010000046.1:0-1730 GCA_964363945.1 uncultured Gammaproteobacteria bacterium
ACATTTATTCACTGAAGAGTTGGAGTCGCATATACGCAAATTACAGGAGGTGGCGTATGAATAAAATTAAACAAATTTCAATTTTTGGGTTTGCGGATTCGAAAAGAGAAGACCCTTTGTATAAAGAAGCTTATGAGGCAGCGCAGGTGTTGGCTCAGCACGGGTACGTCGTTATTAACGGAGGGGGGCCAGGGGTCATGCGGGCGGCATCAGAGGGTGCCAAAGCGGTTGGAGGGCGAACCATTGGCGTAACCTTTTATCCCAAAGACATTGCACTCTTTGAAGGACGTGACCCTGAAAATCCCTTAGACCAGGAAGTGGTGACACAAAATTATCTTGAAAGAACTTTAAAACTCTTGGAATTGGGCGATGCATATCTTATCTTTAAAGGAGGAACAGGGACTATTTCTGAATTTGGAATGGCATGGGGATTGGCACGACTCTACTTTGGACATCATAAACCTCTTATTCTCTATGGAAAGTTTTGGGAAGAAGTTATTGCAGCGTTTATTCGCAGTATGCGCATGCGACCAGAGGAGTTGAAGGTCTACCGAATTGCCACTAAACCCACGGAGGTACTTGAGGCAATTGAGCTGTTTGAGGATTTGCTCTCACACGCGGACCATCCATTTAATCCGCCAGAGCGGCCATTTGAGTTATGAGACAGTTGACCATTAAACAATTAGAAAAAAAGGCTGGAGAGATTCGCCAAGACATTATAAAAATGCTTGTCAAAGCGGGCAGTGGGCACTCGGCAGGACCCCTGGGGATGGCCGATGTATTTACTGCATTTTATTTCCATATTTTGAGTCACAAACCCAAAGATCCCAACTGGAAAGAACGTGACAGGTTGTTTTTATCAAATGGTCATATCGTACCTGTACGCTACGTTGCTATGGCGCACGCGGGGTATTTCTCCAGAGATGAGCTGTGGACTTTGCGCAAATTAGGAAGTCGCTTGCAAGGTCATCCAGAACGAAAAAGACTTCCGGGAGTAGAGACAACCTCAGGACCCTTGGGGAGTGGACTTGCACAAGCGGCAGGATACGCGTATGCGGCGCGCATGGACTCTAGGAAATTTAGGGTGTATTGCATTTGCTCTGATGGAGAGCATGATGCAGGGAATCATTGGGAAGCGGTACTTTTTGCAGGAAAATATAAGCTTTCAAACTTGACCTGTATCGTTGACCGAAACAACATTCAAATTGATGGGCATACCGAGGATGTGATGCCCCTTGAACCACTCGAGGATAAATACAAAGCATTTAATTGGCATGTACTCCATGTTGACGGCCATAATATTGAAGAATTCATTGACGCAGTTCATCATGCCCAGTCAGTCTACGAACGTCCTACAGTAATCATTGCTCACACAATTCCTGGTAAAGGCGTCGATTTTATGGAGTGGGACCCAGCCTGGCATGGTAAGCCACCGAAGTCTGAAGAAGCAAAAAAAGCGCTCCATGAGTTGAGGACTCTGGGAGGGAAGATTAGGGGAGAGCATGAATAATTTTCAATTTTGCAATTTTTAATTTTCAATAAATGTTACATTGAATCATTGAAAATTCATTGTAAATTGTGAATTGAAAATTGGAAATTTATGATAAACCCAAAAGCTTATCTATCTAAAAAAATCTTTTCTAAAGATATAGATATGGTTCCTACCCGTCAAGGATATGGTGAGGGTTTGGTACTGGCTGGAGAAGCGGATCCGCGGGTTGTGGTATTGT
>CAYIKF010000046.1:1830-3744 GCA_964363945.1 uncultured Gammaproteobacteria bacterium
TATGGTGAGGGTTTGGTACTGGCTGGAGAAGCGGATCCGCGGGTTGTGGTATTGTGTGCTGACCTGACAGAGAGCACAAGAAGCATTCTTTTCCAAGAGAAATTTCCGGACCGATTCGTTGAGATTGGTGTGGCTGAGCAACTGCTGGCAACGGTAGCCGCTGGAATGGCAAATTATGGGAAAATTCCCTTTATTTCTTCCTACTCTGCATTTTCTCCCGGTCGCAACTGGGAGCAAATAAGGACAACTATTGCGTTGAACGATGTTCCGGTTAAAATTGGCGGAGCGCATTCTGGAATTTCTGTCGGGCCAGACGGCGCAACCCATCAGCAGCTTGAGGACATCGCGTTAATGCGCGCAATGCCTAATATGATCGTGGTGGTGCCAGCAGATAGCATTGAAGCAAAGAAAACAACGGTAGCATTTGCAAAGAATGGAAAGCCGTCATATCTTCGGTTTGCGCGAGAGAAAACGCCTGTTTTTACCACAGAGGATTCGCCATTTGAGGTAGGAAAGGTTGAAATTCTTTGGGAAAGTAAAGATCCACAGGTTGTACTCATTGCATGCGGACCACTTGTGCACGAAGCACTTCTTGCCGCGCGAGAGCTTGAGAAAGGTGGAATAGAAACGATTGTGGTTAATAACCATACAGTTAAACCAATGGATGAGCAGACAATTACACGCGTGGCAAAACTAACAGGTGCGGTGGTAACGGTTGAAGAACATCAGATACATGGAGGAATGGGTTCGGCAGTTGCCGAAGTTTTGTCTCGTAATTTTCCTGTTCCCATGGAATATATCGGTATGCCCAACAGCTTTGGAGAATCAGGTCAGCCTGACGAATTACTTGAAAAATACAAGATGAAAGCTAAGCATATAGTTGAGAAAGCCAAAATGGTTATTAAAAGAAAAATCCAAAATGAGTGATATCGAGCAAACTGCAAAAATGCTTGTCGCTCCTGGCAAAGGGCTTTTAGCCGCTGATGAAAGTTTCTCGACAATTGAGAAGCGATTTGAAAGTTTAGGCATCCCTTTAACGCAGGCCACGCGGCTTTCCTATCGTGAGCTTTTATTCACCACAGCGGGTATTGAAAATTTTTTAAGCGGCGTAATTTTGTTTGATGAGACCCTTCGTCAAAAGACAACTCAAGGTAAGCTATTCGTGGAGGTTTTGGAAGAGAGGGGGATTATTCCTGGAATAAAAGTTGATGAAGGCTTAGAACGCTTGCCTGGCTCACCAAATGAAAAGATAACAAAGGGACTTCGCGGACTTGAGGAGAGGTTAAAAGAGTATAAGAATTTAGGCGCTCGTTTTACAAAATGGAGATGTGTATTTGTAATTGGCGATGGTTTGCCGAGTCAAAACGCAATTAATAAAAATGCTGAAGTTCTAACCAATTATTGTCTTCTTTCTCAGAGAGTAGGATTAACACCCATTCCTGAACCAGAAGTTTTAATGGATGGAGACCATTCAATTGAAAAATGTAGGCAAGTTTCAACTCTGGTTCTTAAAACCGTTTTTTTATCTTTTAAAAAAGAAAATGTGAATTTGGAAGGTATGCTTTTAAAAACAAATATGGTCTTGCCAGGGAGAGACAATCCAAAGAGAGCAACACCCAATGAGGTTGCGGCGGCAACCATTGAAGCGCTCATGGCTTCTGTCCCCCCTCAAGTAACTGGTATTGTTTTTCTATCAGGAGGACAAGCCCCCGAGGAAGCAACTGCAAACTTAAATGCTATAAATTATAATGAAGTATATCCCTGGGAACTTAGTTTTTCTTTTTCAAGAGCCCTACAACAACCCGTCCTAGAAGCGTGGCAAGGGAAAGAGGAAAATATAGCAAAGGCACAGAGTATTCTTTACAAAAGAGCACGACTTAATAGCCTGGCAAGAGACGGACACTATACACCGGA
>CAYIKF010000047.1:0-3731 GCA_964363945.1 uncultured Gammaproteobacteria bacterium
TCAGGGAAGAAATGAAAATGGGAAGGTTTTATGCAGTTCTTAAAAACCCATCTTTCTTGATAGGAATATTCATATGGCTAGTAATCAGTTTTTTTTTCACTAAAAGTAGGCTGGCCCCTGGCGCTGCTCCATTAGCTTTAATTGCCACATTTTTATTTTTTTATTTCTTGGGGTTTGATGAATATCCTAACGGGACGCTTCTTTTAGTTAAACGATGGTTTCTGGCGAGTCTTGGCCTTTTTGTTTTACTAACAATTGCTCGCATCGGATATAATCAAAATTTTTTGCCAAATCTTGATGAATACTTTTTTGTGGAATTCTTATCGATTTCGGACTTTTTGAATATAACAATATTAACTATTTTCTTGATATCAGTGTTTCATGATGTGAGTGTATGGCTTGAGAAAAAAGTAAAAAATGGGAATGTAATAAACAATAAAAAGGCAACAAAAGATTCATCTGCACAAGAGGAAAAGCCAAGTATATTGAAAAATTTACTTTATACTATTAGTATCTATGTTGATATAATAATTATTTTTTATCTTTTATTTGGTTCGGGTTTCTCAGAAATTATATCTGGATCAATTCCATGGAGATCAATAAAAATTTATTTGATATTTCTTTTGCCATTTTGTGTTTCTACTTTTATTGCGTTACGTAATCTGGAAATTCCTTTAAGGAAATATATCCTAAGAACAATACTTGTTTCTTTCTTTGGGGCTATTCTCGTCTCTGTTTGGTTTGGAAATACGACGGAATGTAGCAGATTGGGTATGGGTTGTCTTCTTGTCTATTTTTACCCTCCTGCAATTACTTTACTCTCTTTAATTCACAACATACCTCTTTATTTTTTTAAACAAGGGAGATTGCGATTCTTAAAATATTTCTTTTTTATAGTAACGGGTGTGGTCATATTATCGATTCTTTTGTATCTATGGGGGTTAATTTTTAGATGACTACTAAAAAGTTTATAATTGAATTATTGATAAGTTTGTTTTTTGTTTCTTTAATAATTATTGTATTAGATTATGATACATTTATTACAAGATTTGAGCTCAAACAATCAAAAACGCTATACGAAGATGCAATTCAAAATGCGGATGTTAACCTTTGTTATCAAATATCTTCGCGAGATGCTAGACTGAGAGACAGTAAATCTAGGTGCATCTTTTATGTTGCAATTGAGTCAAGTAACTTAGAATTGTGTAAATCAGATTTAATAGATGAATCTCAGCAGTCTCAATGCACTCTAGAAATTGCTCTAAAAGAAAAAGATCTGTCACTATGCAATTTAGAGATAATATATCCACCCCACCGCGCTGATTGTATAGATGCCATCTCAAAAGGGGAAATCAGAGATTGACCAAAAACGAAATTAACAAGTTTTATTGAATCTATTTTGTAAGTATTCTGGCAACATCTTGTTTTTAGTTCCTTAAAACCCTGGATTATATATTTTTTAGGAAAATTTTTAAATATCTAAGCGCTATAGTGGTATGAAATATAAGCCTCATTTACCTCAAAGATGGAGTAACGACCTTGCATATCTCTTTGGTTTATTGATTGGAGATGGTTCAATGCCTAAAACTAAATCCAAAAGACCTAACGGAAAATATCAAGAGAGGTATCATATTTATTTCATTTCTGCATCTAGAGATTTTATTGATTCTATATATAATCCACTATTTACTTCCTTATTTGGTTTAGTTCCTTGGACTGAAATTAGAATAACAAAAGGAGTTAAACTTTATATTTCTAGAATAGAATCTAAGGAAGTTTACGAATTTCTCCAAAAAAAAGGTTTTACTATAGGGAGAAAAGCTAGAATTGCAACTGTCCCAAAAATGCCGATGAAATATCATATCTATTTTTTAGCAGGACTTTTTGATACTGATGGAGGAAAAAAAGGAAGTGGTTTTGGATTATGTACGGCGAGTGAATTTCTTGCTCTATTTTGCATGGAACAATTTAAAAAACACAATATACCATTTCACTCATGCCCCTGGAAATACAGAGATTATATTTATCAACAGGTTTATACTAAAAAAGGAGATATGTGGAAAGTATTAAAAACATTTCCAATTAAGCATCTTGATAAAATTGCATTTATAGAATCAAATTCGCCCCAGTAGCTCAGTTGGTAAGAGTGCGTCCTTGGTAAGGACGAGGTCCGGAGTTCAACTCTCCGCTGGGGCTTTCAATATGTTTATAAAACCGATTATTTATTCTTTAAAATGGCAGAAGAAGAAAAACTTGAAAAAGTGAAAAGAGATTATGAAGTTTTGAGAAAGAAGTATTCTCTTCCGGATTTTAAAAAACTTAATGAAGATTTTTGCATAGAGAAGGCCGCAGAGTCTGAAACAGAGACTCTTATAAGAGAGGTAAGAAAACTCATAGGAGATAAGATTGTAAACTATATGAGATTTTTGGAGAATATAATCAACCCGGTGAATGCTCCAATGTTTATATTTTCAATCATAAAAATTCTTGATACAGAAGAAAAAAAGAAGCTTTCTGATATCTATAAAGATCTTATGAAGAGAGAGATTAAGTTCATAGAACTGGATTTGGAATTTAACGAGAAAAAAGAAGCAGAATTCATTAAGAGTTCATACAAATTCTGGCAAGGAATAAAAAAAGATTTGATGAATATTATGGAAAAGATAAACAAAAAATGGGACGATAAATCGGAAGTGAACAGCAAAGGATATTTCGGGTGAGGATTTGATATGGAGATTAGATTAACTTAGATTGAGAGTATTAAATAAATTTGAGTTGCGAGATAGCACAACACTTTTATATGTAAGGGGATAAAAAATTTATGTCGGTCGATTATATTATTAAGGAAGAGTACAGAGGTAAAAAAATTAAGCTTCCAGAGTACAATAAAGGCATACTTGGATTTGAACATATTAATAATAGAGAAATAGAATTAAATATTCCAAAAAATGCTTGTTATTTGGCTATTAACTTATTTGAACCCATATCAGAAAGTCAGGAATCTCACGATGATTTTGAGATGGATCCAGATTTAGTCTATATAAACTGCAAAAAAGAAAGAATTGACGGTCAGTTTTTTCAAGGAGTCGATGTATTTTCCTTGGATAGAAGATTAGAATTAATTTTTGAGAAATGTTAATTAGATAATTTCTATCTTTTATCTCGCCAGATTATCACATTTAATCTCCTGTTTACTTTAATAACTCCTCAAAAACATCATCCAGTTCAATCTCAAACAAAGCAATGGGCATTTTAATCTTCCAGTTTTTTAGTATTCTCGGATGAATTTCTCCCATGAAGCCAATTGCTTTTTCATTGAAGGTTATCTCTGCTGTTCTTCCCTCAATAAAAAAAGACGGAAAATTTTCTGTTCCTCTAACAATTATTTTTTTTCCTATCATCTTGAATAAATATTCTAGGGTCTGTCTGATTTTTGTGAAGTTTCCCGGTGAGATTGCTACGGTGAGCAGAGTTTTTTCTTTTATTTTATCATCTGTTTTTTCCTGGAAGAAAATCTTTCCCACTTCGAAAATTTGCTGAGGATATTCTGAATCAATATTCTCTGAAAGATTCTTTAATAATAAGTGATTTAGATTCCCTCTTAATACAGAATAGTCTGTTTTTGATATCTCAACTTCAATATTTCTTTCTTTTTCAGAAAAACCCATTTTTTCGATCTGATCCTTTTTATTTGTAAGGTGGTAATTTGATACTTCTATCATTCCAATTCC
>CAYIKF010000048.1:0-1359 GCA_964363945.1 uncultured Gammaproteobacteria bacterium
GTTTAAGAAAGAGATTGAAGCCTTTGTGGTTTCAAAACTTATATAATGTTAGCGACACCACATCTTTTAACTGGTGCTGCAATTGCAAGCGTTGCGCCATTTCCACTAGCTCTACCACTTTCATTCGCAAGCCATTTTATATTAGATGCTATTCCCCACTGGCAAGAAACGCTGAAACCATACAAACCAAACTTTTGGACTTGGGTTCGACTACCAGTCGATTTAATCCTGGGAGTAGGGATTTTTTTGTGGTTGATAACTTTAAAGGGAGAAAGTGTGAACTTATTATTCGGTGCTTTATTTGCTATTCTTCCAGACTTAGACTCTATTTTTTATATAGGAACTTTGCGAAGATTTTTACAACGTCCACTATTTAAACCATGGTTTAAATTTCATGAAGGAATCCAAAGAGAAACAAAAGAATGGTGGGGACTTCTGCCTCAAATCGCAGTCGTTCTTTTAAGCTTATTTATTATACTAAACTAGCATGCCAGAATTGCCAGAGGTTGAAACCATCCGAAAAGGGCTTGAGAAGTATCTTGTTGGTCATAGAATTATTGATATTGAAGTGAGACTTCCAAAGCTGGTTACAGGTGACAGGTTACAGGTGACAGGAGCGAAAATAAAAGGTGTAAGACGAGCGGGTAAGGGACTCCTTATTGATTTGGACAATGGTTATTCGATTGCGATTCACATTAAATTAACAGGGCAGCTTATTTATAGGGGAGTATCACCCGCCTTTGCTAAAGCTATGGCGGGCAAGCGAGTATCATGGGAGAGGATTGGTGGAGATTTGCCCAATAAGTGGACTCACATTATATTTAAGCTCGACAAAGGTGCGTTTATTTACTACAACGATATTCGGCAATTTGGGTGGATAAAAATTGTTAAAACGGATGAGGTTAACACGCTTCCATTTTTCAAAGAGCTTGGACCAGAACCCCTCGTTGGCGGAGCCTCCTCGGGGCAAGCCATTTTGACCCTTGAACAATTCCGAAAGATAACAGGCAAAGCATCTACCAAAATCAAGCCACTTTTGATGGATCAAACAAAAATCGGTGGGGTAGGAAATATTTATGCTAACGAAGCGTTGTGGGTTGCAGGAATTGATCCAAGGCGACCTGCGAAAGATTTAACTCCTAATGAACAGTCTAAGTTGTATAATGCAATTCTTAAAGTGCTCAAAAAGGGGTTAGCCGAGGGCGGCGCAACAGAACTTAATTTTGTGAATGCATTGGGACAGGAAGGTGGTTATCAAAAATACTTCCTTGTGTATGGGCAAGAAGGCCAACAATGTCCGAAAAAACACGGATTAATACAGAAAATCCGTTTAGGTGGAAGAGGAACTTATTTCTGTCC
>CAYIKF010000048.1:1459-3721 GCA_964363945.1 uncultured Gammaproteobacteria bacterium
CAGAATTTTCGTAGCTTTGCTAGAGCACCATTTACCTTCTCTCCTACAACAACTATTGTCTTAGGCCCCAATGCCTCGGGTAAAACAAATCTTCTTGAAGCAGTGTATCTTCTTGCAACGGGCAAATCGTTTCGGGTGAGTATTGAAGAAGAGATGATACAAACAGGAAAGGAGCTTGGTCGAGTAACTGGAGTAGTTGAGAGAGAAAAAGAAAAAATGACACTAGAAGTGGTGTTGACACGAGGAGAGATTGCAGGGGAACGTGTTGGTCGAAAAAAACTGACGATTAACAAAGTCTCAAAACGTCTTATGGATTATCAGGGGAATCTCCGTGTAGTACTATTTGGACCTTGGGATATGGGGTTGATTACCGATTCACCTTCAACACGGAGAAAGTTTTTAGATTCAGTACTCGTACAAGTTGATCGAGAATATAGAAGAGCAGTGCTTTCTTACGAGAAAGGACTAAGGGCGCGAAACAAGTTGCTTGAACGCATTCGAGATGAGGGAGTGAGTCGTTCACAACTTCTTTTTTGGGATAGACTTCTTATTCGCAATGGCGATTATATCAGTCGCAAGCGTGAGGAGTTTTTGGAGTTTGTAAACAATACACCTGCTCTAGATAGCGAGATGTTTCATCTTGAATATGACAAAAGTGCAATTTCAGAAGCGAGACTTGCGCAGTATGCAGAAGAGGAGGTTGCTGCTGCGGCAACGTTAGTGGGGCCTCACAGAGACGATATCGCATTTAAAATTCGAAATTCGAAATTCGAAATTCGAGACTTAGCCACTTATGGCTCGAGAGGGGAGCAGAGGATGTGTATTTTATGGATTAAGCTTGCTGAACTTTCATACATAGAACAGTCTACCAGCGAACGACCCATACTCTTGCTTGATGATATCTTCTCAGAACTTGACCATCGCCATCGAGAAATTGTGATGGGCGTTATTGGCAAACAGCAGACCATCCTCACCACCGCCGATCCGCATACGATTACTGGATTAAAGAATGTTGAGAGGATAGAATTAGGATAATGGGAGTATTTAACCCTAAAGAGTTAAAGAAGTTATATCGTCCATTAGGCACCTCATCCAACGAGGACAACGGACAGGTGGCGATTATTGGAGGATCAGCGCTGTTTCATGGAGCGCCGATTTTGGCCTTGAAGGTAGCCAGTAGAATCGTTGACATGGTCTTTTTTGCCTCTCCAGAGGAGAGTGTAGGCAGGGTAGCAGAACAATTAAAGGCGCAATTATCGTCGTTTATCTGGGTGCCATGGGATGAGGTTGACGCATATATTGAGAAATCGGATGCGGTTCTTATTGGGCCGGGATTTCTACGCTATAGAAGTGAAAAGAAGCAAGTAACAAGTAACAAGTTATTAGATGGGACAGGAAAGAAGACGAGGGAGATTACAGAAAGACTTCTTAAAAAATTTCCAAACAAACAGTGGGTGATTGATGCGGGAAGTTTACAAACAATGGACCCAGAATGGATTCCCGAGAACGCAATTCTTACTCCGAACAAAAAGGAATTTGAAATGCTTTTTGAAGCTAACCTAGCTAACCAGCTAACGAGCGAATTAGTTGAAAAGATGGCTAAAAGGTATAACTGTATTATTGTCTTAAAGGGAGAGACAACAATTGTGTGTCCGCCAGCTGGCGGATGTGTGGAGGTAACAGGTGGCAACCCTGGGCTAACAAAAGGGGGAACGGGTGATGTGCAAGCGGGATTAACTGTTGCGCTGGCTAGCAAAAACGAACCGTTCCTGGCTGCCTCATCTGCAGCATGGATTATCAAGCGGGCAGCAGACGAGCTTTACGAGCGTGGAGGTATTGTCTATAACGCAGACGATGTGGCTTCGGAGATTCCGGTTATTTTTTCTCTCCAATCACTTTCGAAAGTTGATAAGTGATAGTGACGGCGAGTAGTGTAACAATTACGGCATAGATAAGTTTTGAAAGGACCGTTGAGCCACCACCAACAAAGGGTTTAATATACGTATCGATTGTTTCCTGGATAAATTCATTCCACGCGAGCGCGGCGACAAATCCAAATCCGCTAGTTGCCAGCGTCAACATTTGTTTAAGAATTTCGCGTGGCATGGTACGGCAAGCTCACCACAGTTGTGCTACTATATCAGTGTAGCATATGTATTCACCACGTTTTACCATAACAAATGAAGTTCTTCAAAACGTCGCAAACATTGAGGCATGTCGAGAGGTAATTGAGAACGCACCTCTTATTCCCAGTTACGAGAA
>CAYIKF010000049.1:0-3671 GCA_964363945.1 uncultured Gammaproteobacteria bacterium
GATGAGTCGTTAATTATTCTACAAATGTTAACGCGACGCCTTTTTTATTAGCTCTTCCGGTTCTACCAATTCTGTGAATATAATCATTATAGGTCTGTGGAATTTCATAATTAATGACATGAGTGACGTTATCTATATCTAAACCTCGTGCCGCAACATCAGTTGCCAGTAAAATCTTGATTTGTTCTTGTCTAAAACTTTCTAACGTTCTTTGCCTTTGACCTTGACTTTTGTTGCCATGGAGTGCCCCTACTTTAAAACCTCTCAACACGAGTTCTCGATATAATCTCTCAACACCATGTTTCGTTCTGCCAAAAATCAGAACTTTATCAAATCCATCTTTAATTAATAATTCATGAAGTTGGTCTACCTTTTTATTAATTGAAACTACTTTAATGATATCTTGATCAACGTTTTCAGGAGTATCTTGTTTTTTAACAGTTACCGTTACTGGATCGGTAACAAACGCGTTTAAAATCTCTCTCACTTTTGGAGGGATAGTTGCTGAAAAGAACAAAGATTGACGTTTTTGAGGAAGCAAAGAAATAAAGTATTTAATATCATGAATAAATCCAATGTCGACCATTAAATCAACTTCATCAAGGACAATTGTGTTAAATTCATCCAAATGGATTATTTTCCTATTAACTAAATCTTTTAATCTGCCTGGAGTCGCAATTACAAAGTGAGAATTTCTTCTGATATCACTAATTTGTCTTCGTATATTTGCACCGCCTATTACTAAACTAGAATAAAGGCCCATACCCGACGCAAAGCTTCTAAACTCGTCATTGATTTGAGCAGCTAACTCTCGGGTTGGAACAATAATTAATGCTTTTTGATTTCTATTTTTGAAGATTTTATCTATTAAAGGAATTAAGAATGCTGCCGTTTTGCCAGTACCGGTATTTGCCAGTCCAATTAAATCCCTTCCGTTAAGAATAGGAACGATCGCTTGATCTTGAATAGGTGTTGGTTGGGTATAGCCATGTTTTGCAATAGTTTCTTTGAGGGCGGAAACAATAGGAAAATCTGCAAAGCTGTTGTGAACACTATAGTGCGAATCTTCTGAAGCTCCTTGTGCCTTTTTAATAAAGATTGAAGGATCTCTTCCTTCTAGCTGCGATTTTCTAGGTGAGAACTTTCTAAAGTTGGTAAATCCACCGGGCCGTGATGGTCGGTTATGAAAATTTCTTCCCTGCTTTCTTCTTGCGAAGCCATTACTGTGTGATTGGTAGTACATACGTCATTTGGATCTTCTTTTCCGCATTAATAAATTAATAAAAACGCGGAAAAAGAAGATTAAAAAAATAAATTGAAAAAGAAATACTAAAGAATTTTAATTGGGATTGCTCCGTTAAATCTTAGGAGCTAAAAAGAAGATATCCCCGTTGGGGGAAGAATCAACGAATAGCTCAAATTCTTAAATCAACTAATGGTAGTATACCACAAGGATGAGTATAAAGCAAATCCTATTTAACACTACAGACCACTTCGTAATAACTACATATTGCAAATTTCTGATTTTTGGTACACCATTTGAGAAGAGAAAAGTGGAATATATGAAAATTGCAGTTTTTGGAGCAACAGGTAAAACGGGTATACAGGTAGTGCAGCAAGCTTTGGATCAAGGCTTAGAGGTCAAAGCATTTGTGAGAGATCCACAAAAGATGACAATTAAAAATGACAAGCTTTCCCTCGTTCAAGGAGATGTTGTCAAACCTGAAGCGGTTGAAGCGGGGGTTGAGGGTGTTGATGCTGTAGTAGTCACACTTGGCCCAAAACCTGATGCAGGAAATGTGATGGCAGAAGGAACAGCGAATATCATCAGTAGCATGAAGAAGCATAACGTCAAGCGGTTAATTGTCCAAAGCTCGTATCCAATGAGCGGCTCACCAGAAGGAATGGAATTTTTGAGAAACCAGGGGATGACTGATGAGCAAATAGCTTCGATGTTGCAGCCCGCGATAGATGATAAAGTTAAACAAGAGACTGAAACTCGGGAAAGCGGGTTAGACTACCTAATCATCAGGCCACTCATTCTGACTGATGGAGAGAAAACCGGTATGTATAGGGTAGGAGAAAAATTAGATGTTAAACCAGGAGATACTATCTCCCGAGCCGATGTAGCGGACTTTATGCTTAAATCTTTAACAAGTGATGAATGGTCGGGTAAAACAGTTGTACTTGCATACTAATACCCAATTTTTTCTTAAGCGACCTGATATAATTTCCCCATGAGCTTATCTGTCGGTACAGCGGGAACAAAACTTGACACAGCTAACTTGGCATACAATAATTAGTTAATGCCCCAAAGAAGTCTTACTTCTCAAAAAGGATTTGCGCACTTTATCTTAATTATCGGCATAGTTTTAGCGGCGGCGATTGGCTTTGTCGTGTATACTGCGTTTAAAACTCCCTCGCCTATTCCGGAAATAGTAAAAGTTGATTTTCCGGAAAAAATTCCATTAAGCCAAAGAGTTGACGGCGAGCTGGAATTCCGAGACGGCGATGCCGACCTTGCCGAATTGAGGTTTGAGCAGCTTGATACGCCCGGCATCTCAATGGTTGACGCAGTTGCTGATTTGAAGTCCCTTGGCGCCCCGGGTCTTAGTAACGGTATTCTTCCTTTTGGCCAAATTGCGGATGAGCCGCAGATTTCATTAACACGATTAGTGCTGGTTGATAGTGCCGGCCACAGGAGTGAGCCGTACATTCTCAAATATCAGGCCGGTGAGCCCACGCCTTTCTACGACCATTATGATAAAGAAGAGGCCATGGATCGGCCGGTTTCGCGGCATAAAAAAATTCACTTTTTTATCTTAAGCGGAACCAGAACGGACTTAGAAACCGATTCCAATTTTGTTTCCGACAGCGATGCTATTGGAAACGTGCCGCCGTCGGTTGCGAAAGTATTTGAAAAAACTATAATACCGTACATAAACGGGCTTTGGGACCAATGCGGCCTGGCTTTTGATTTGGGAACGGTAAAAGCTGTGCGGGCCGAGAAAGTGAAACTCAAAAATGGCCGCCTCTTGTCGGCTCTCTACGGAAAACATGACGAGGTGCCGGCAGTGGTGGTATCTAGGGAAAGGATAGATTGGTTTGATGATGCTTTGCGGGCGCTTGAAGTGCCGAAAGGAGATTTTGGGATTTTCCTTTTTGGGTATCAGCTTTGGAATCTTGATACGAACATTAGCCCGGCCGGGATAACAAGTCTGAATACCAGCGCGGTACTTATCAGCTTGCCGTACATTCATTTTCTAAATAAAGATGCTGGAGAAATAGTGCTCCCCAGGAGAATGTTGTCCACTTTTGCTCACGAATTAGGGCATGCTTTGGGGCTTAATCATCCCGATGAAGAAACAACCATTCCCCAAAGCACATTTGGCAAATTTAATTTAATGCACAAAGGAAGCGGGATGTCTGAATTAATGCCCGAGCAGTGCGACATTGTGAATGAGCGCAATTGAGCATTTTGAGTCTTAATATAACCAAGATTCTCCTAGAGTGTAGATATTTGACACAGTCTTATCATTTATGAGCATAATTGATTAATGTACCAAAAAGGAAACACTGCTTTAATTATTCTTATACTTCTTGTTCTTGCAGGGCTTTTTGGTTTTTGGTATTGGAATACAAAGTTGAGACAACCATCTTTGGGAGAGCAG
>CAYIKF010000050.1:0-3526 GCA_964363945.1 uncultured Gammaproteobacteria bacterium
AGAAAGAGTCGCCAGGAATTCTACGAAGGGCAGAGAAGAGATTGATGAAGGCAATGAAAGAGGAGAAAGAGCCATGCCAGTAAAGCCCTGTGACCGTTCTCATGACCCAGCTGAGACAAAAAAATCTTATTATTATGGGGAATATAATCCATATCTGGAAGCGAACACAACGCTTAACAAGAAGATTGAGGAACTCGAAAAGGTAATTCGGGAGTTAGCTCACTTCAGAGACCGATTTATTTCGAGCGAACGGAGATGGAGAGAGGTGGCGGAGGCATTAGAAAGGAAAAGAGCGATAAGGGTCATTGGGAAAAAGAACGAGCAGGATGGGGCCGCTTATGTAGTGCCAATTTTAAGCATAGAGGAAGGCTCTCAAGGGGTAGTGGTAACAGTGCTTATGGGAAAGGAATGAAAAGGAGGGATAAATGATGGAAACTTTAATTATTGTTGTATTAGCTGCTATCGTGGTTTGGGCAATACTTGCTTCGGCAAGAGACCATTCGTCCCCTCGGTATACTCCTTCACGAAGAGACCAATGGAAAAAACAACCCATAGATGAGAAAGGAAATATAAAATGTAGGGCATGTGGGCAATATGTCTTACCAAGGCTTATATTCGCAAGTGGAAGATGTGTTCAATGTGAAATGGATGCTGAGGTTGGCCCTGGCCGAGAAGATATCTGGGGAGGAATGGAGGAATGGGAGAAAAGACACGCAAGGGAGGAGGAATGAATGATGAAAGAATGGTATCGGCGCTTCCTGTTTTGGGTTTTATCTCCTGTAATAGAATGGGTTAGATATCAGTATGAGGAGCAATACTATTGGAATGAGTTACAGGACAAGAGCCTTCAAGGTATTCATACAAGGGAAGAGGAGAGAGGGGAATGTGATGTATAAGCTCTACCTTGCAGGCTGTATCCGCCTCATCGCCTCTCCCCTCTCTTGGGCGAATTCTCTGAGAGCATCCTTATGCTCTTGTGCCTTCTCCACATCCCCTTCTCGCAATGCCTTTTTCAGTCCCATTTTCAGGAGGCCCATCTCTTTGTCGAGTATCACCTGCACGCTTTTCCGAGACTTGGGCACATGCTCTACATTAGTGGGTATCCCAGTAAACCTTGTGAGTGCTCGCTGGGCTGTCAGGGGCTGCCCTAAGAACCAATCGTCTCCCATCAAGGCTGCCCGAGCCATCATCGCATCATAATAAACCGCAGGGCCAAGTGCCTGCATCAAATATTCCGCTATATCACCACTCCGACTTAGCATCCCTGTATGCTGTGGCTCTATGATATCAAAGCCAAACGAATTTTTGCCTGACTTGAATGCCGAGTATAAATCCAGCAGTGGGTTAGAGAGCAAATATCTCCGTTCACCCCCACCAATCTGATTGCCCACATTCACCAATAAATCTCTCATCTTCCCTGAAGCAGGCACTGAAAGAAGTAGAGGAGTAATATAATTCCATGGGATGAACGATACATTTTGTGTCTCAGGGTCATACCCTGTAACAATCTCATTAGCACTTTTGCCAGTCCTGAGCCGTCTCATCTCTCTGAATGCGTCAGTCTGCTCATTAGTAAGCCCGCTAAACTCATTCATCACCCGCTGGGCTATGAACGGCAACATCGCCACTGTTAAGACCGCAAAGGGCCTGTCTTTAAGAGTGTTCAGGAACGCTCGGCTGGACTCATAGGTGAATAGAAAGAAGGGGTTGATGAAGTTACGAATGTTCCTGACCGCCTGTGGCTTATTCCAGAGCGAATAATCAGGCATCCGTTCCCTCACCAACTTTGCCGCCTGAGCCTTAGTTGCGCCACGCTTATCTATCAACCACTCATAGAAACTCGCCTTCGCCATATCATCCCACCAGCCATAGCCATACTTAGAGCCAGTAGAGGTGGCCTGAAAATTACGCCAGAACTCAGGCAATGCCGAGCGGTCGCCATCTATGAACCGCTGTAACGCACTCCATGTGGCCCGCCAGGATACATCGCCCCTTTTAATGCCCTCCATGATGTAGGCAGTGCCACCAGTGCGGATGACTCCTGCCCGTGCCAGCTCCTCTAAATAGGCCAGCCCATCAGCACCTGAAAGTTTCTCTCCCACGATATTATGGTATTTCACTTGGTCTCTGAAAAGCATCCCTTGCATCGGCAAAAAGAAAAGGTAATTCGTCAGTGGATTGCGGATAAAGTTGGGAATGTTTAAGACCGCTTTGGCGAACCGCCAGTTATGGAGGAGCCCATAATAAGCCTTCATCGTCAATCGCATAGAGTCGGAGAGCATCCAGAGATAATCTACCTCCTTGAATAGGGTCGGATGAATGTAATGGTCAGTGAGGGCCCCATAGTGCCTCTCAGGAGTGGGCTTGGGCACATGCTTCCAACCTTTCGGTATGTCCGAAGGTTTCGTGATTGCATCAGGCCGAAGCACATATTTACCATCAAACTGCACCTTTGCCATTAGCAAGAACACGCTTCTCAGCTCGTCGGCGGTAGAATTTTCCAGAAGATGGCGGGTCAGTAGGGTAATATCATATATGCGGTTTTGGTCTTGAATGTAGGGGTCTAAATCCCTGCGCCTTTGCATCAAATCATAAGTGTTGATAGAGGGCCTGGCACCTAAATATCTTTCCGCCTCTGCCGCCCGCTTACCACTTTTGAGTATCAAAGGCACATAGTCCAGCCCGCCAGTGGAGTAGTGGTCATTCAACTTTGACCGAGCACTCATGGCTTTGGTCAGTTCCTTGACGATTGCTTCGTGGTTTTTCTCACTCGCTGGGAGCGTGGACAATTCCCTTATCCGTGCCCGTGCCTTATCAATAATGCCCCTCTCTCCTGCTAACTCATCGGGACTGAGGAACTTACGAAAAGTATGTCCAGCGAACTCAATGGTGCGGGTCATATATTTCAGCTCACCTATTTGTGCCTCAATCTGTGCCCTGGTCAAACCTTTTCCCTCAAGAATGGCTGTCTCAAGGGCTATCATGGCATCAAGTTTTTCCCTTACCACCGCTTGCGTCTCACGCTCATACCGAGCAAAGTCTTTAATCCATGCAATTACATTCTCCCCTTGCTTTGGAGTGAGTTTACCTTCTCGGACCCATTCAGCGTTCAGTTTGTTCATCTCCATAGTCCAGAAGCCCACGGGCAGATGCAATTCTTTCCCTTCACGCATGATAATTCTTTCAGCTATATCCTGCCTCACATCAAACAATCCGCCTACCAGCCACCGATACTCTTCAGGCAAGTTCTCTTTCCCTAAGTATTTTGGGATGGCCTCTAATTTCACATTGAGGGCGGCCAGCTCTCCCATCAGCCACCCTTGTAGTTCTTTTATCTCTGCTGGGGATACGCCAATCCAGGGATGATCTTTGAGGCGATTGATAAGCTCAGCCAAAGGTGCTTTTTCAGTGAGCGGTCTGGCTCTACCCATGACCTTATCAGAAATGATGCGCAGGATGGATGCAAGGGTTTTGTTGATTGGCCCCTGAGGGAGAAGCGTCTGGCCTCGCTCACTGGCCCCACTTA
>CAYIKF010000051.1:0-1328 GCA_964363945.1 uncultured Gammaproteobacteria bacterium
GCCATAATTTGGGGGCAGAAGAAACTAAACACTATACCCTATACACTATGCCACTATTTTTGAGATAACACCTGCACCGACGGTTTTACCACCTTCGCGGATAGCAAATCGAAGACCTTCTTCAGCAGCAACTGGTTGAATGAGCTTAACGCCCATCTTCGCATTATCCCCAGGCATGACCATTTCAACACCTTCGGGAAGTGTCACGTCACCAGTCACATCAGTTGTTCTAATATAGAACTGGGGCTTGTAGCCTGAGAAGAATGGCGTGTGTCGTCCGCCCTCTTCCTTGGTCAAAATATACACCTCAGCTTCAAACTCTGTATGAGGAGTAATGGTTCCTGGTTTTGCCAACACTTGGCCTCGCTCAACATCTTCCTTTTCAATACCCCGAAGCAAAATTCCCACGTTGTCTCCTGCTTGTCCCTCGTCAAGTGTCTTTCGGAACATTTCAACACCCGTAACCACTGTTTTCTTTGCATCGCGCCTAATACCCACAATTTCAATTTCTTCTCCCGTCTTTACCTTTCCTCGCTCAATGCGGCCGGTAACTACTGTTCCCCGACCCTTAATCGCGAACACATCCTCAATAGGCATCAAGAATGGTTTATCAACATCCCTCTCGGGAGTTGGGATAAACTCATCAACTGCCTTCACGAGTTCCAAAATCTGCTTTTCTGCCTCGGCATCACCCTCGTACGCTTTCAATGCTGAACCTCGAATAATTGGAGTGTCTTTGCCTGGATATTGATATTTGTTAAGCAGCTCTCGTACCTCTTCCTCGACCAAGTCAATAAGCCCTGGGTCATCAACCATATCAACCTTGTTCAAGAAAACAACCAAGGCCGGAACGTTAACTTGGCGGGCCAAAAGAACGTGCTCTCGTGTTTGGGGCATTGGACCGTCTGCTGCTGAAACGACAAGAATAGCACCATCCATTTGTGCAGCACCGGTAATCATGTTTTTTATGTAGTCAGCATGCCCAGGAGCATCAATGTGAGCATAATGGCGTTTTTCTGTTTCGTATTCAACATGGGTAATGTTAATCGTTACTCCTCGAGCCTTCTCTTCAGGGGCATTATCGATGTCAGTGAAATCAAGAGCCTTAGTAGCACTTCCCGGCTGCTTTGAGAGCACTTTGGTAATCGCAGCTGTTAAGGTTGTTTTTCCGTGGTCCACGTGACCAATTGTCCCAATGTTAATGTGGGGTTTGGTTCGCTCAAATTTCTTTTTTGCAACTTCGGCCATAATAGTATTTTACAACACAAAAGGGCCGTTATGCCCTCTGTGCTACGTATTATACGAAGCAGCTTAAGTTCATGTCAAGT
>CAYIKF010000051.1:1428-3516 GCA_964363945.1 uncultured Gammaproteobacteria bacterium
TTGGCTCTTCCTTGGGTCAGTGAACGAAGCGTCGTTGTATACCCTGAAACTTCAGCAAGTGGGACGTATCCAAGAATCACTCGATAATGTCCTCGTGTTTCCGTTCCTACAATTTGTGCTCGCCGAGATGATAAATCGCCAATAACATCTCCTAAAAACTGTTCGGGTGTCGTTACTTCAAACTTCATAATTGGCTCGAGTATTACCATCCCCGCTCGCTTTGCTGCATCTTGAACTGCCATTGAACCTGCAATCTTGAAGGCAATTTCTGAGGAGTCAACATCATGATAACTTCCGTCATACACGGACACTGAAAGATCAGTCATCGGATAGCCAGCAAGAATTCCATTTGAGAGCGCCTCTTGTACGCCTTTACCAATTGCAGGAATAAACTCACCTGGAATTGCCCCACCTTTTATTTTATTAATAAACTCGTACCCCTCACCTCTCCCTTTGGGTTCCACCCGCACAAAACAGTGACCGTATTGTCCATGACCACCGGTTTGACGAATATACTTTCCCTCCCCCTCTGCCACTTTGGTTACTGTTTCTTTATACGCAACCTGTGGGGCGCCAGTTGTCGCATCAACGTTAAACTCTCGTCGCATTCTGTCAACCAAAATTTCAAGGTGAAGCTCTCCCATTCCGGAGATAATCGTTTGACCTGTTTCCTGGTTTGTTTTTATACGGAATGTTGGATCTTCCTCGGAAAGCTTGCCAAGTGCTTCTCCTAATTTTTCCTGATCTGCTTTCGTCTTTGGTTCAATGGCAAGCGATATAACCGGCTCAGGGAATGAAATCGATTCAAGTACAATCGGATGAGCAGAATCAGTTACCGTATCGCCTGTTACTGTCTCTCGAAACCCCACTCCAGCAACAATCTCACCAGGGTACGCTTCTTCAATAAGTTCTCGTTGATTTGCATGCATTAAAACCAGCCGCCCCACTCGTTCTCGTCTATTTTTCGTGGTGTTGAATACTTCCTGTCCTGCACGCAGTTTCCCCGAATAAATTCGAAGCCACACCAGTCGCCCAACATGAGGGTCGGTCTGCACCTTAAAAGCAAGCGCCGAAAGAGGTTCCTCATTCCCCACCCTTCGCTCTTCTTCTTGTCCGTCCCATACCCCTTTAACTGGGGGAAGATCAATTGGCGAAGGGAGATATTCAACAACTGCGTCCAAAAGCGGTTGTATTCCTTTGTTGCGCAGTGATGAACCACAAAAGGTAGGAAAGAGTTCGGTTTTAATCGTAGCCGCCCTGAGTGCAGTTTTTAGTTCGGTACTATCTGGCTCAACCCCACCAACATACTTTTCAAGAAGCTGCTCATCAGTTTCTGATATCGTCTCAATTGTTTGGGAGCGGTATTTCTCAACCATAGCTTTCAAATCTTCCGGTACCTCTTCTTCACTATAAGTACCTCCTGCTTCACCTACCTTGCCGGTAGGCAGGTCTCCTTCCCAAATGAGTGCTTTTCTCTCCAACACGAGGACAATCCCACGAAATTGCTGCTCGCTTCCAATTGGAACAGCAAGAACGACCGGTTTGCTACCCAAACGGTCCTTTATGGCTGCAAGTGTTCCTTCGAAATTTGCCCCCAGTTTATCCATTTTGTTGATGAAAATGATGCGGGGAACATGATACTTATCAGCTTGTCGCCACACCGTTTCAGTCTGTGATTGTACAGTCTCTTCAGCGTCAAGCACGGTTATTCCACCATCAAGAACCCGAAGTGATCGCTCGACTTCAGCGGTAAAATCAACGTGTCCAGGGGTATCGATAATATTGACGCGATATTCACCCTTCGGAACACATGACTCCTGTTTTAACTCCCAAAAGGCGGTGATTGCAGCCGATACAATCGTAATTCCTCGTTCCCGCTCTTGCTCCATCCAGTCAGTGACTGTTGTCCCCTCGTCAACTGAACCAAGTTTGTAGGTCCGTCCGGTATAAAAGAGAATTCGCTCAGTTGTCGTTGTCTTCCCCGCGTCAATATGCGCAATAATTCCGATATTGCGAATCTTGTCGAGTGCAACCTCACGGTTCTTGGTTATTACTTGAGATAGTGATGCTTTCTGTCCTGTTGCCATA
>CAYIKF010000052.1:0-3348 GCA_964363945.1 uncultured Gammaproteobacteria bacterium
TTGGGTCAAGAATATTTCGACGATGACCTTCAGAATTCATTATGCCTTGGTGGGCAAGGGGCACGGTTGGGGCAAGGGCAAGATCTTCGCCTGCAACGGTAAACGACACCCCTCCTTCCTCCAGCCTGTCGCCCGGACTTTTTCCATCAGGGTCAACATGCGAAAAGTAGCGGCGTTCCCACATATCGCGTGAATGCGCTCGCGCCACGATAACAATTTTCTGATCCCAAACAAGCTCGGGTATTCCCTGCATGCGGCGTTCTTTGTTAACAAGTGCGAACATTTGCCGCTCACTCGCCTCATCAACAGTAAGCTCTTCTGGCTCAAACGTAAGAGGAACGCTTTCATGAGATTGAGGCTCAATCGTAAAATATGTCAAAGTATCTTTGAGGGCTCCCCCAAAGATATCTGCCAATTGACGCTCAAGCCGAACCGTTTGGGAAACTAAGTAGCCACCAATTTTTGAATTGTTAATCGCTGTTTTTATGGTTGGACGAAGTGGCAACGCAATAAAAAGCGTAAGAAAGAAGGCAACAAGAATAAGACCATTAATGAAGGAGGGAATAATCCCAAGGAACTTTTGCAGTCGCGTCTCCCATAGTGCGCGCGGAAGTTTGGGCAATACCCATCGTACAATGAGAGTGGAAAAAATGACTTCAGAAAGCACTGCAATCACCAGAAACCCAAGCGCATTGGCAAACGAGTGAGGAAGAGAGAAATTGTCAATGAAAAACTTGCTACCCGTAGGATAAAACCGCAGTGCCGCGGCAAGCGCTCCAATGAAGGAAATCAAATCAGCAAGAAGTATCCACACTCCGCGCTCGTATCCTTCGAGGACATAGAAAGCAAGGATAATTAAAACTATTAAATCAATCCAGTTACCTTGAAGACCTGGAAACTGCATGTCGCTTCTCCCACTCCTTTCTCAACTCTGTTAACTTCCACATGAACAATCTCGGCCTTGAATCCACACTCCCCGCATCCTTCACAAAATTCCGTGCATGCTCTAAGATTGCTCTTGGTAACTCTTTTGCAAGTTTCATATAGAGCCCTTTGTGCTCCAAATCACCCAGCTCTTCGGCAAGCTCATATCCATACTTTTGAAACTCTCGCGAAATATACTTATCCTCGAGTGGGTTAAATTTATCAAGTATTTGTTTTATAGACTGCATACATTGTATTATATCGCGCTTTGCGAATTGCGAAAGCGTAAGCATTGAGTAAACGAGCAAAGCAAGATATACAAGCTGCCAAAGGCCGCAAACAAGGGCGAAGTCCGCGTTTGCAAAATAGCTTGTATAAAAGGTAATATCAACCTATGCGAAGAACCCAATCATCCCTTGTTTATCGTCTTGAACATTTACTCACAAACCTCTTTATACGCACTATCCTCTACCTTGCTGACGGTTTGCTCATTGCAGGAGCTTCACTTATTGCTCCAATCTTTGCTATCTTTGTTGAACGAATTGGCGGTGGTATCTTAGAGGCAGGAATTGCAGTTGCTATCTATTCCTTTACAGCTGGTATCGGTATTTTTATCTTCTCGCGCATTGAAGATAGAGTGAGAGACTTCAGACATTTCGTTGTTATAGGGTACTTCGTGGCGTCGGTGGGATATTTTCTCTACCTCTTCGTTTCTTCACCACCCTTACTCTTTGTGGCGCAATTCATTCTGGGAATTGCAACAGCCATAAGAGTCCCTGCTTATGATGTATTACTTTCACAAAGTGCGTCAGGTCATCTTGCAGTGGCGTGGGGAAATTGGAATTCTATGGCATTCCTTGTCTCGGCATCAGGAGCATTTGTAGGCGCAATTCTTGCATCTATCTTTGGTTTTCATACGCTTCTCTGGCTTCTTTTCTTATTGACATTTACTTCCTTTATGATTTCGCTCGTGTTACTCAAAAAGCACTACCATCAATCACTTTTACCCTCAACAGAAAAAGCTACTCCTCTCGAATCCATCGAATAATCTCACGCGTTACTTGTTTAATAACGCGATTAACTATTTCGTACTCTTGGCTTGTCCACTCTTGTAACACATACTCCTCTCCTGGAATCCTGTCGCTCGGGTCGCGATTATCCACACCCACACGCACTCGCCAAAACTCATTGGTTCCAAGCGTTCCCTCAATCGATTGTATCCCCTTATGGTCTTTTGGACCTTTCGCAAATTGTATTTTAAACTGGCCCAAAGGAATATCTAAATCATCGTGTATTACATACAAATTTTCCATTTTCCATTTTCCATTTTCCATTAATTTTTTGACTGCCCTTCCCGACTCGTTCATAAATACGTTGGTCTTAGTAACTATCATATTTTTGATTTTTAATTTTTGAGTTTTGAGTTTAGCGCGAAGCGCCAAGCTTAGCTTATCAATTACCATGTACCCCACGTTATGTCGGGTGTTTTCATACTGCTTCCCTGGATTTCCGAGTCCCACTATTAATTTCATATAGTACCTAAAAGTTCAATAACTTTCTCGTCAGTTACTTGAGGAAACTCACGATAGAATTGACCAACCGCTCCGAAATCTTCCGGACTTTCAAGCACTACCATCTCATCAACAAGCGGAGTTAATTTCATTACAGCATCTTGAGAAGCAACTGGTACAGCAACAACAATTTTGCTTGGATGTTTTGTCCCCAGATATGCAACTGCTGCCTCAACCGTTGCCCCTGTCGCCACTCCATCATCAGTCACCATGACTACTTTTTTGTTTATATCAAGCGCAGGCTTGCCACCACGAAACAGCCGTTCCCTCTCTGTTATTTCTTTTTCTAATGATTCACTTTTCGTATCTATATACTCCTCATCAACACCTGCATGAGCGACAGTTTCCCAATTCACAATTCTCACTCCTTCAGGACCAACTGCCCCAAGCGCCAACTCAGGTTGATGCGGGGCAGGAATTTTGCGCGTGACCACAATATCAAGCGGTGCACCAAGCGCATCGGCGACTACTCGCCCCGTCACCACCCCACCCCGCGGGATTGCAAGAACAATAGTACTTTTTCCACCATAGCCTTTCTTTTTTAATTGTTGGGCAAGTAATTCGGCTGCTTGTTCGCGTGAATCAAACATTAGAATAGTCCTATCTGCTCTTTACTTTCTTCTTGTAATTTATTTTCTTTACCGTCCATAGATTTAGTGTCGGAGGACCATATTTTTACTTTTCCAAAAACTCCATCATACCCCGGCTCGACGACAATACTACCACTCCTCACTTTCTCTAGTGCTTCTCGTATTTTCCCCCCAGAGACTCTTTCGATTTCTTCGGATTTTGTTTGTAGTAAAACAAAGAACTCATTTCCCACTAATTCAGTTAACTTTTTGTACTCACTAAT
>CAYIKF010000053.1:0-3328 GCA_964363945.1 uncultured Gammaproteobacteria bacterium
AATTTTATTTATTAATTTCTTTCCATATTTCTGCTCAAGTTCCGGGATTTTCATTTGGTTTTTTTAAATCCCATTTTATCTTTAAGATTTTGCTTTCTAAATCTGGAAGATCTTTTTTAATTATGTCCCAGACAATATTAAAATCAACACCAAAATAATGATGAATTATCTTATCTCTTGTACCAATTATCTCTTTCCATTCAATTTCCCGGTGTTTATTCTTAAGGTTTTCCGACACATTTTTAATAGCTTCCCCAATTATTTCTATTTCCCTTACAATAGCACTTTGTCTTAATCTGTTGGATATTAACTTTTCTTTATCTAGATTTTTTGAAAATTTTTCTATCGCATTAATGCTGTCTAAGATGTGTTCAATAAATACCAAATCGTCTTTCATATTATTCTAACCTCCTGACTTAAAATTTTATTTTTAAGATAAGGGCTTAACCCGTTATAACTTACTAAATCAATCTTTTTCCTTAATCTATCTTCAAGTTCAAATTGGATTCCAACAAATCCGAAACCTATTCCTTCCGGCGGTTCAACAAGAATATCAATGTCACTTTTTTTCGTCTGTTTCCCAGAAGAGTAACTTCCAAATATCCCGGCTTTTTTTATTCCGTGTTTCTTCAATATTTTTACTATAATTGGAATTAATTTCTTTATCTTGGCAAGTCCTCCATCTACATTTAATTTTTTATCGGCTTCTTTCTCCTTAAATGACCTATCTTCCTTGGACAAATCTCTTCCAAGATAAATTCTTTCTTTTTTGAACTTTTTGCCTTTTCTTATGGTTTTGACTCTGTAGCAATACTTTTTCCCGTTTTTTTCTTTAATTTCGGTGTATGTCATGTAATCTATACGGGCACAATACTTATAAATCTTTCTATGTGGACGTAACGCCCCGACCGTAACCAGTATAAAAGTTTACGGGTTAGGGATTTATCCCCAAGAAAAATTAGAAATTTCATACATAGGCTCTCTGCCAAAAAGTTTATCCAAGAAAGAATATTTTTCTATAAGTTGAACTCCTGTAATAACTCTAGTAAATGATGCACCTTTTAATTCAGATATTAGTTTTTTGCCCTCTTCTAACGTAGAAGTAAAACCCTGCTCAACTGCTAGTTTTGCCATTCCCTCTAAATTTCTTCTAATTACTTTAGAAAACTCAGATTTACCATTTCCATATTTTTTAATAGATTCCTCAAGAAAATAAGCTTTTTCATCATCTGTTAAGACTCTTAAATCAGCGTTTGGTATTGTGCGTCTCATTTAACTATTTTAGACTGATTATTTAAAAACCTTGTGAAAGCTACGCTCCGACCTGAATCTTCACTTTAGGTTAAAGATATTCAGAATATCCAAAGATTTAAATAGAAGTAAGATCAGTCTTATTTATGCAAATAGATACAACCAAGATGAGTTCAAGAGGACAGGTGGTAATTCCTTTAGATATGCGTAAGGGCATTAATGAAGGAGACAAACTGATTGTAATAAGGAAAGATGATGAAATAATTCTTAAAAAATCTATCCCAGAAACAGCTCTAATGTCAGAAAGATCTTTAGCAAAAGCATGGTTGTCTAAGGAAGATGATGAAGCATTTTCTTATCTTCAAAAAAGATGAAACTTAGAAAATATGATATAATTTTAGTTAATTTTCCGTTTTCTAATCTGAAGCAGAGTAAGTTAAGACCCGCTCTTGTTATAAAATCTCTAGAAGGCGAGAACACTATCTTATGTCAAATAACAACTAAAAAAAGGAACGTATCAAAATACGAGATTATTCTAAATCGAAAATTTTGTGAAGGGAATATCAGATTTGATTCAAATATTTATATAGACATGATTTTTACATTGCATGAAAGTTTAATTGTTAATAAATTAGGGTATATAAAAGACGAAAAAATTAAAAATCAAATTGATAGCAGAATAAAAGATTTATTCTCTTCTTAAAACACCCCGACCGAAACCAGTATAAAAGTTTACAGGTTAGGGTTATTTAAGAATTTAATTAAACAATCTCTACTTGGGCGTCTTTTCCGTATTTAGCTTTATATAATTCAGCATATCTTTTTGTTTCGTTTAGATATTTCTCTCCAATTCTTACAGAAGATCCGTCCTTGTTGGTAAATTCCCCTATAGGACCTATTGTACCAAAAAGATTAGTTAATTGAATTTGATTTAAACGATCAAGAAATCCTGGAGCCATTGGTAAACCTCCCATATCAGAGCAATAACTAAAATTGCCATTAATACCATAAACTATAGGTATTGGTCTGCCAAAAGCCTTTCTCAGAAGAGAATTAACTTCTCTCACTCTTCTTTTATTTACTTCAAATTCAGTAGTTACTCTGTTTTCTAAAGTTGTATCCATATTTTTTCAATAAATTCTTAGTTTATAAACTTTATGGTGTTGTGTTACTTTCAAGTTAAGACACGCCCCGACCGGGATTCGAACCCGGGTCACCGCCTTGAGAAGGCAGCATTCTTGGCCTCTAAACTATCGGGGCAGTTATCAACTTAACCCCGAGAAGATTTATAAATTTTGTACTTCTTAACTTCTTGATAAATTATGGACGAAGAAGAACTTATTGAAGGAATCTTACATTTGCTCCAAGGAACAAGCCCCACTTTTGATGGAAGTGGATACACTCTTTTACAAATTTTAGAATTTCTTGAACTGAATAACGTTAAAACTTCTATTAAGGAGTTAAGAAATCTTCTGATAGAAATGGATGAGAATGGGTTAATTGAAGAGAGGAATTTTGACGAAAAACATCATGGTAGAGTTGACTACTCAATAGACCAAAAGGGAATAGACTTAATAGAGAAAAGAAGAACGGGATTAAAGGCAAGGGGCATCAGGTTAGATAATAAATGGAAAATTTCGGATCTTAATTAAGAGAATTAAAGGGGCTAAGTATCTTTTCTCCTCAACTATCGGGGCTTTGCTCCGGTAGGACTTAGCAGAATCTTCTCGATTTCGGCCTGAACTATCGGGGCTCACTCGCTTCACTTGTTCACCCTGTTTTGTCCATGTGTGGTCAAATCAAGGCTTATTTTTCCAACAAAATTCATCTTTAAAAAATTATGTTTATACGCCCATACTGAAATAAAGAATGATAAAAACTCCGAGAGAGTGAAGTATAAAAGAAACTACTGCTAATCTTGGAAGTTTTATTGTTGTTAGTCCGGCAAGCATCGAGATCCCTATCTCGTCCGGCAGAGGAGTGGCAATCAATATCCCTGCGAAAATGTAAAGAAGATAATGCCTTATTAAAATATTCTTATTATGCTTGATAGCATTCCTTATTGTTTCTATTATCT
>CAYIKF010000054.1:0-3210 GCA_964363945.1 uncultured Gammaproteobacteria bacterium
TTCCATGATTGTAAACATGCCTTGTTTAAGTGTTAAAACTATCGTATCTATCATTTTTCATTACATCTTCAAATTTACCGATGACCTCCTTTTCTATAGATTGAGCAAACGCTTTATTTATCGGATGAAAGATATTTATATTTCTTATGCCTATCTTCTTTGTGGGATATACCAAGCGATAACCGCCTTCTGGTTTAGTAATAATGCCTATTGACCCTAAGTATAGGTTGTTATCAAGCACGAAACTGGCAAAAGCAACTAAGCCTTCCTGTGGTTTTATAGGAATTATTTGTATCTCAGATATTTTTATTTTCATTACTTTTTCTTTTATTGCGTTGGTCAATTTCAATCAGGATAGAGAAGAACCTTACAAGACTTTGTTTGTATTCCAAAACCTCGGCTTCGGTAAGCTCTTTTTCGTAGAGTTTTTCAAAGTAGGTCTTTAACTTTTCATTACTTGCCGGAATTTTTTCTTCCATACGAGTAAAAATAGCAGGGTAAACCGTGCTTGTCGTTGTGGTAGGGAAGTTTGGGTATCTGTGGGTACTAAAAGGAATGAAAGGGAATAATTATTAACGAGGCAGGATAAGTTTACCCCCGCCTTTAATAAGTTTAATAGTAGGTTTTTTCATGTCTTCTAAATCCTGTTTTGTTATAGGATTTCTGAATTGGATAGCGTTTTTTGAAACACTAATAAATACCTCTTTTGTATCGCCTTCAAAGCCTAAGTTTTCAACTATTTTGTGCAATGATTTATTGAGCTTAACGCTAACTGCTTTTTCAATCTGCTCTTTCGTAAAGCTCTCATTAGGGTGTTCATATAGGAAGGAGAACACAAGATCATTTTCACTGTTAAAATCTGGCTTACCTATTTGAGCATTGTTCATTAAGATTTGCCTCTGCTTCGTGTATGTAATTTCATAAACAGGCTCGTCCGACGTTTTAGTAATCTTTTCTTCGAAGTCTTTTCTTGGTAGGTTTTGAGCAGGTTTTTGGACGGTTTTCCCGTTCAATTCTCTAACTTTTTCTATAGCTTCAAAGAACTTTGGTATATTGACTGTAAGTTCAGAGGAAGGCGAATAAGGTTCTGATTTAAAATCCTTTATAATATCAATACTTTTTAGGTAACCTAAGCATTTTGTATAAGTGTTGATAACATTATCCATATCGTAGGTATCGTAACCACTTATCTCGTCACCAGAGGAAATATAACTGATAACCACCTTGCTAGATCGTGATAACTCTAATTCCTGCTCTATTAGTGACAATATATAAGTGATATTTTTAAGATTTATACCTGACAAATTTTCAATCTTACTTCGCTCTTTAATCAAAAAGTTTGAGTACCAATCATCAAAGCTATTAAGTATTTCGATCACAAAATAGTCTCTTTTTTTATCAAGAAAGTCACTTGTAGTTTGTTCAGATAAAGATTTCATTTCAGTAGGTATACTTTTTATAGCGATGACTTTTTCGTCATCCTCTAATTGCAAAAGAATATCTTGGATTTGATCAAAAGAGAGACTGTCTAGTTTGTTGTCTTTATCTCTATATAAACGAGGATGGTATTGTTTACCGGTAGCTTTTCTAGCCTCAACAAGTGCCTTCAGAATTAAATCAAGCTTTTCTTCGTAAATCATAGTCATTACATCTTCAAAACAAGCTTATTTTAACAGATGGATAAAATAAAAGTGGATTATAAAGTGTGGTGAATTAAAGGCTAAGAATATTAACTGCTTTCTTGTTCTTTTCTGTAGATTTTGCGGTCAGCATTTTCTCAATTGACTTGTTAATGTCTATAAATTCTAGATTTTCTTCGGTTTCTTTATCTGAAGTTTTGTTAAGCTTTATGATATTTTCTACTTGTTCTGATAATGTCTTTACCTTTTTCATATTAGTTTATGAACTTTAACTGCATTTTTTTCTTTAGTTTTTTTCAATGCCTTAGTTGATTTATTAAATTCTTTTGTAATCTTATCAACTTTTGCTAATGGCAGTTTATTAAAACCACTATCAATTATAACTATATCACAAAGTTGTCCTACTCCTGGGTCATATTCTGCACGCTTTTTAGCTTCCAATAGAGCATATAATCCATTTTGTTCTGAAATTCCTCCGCTGTATTCGTTTTCAATCAATGATAATTGTGCGTGTTGAGAACCACTACCAATCAAAGCATAACCAATCCCATCTAAAGAAAGTATAGTTCCTGGATTGCCAATGAAAAAAAGATGAGGAGCAGTATCTACCCCAGCAACTAAAATCTCAACACCCAAATTTGTATTCGCAAGTATTTCATTTATCTGTTTTACCAAGTCATCATTAAGCGTTTTTTGGTTTTGCATAAAGGTAGCAAGAGTGAGGGAATACCTCTTAAACAACTGATTATCAAGTTGCTTAGTCCAATACTCAAAGTATGAGTCCTTCATTAAATTTGCTATATCTTCTATTTTTGTATTCGTTGCAGATATTTTTGTTTTTGCAATCTCCAGAATTTCATTTGCGGACAATACATTCCCAGCAAATAAAGCAATAGATTTATTTGTCAATTTAATAGCTTTATTATTTTCGCTAATTTCATATCTTGTTGCTACGCCTCCTCCAAGAGTAATCATTTTATCCGTAATAGCAATAATTTTATTATTATTTGAGATCGCAGCAATACAAATTGTCATGGGTGTAGTTTATCACACCGAAATATAAGCTTGAGGAGCAGGTAGATTAAGTGTAGCAAACAAGATTTTCAAGTCATCCAGTTTATAATCTAACTCTAGCTCTCGGTTGATGAATAAGTCCTTGAGGGGCAGCAGAATTGGACACCCTGTGACCGTAGTCTCTCGAATAGGTTGATGGGTCTTGCTAATCTCCATATTTTTGATTAAAGATTCGTACCACACTCCTGTTATTCAGGAAATTTATTTTTGGTTATTCTTTGTTTAAGTTTTAGAGATGACTGCTTTGTCTTTAATGTAGAGTTGATTGTTAAAAAGCTGGATAAGCTGACGTTTTTCTTCCATAGCTCCATCTTTTAGAGCATACCTGGCGTAATCTCTTAGATCCATAGATTTGCTGTCAGGATCTATGTCTTGATGAAGCAGCACCTGATCCCTGATTTTTCTATAACTCTCCATCCCTCTTCGTATATCCTCAGTCAGATTGACAGGTACCCCTTAAAATATACACATATTCTGTAGTAAGTTACAGTAATTT
>CAYIKF010000055.1:0-3162 GCA_964363945.1 uncultured Gammaproteobacteria bacterium
GGGGAAACCGGCATCACCTACCATTGTGCTGGATGTAGTCAACCACTTAAAACTATTGATGCTCGAAAGAGAACAACCGTAACCGGAGAAACCAAATATTATTGTAACCCTTGCTACGAACTATACATAAAAGGAGCAAATAAAAATAATCCTTGACAAACAAATAATCTTTAGTTATATTATTAAGTAGGCTTAATAAATTAACGTAGAAATCAGCGGGAGCCAGGTTTTATTGGCGATCCGCTGGATTGACTGGTTATCTTTCAGGAGGTAAAATGAAAGTAATTTGTGATAAGTGTGGGGGAGAAATGACGATGAGTTGGACAAATAAAGTCTACGAAAATGAGACCTATGAAGAGGAAACCCATATTAAATTTACTTGCCAAAAATGCGGAAATGCAGAATATCTTACATAAAGATAACGAACAGCTTAAGCCGCTGGTGAAGCCAGCCGGCTTGAAGCGATAGTTATACCGACTTAACAGACAAAGGAGAATGAGCAATGAAAAGATACGTTACATTTGGCCAAGACCACACCCACAAAGTTAATGGTAAGACGTTTGATAAAGATTGCGTTGCAGTTGTCAATGGCAACAGAGAAAAAGTATTTGAATTATTCGGCCCTCAATTTTGCTTTGAATATCCAGAAGAGTACTGGGACGAAAATAAGATGAAACATTTTCCACGGGGCTATATTGAGGTATAACTCCAATAGGGGGATTAGGAATGCCTAAAAAGGATATTGCCACCAATAAAACAACCCGGCAGGGAATAAAAATCAAGATACTTTTGCTTGAAACAGGCATAACCCAATCTGCCTTAGCCGAAAGGTTTGCTGTTAGCCAAGCATTCATCTCTCAAGTTATTTCTGGCAAGAGCAAATCCTATCCTATCCAAAAAGCCATTTCTAAAATCCTCAAAGTACCTTTTGAGGAATTATGGTCTAATAACATATCTCCTTGACTTTAACAAAAACATTTCCTTGACAAAAGAATAAGGTATGTTATAATTTAATTATTCAATAACTTTTCTTTTGGAGGAACTATGGAATTTAAAGTTACCAAAACGATCCAATTACCCCTGGAACTCTGCAAAAAAGTTGTAGAAATATGTGAAGCCACCGGCAAATCTTTCTCCAAAATAGTTGAGGAGGCCGTTGAGGAGCGTGTAAATAAAGAAGAAGTTATTACTATCCACAAAGATTAGCCAGAAAGGAATACTCTCATGGCTAATCAAAACTCGAATGATGCTTTTACACCTATTCCCAATACCCTGTTGGAACAGTTGGCAAAACAACATCTTTCAGGCTCAGAGTTTAAGGTTTTATTAGTAGTTTTGCGGAAAACTATCGGGTTCCATAAGGAGGAAGATGTGATTTCCTTAACCCAGTTCCAAAAAGCAACCAATCTACCACGCTGGACAGTATGGCAAGCAATAGAAAAGCTAGTAAGTAAAACATTACTAGTAAGGAAAACATTACTATCCGGTTCTATCTACCGATTAAATAAGGACTTTGAGACATGGAAAGCTAGTAAGCAAAACATTACTAGTAAGGAAAACATTACTAGAGCTAGTAAGGAAAAACCAACAAGGGTAGTAAGCAAAACATTACACACAAAAGAAAGTATTAAAGAAACTATACAAAAGAAAAATACATTGGGGGAACCTAACGGTATCCCCCCGAAACCTAAACAAATAAAACCTACTAATCCAGAGGTAAAAACATTCATTGATTGGTATAGCGACCGATTTCTATCTATCTTTAGTGAGAGACCAGTAATTAGTGGTGGGAAAGATGGTGTAACTGTCAAGGGATTGCTAAACGCCTATGGCTTGGAAAGGTTGAAAGAACTAGCCGAAGCATTTTTTAACTCAGATGATGAATTTATTTCTAAAGCTGGATACTCCCTCGGAATTTTTAAAACACAAATAAACAAGCTCCTTTCCGGTGGGCAGAGAGAAGACGTGCCTAAAGGGTGGTATAATCTAAAAAAATTCATGGAGGCACACAAAAACGATGAAGACCAAGACATTTGAAAAGGGTATGGCAATACTTATGGCGGTTTTTCCTAACCGGAACCTTTCGACTACTTCGCTGGAGATATATCAGAAATTACTCGAAGACCTTTCAGATGATAATTTTATGCTGGCTATTAGTCGGATATGCGGCGAGGTTAAAGAGCTATACCCCGATACTAATATTGTCGCTCTAATCCGGCAATATGCGGCGGGGGGCAACAAAGAGGATTTATCAGCCCGGGCTATTATGGCATGGGAAGCAGTAAGGGTTGCTATCCAACAACAGGGGCACTATCAGAGCGTTAGCTTTGATGACCCAGTAATTCACCTGTGCATCCAAGCCCTGGGTGGGTGGATAGACCTATGCACAACCGAGATAAATGAGTTAGTATGGCGGGAGAAAAAGTTCAAAGAGATTTATCCTGTCTTCGCTGTCAACAACCAAAAGTATCCGCCAAGGCTAATTGGGCAGATTGAAAAAGAAAACCGTCTAAATGGGTATGATTCCCCTATTGAGTTGATTACTTGCGGAAAAGACACTGGCGAAACAAAATGGAGCGAGTTTAACCCAATACCCGAGCCAATTCTTATTGAGACAGGGGTCAAAACACAGAAAAAGATAGGGGCGTAGGCTAACGGTGGGAAGAGGTAACAACATGCTGACTAAACACAAAATCAGAGCTAGGCTCATAATAAGGGAAGGGGTAAAAGACGATGTTAAAACCTAAATCCTTAACAAAAATCCCGCTGAAAGAAAAGGATGTTAAGAAGCAGATCAAGGATTATCTTAATGCTCTGGGCATATTTTACTTTTGCCCATTGCAGGGACTGGGGAGTACCCCTGGAGTAAGTGATTTTATTGGCATATATAACGGAAAATTTATGGCAATAGAGGCGAAAGCTGCTAAAGGGAAGTTAAACGAATTCCAAAGTAATTTTCTTGCTAAAGTTAAACAACAAGGGGGAATTGCCATAACAGCTTGGTCGGTTGATGATGTGATAAGCAGATTAGCAGAGGAGGATAAGCCATTATCGGCATTATCGTTTCAACGTAGAAATCAGTGGTCGCTATAAGCCATCCACTGGATTGACTGGTTATAAGGAGGCTATTCTATGGATTGTCTTCATTGCGGCGATTGCTGT
>CAYIKF010000056.1:0-3028 GCA_964363945.1 uncultured Gammaproteobacteria bacterium
TGTCCATCCGAATTACAACTAAAAAATTTACACATTGGTTAGTCTCCTTTCAAATCTTAATTATTATAATATACTTTAGAACTTTTTAAAAGAAAAATCCTTTTGGAGAAGGTTCTATTCTATTGCTGGCAATATCAAAATATGTTTTATTAATTTCTATACCAATAAAATTTCTATTAAGATTTTTGGCGGCCATTCCAGTTGTTCCAGATCCCATAAATGGATCCAAGATAGTATCTCCTTCATTTGATGACAATAATATCAATCTTTCCATTAGCATTGTAGGCTTTTGAGCAGGATGGGTTTGCTTATCAAGAATTGAATTATACTGGGGCGCAGTATAACACCATATATTTCCTAATCCTGTCCATCTAACTCTTTTCCCATTTTCATCTAAAAACCAACCCCTTGGTTTACCATCTTTCATGTAAGGACAAACAACTTCTCTTAGCACTTTAATGGGATTCCACGTAAACTTATCGGTTTTAGTAAAGTGAAGAATATCTTCTCTCTGACTTTTTAAGTGTTTGGAAGAACCACGTCCCTTTTGCCTTACCCAAACAACCCAATTTTCAAGATGTAGATTTCCTTTTTGTTGTAATAAGGAAATGAATTCGCATACATTTTGATATCTCATAAATGACCACATTGTGCCTTCTGGTTTTAAAATTCTTATGCATTCATCAACCCATTTAGTTGTAAAATTGATAAATTCTCCTCGATCCCAATCTTTATACCCAATTTTATACGGTGGATCTGTTAATATTAAATCAATAGAATTGTCGGCGATATTCGATGTGATATTAAAATAATCATCATTATGTAATTCTATCAATTTATCTCCTAAGTAAATAATCTATGACCAATTTAAAAATTTTTTTACTTTCAGAATATCGATAATAAGTTATAGGGGCTTCATCCAATCTTCTCAATCTATCTTTTCTATAATCTACTAAACTCCACAATGCATCATCAAAAGTTGAGTAATACTCATTTGGTAACGACTTTTTAAATTCTCGGAGTTCGTCAATATGTTCATAAGCAAGATTGACATTTCCATTTGTCAAATCATTATTTAAATCAACTTGCACTATTTTACTATTTGAATGATACATTGAGATATAAAACTTAGAATATGCAAAAAAATGATTTGGTAATGGAATTTTCATGTCTGGTTTAAAATGCTTTAGACAAAATACAAAACAGTCCCAACCAATTGATATGATTTCTCCTTCTTTAAGAAAATTATTTTTTTTTGATAAAATTGTTTTTACCCATTTTATCATCCAAGGATCAATGAGTTTCCATATTTCATTTCTTTTAGAATCTTGCTCTTCACCAGAAAGGCTAAAGTATTGTCTACATAATTCTGTACATTTAAGAACCTCGTCTTTCTGCATTAGCACTCCATGATCTAAAAGAAAAATCCATTTGCTTTCTTTTCTTGTCTGTTGTTAATTGATAGATTTTCTGTCATTATAATTCTATTTTTAATAATTTTACAATATTCAGGATCTTTTTCAATAAGTATATGTTTACGATTTGTATTTAAGTAAGTCACTCCAGTTATGCCACTGCCGGAACAATTATCAAGCGCTGTGTCACCCTCATTGGTGTAAGTCTTGATAAGGTACTCAAAACAGGGCAACGGGCTTTGGGTGGGGTGAAATACATTTTTGCCAAAATTATCTTTTGATATTTCAACTATCGTTGTTGGAAGTTTTTTATCTGCCTCAAATTTCTTTGAATAAATAACTGTGCTGCCAAATCCTCCTGCTTCTTTTCTGTCTTGTCTATTTTTTGCTTCATCTCTTACCTTTTGAGGTTTATCTAAAATAGTTTTTTGTGGGTTATAGGTAGGTTGTTTTCGATAGAAAATTAAAATATCTTTATGTATCTTTAATGGTTGTTTATTTCCTTGAACAAAATTCCCTGCCTTTCGCTTGTTCCATACAATAGAAACCTTAAACCATTCCGGATTACTTATCACCAGTACACTCGTAAACGACTGGCTTGCCGTCAGGACTATCGCCCCGTTGTCCTTTATCAGCCGCTTGTATTCCCTCCAAAGAGGTTTAAAGGGGATAATGGTGTTCCCCTTGCAGGCGGTCGTACCATAGGGGAGATCACATAGTATCATGTCAACGCTCTTGTCGGGTAAAGTCGGCATAATTTCTAAGCAATCACCTTGATATAATTTATTTAATTCCATAACTTCTTATTTCATACCAAATAACTTAATCCATGATTGTAGATATTTAGGAGAAAGAAAACTTTCAAACCCATAATTTTCGCATACCTCAATGAAATCTTTTTCCGCGAAAGTTTCATCAAATTTCATATTGAAAGTTCCTATTCCGTCAAATGGAAGAGTGACCAACCCAATATTTCTCTTGAAAATTTCTCCCATAGATTCTATTGCCGAGGCTTTTGTCCCGGTTTTAAGCAAACCTTTCAGATATTTGATCGCTGTTTTTTCACCTATTCCAGGAATTCCATTAACATTATCAGAAGAGCATCCGGCAATTGTTTTTACAAGATGCCATTTTTCTACAGAAATTGAGTGTTCTCTCTCAAATATAATTTTGGTTGTTAGTGATTTTTTAGAGATGTTATATAATGAACAATGATTAAGAAGTTGAAATAAATCATTGTCACTTGAAATTACTATAAATCTACCTTGGTTATTTTTTACTATAGATGCAATGATATCATCAGATTCATATCCTTCTTTTTCAAAGATATTTTTAAAACCAATTTTTGAGAGGACAACATCTTTTATTTCATTGAATTGTAAGTAAGCGATTTTATCTAATTCAATATCTTCCGATGTTTGATTTATTCGTCTGTTTGCCTTGTATTCTGGGTATATCTCTTTACGCAAAGATTTACGGGAATCCCAACAAAATGCAAATTGCTTTGTTTCGAAGTGTCTGGCCAATTCATGGATATGACGAAGAAAGCCAAAGATAATTTCGGTCCTGGAACCTTTGTAACTTAGTCCCTTCGACATGGCAAATTTATTGAC
>CAYIKF010000057.1:0-3022 GCA_964363945.1 uncultured Gammaproteobacteria bacterium
GTGCCTTGAATAGGGGCAAAAATATGAGTGAACAGTACAAGGAAAATGAAAATGATGGGACCCATTGGTCCCGTTTGGGAAATATAGGCGCGGATTTTATCGAGACCAATTTGATTCTGAAGGTGAATTAAAAGGATGGAAATAGATAGGATAACTAATATAAATAAAATTCCTTTGATAAGTGCTTGTTTCCGGGTCATGATGGGTAGATGTTATCATAGTAACTAATGCCTGATGTAGCCGGAAAGTTGATTAAAACTGTCTCCTGTTTAGGTTTTGCGGATGCTGCCCCGGACGACCCGCTGTTTAAAGAAGCATTTGAAGTCGGGAAAGCCTTGGCTCAAGCCGGATATATAGTGGCCAACGGTGGGGGTCCGGGAGTAATGCGGGCGACTACCGAAGGAGCCAAAGCCGGAGGCGGCAAAGTGGTGGGGGTGACTTTTTATCCCAAAGATGTAGCCAACTTTGAAGGCCGGGATAAAAACAATCGCTTTGATGAAGAGATTACCACCACCAATTATTTAGAGCGGACCCTGAAACTTTTGGAAGTGGGGCAAGCCTACGTCATTTTTAAAGGGGGAACCGGGACTATTTCCGAATTTGGTATGGCCTGGGGACTGGCGAGATTGTATTTTGGCCACCATAAACCCCTGGTTCTATATGGTAAATTCTGGGAAAATATTATGACGGCGTTTATGGCCAATATGCGCATGCGCCCGGAAGAGTTTCAGGTATACCGGGTGGCGGCCACTCCCGATGAAGTGGTGAAATCGTTGGAACTGTTTGAATATATGCTGGAACATGAACACAAAGTGTTTAATCCGGCCGAGAGGCCATTTGAAATATGATTTGTTTTGCGCGTTCGACGTTACTGCTGCGAGTGCTCGGACTGCCTGGTCGTTGCCGGCGTCCGGCCTGCGCGCTCGGTCAGCAATCGTCTGCACGCGCCAATTTATATGCTAACTGATATACAAATAGAAGAATTGGAACTAAAGGCGAATGAAATACGCCAGGATATTATCAAGATGCTGTTGGCGGCTGGATCCGGTCACAGTGCTGGGCCGTTAGGAATGGCCGATGTATTTACTGCTTTTTACTTCCATATTCTTAACCATCGGCCCCAGGACCCATTTTGGTCAGAGCGGGATCGACTGATTTTATCTAACGGTCATATTTGTCCGGTGCGCTACGCGGCCATGGCTCACGCGGGTTATTTTGCTAAAGAAGAACTATTAAGTTTAAGGAAATTGGGTACCAGATTGCAGGGCCACCCGGAAAGGTTGCGGCTGCCCGGAGTGGAAACTACCTCCGGACCACTGGGATCAGGGCTGGCCCAAGCCTCGGGATACGCGTACGCCGCCCGCATGGATGCTTCGACAAGCTCAGCACAAGTGCCAAAATTTAGGGTATATTGTTTTTGTTCAGATGGGGAGCACGACGCGGGGAATCACTGGGAAGCGGTCTTATTTGCCGGCAAAAATCGTTTAGCTAACTTAACAGCCCTAGTTGACCGCAACGGTATTCAGATTGATGGATATACCGAAGACATTATGCCTTTAGAACCCTTAGTGGAAAAATATAAGGCTTTCAGGTGGAACGTACTAGAAATAGATGGTCACAACATGCGTCAAATTGTTGACGCAGTTGACCAGGCTAAAGCGGTGCATGATCGACCGACAGTGATTATTGCCCATACCATTCCCGGCCGGGGAGTGGAGTTTATGGAAAATCTCCCTGAGTGGCACGGTAAACCGCCTAACTTGGGAGAAGCGGTGGAAGCGTTGGCCCAACTGCGCACTTTAGCCGGCCGCATCCAAAGTGAACATGAATAAATTAAACTCTAAATTATTTGATCGGGATGTGGACAGATTGCCGACGCGGCAGGGATATGGAGAGGGATTGGTCCTGGCTGGGGAAAATGATGATCGGGTGGTTGTTTTATGCGCTGATTTAACTGAATCCACCAAATCGGATTTATTCAAAAAAAAATTTCCCGATAGATTTATAGAGGTGGGCGTGGCCGAACAAAATCTGGCTACCTTGGCCGCCGGCATGGCTAACTACGGCAAAATTCCTTTTATTTCTTCATATGCAACCTTTTCCCCGGGGCGCAATTGGGAACAGATCAGGACCACTATTGCTTTAAATGATCTGCCGGTGAAGATTGCCGGGGCTCACGCCGGTTTAACCGTGGGTCCGGATGGCGCCACCCATCAAGCTTTGGAAGATTTGGCTACCATGCGGGTCATGCCCAACATAACTGTTATTTATCCGTGTGACGCTATTGAGGCTAGGAAAGCGACAGTGGCTGCTGCAAAGACTGATCATCCGGTATATCTGCGCTTGGCCCGGGAAAAGACGCCAGTAATCACAACTGCGGAATCGCCATTTAGAATTGGCAAAGCAGAAATACTTGCTGATTACGGCAACGATGTGGCCATTATTGCCTGTGGGCCACTGGTCTACCAATCATTGGTAGCGGCCAAAAAATTGGCAGAAAGTGGCGTCAAGGCGGTGGTAGTTAATTGTCCTACTCTCAAACCATTGGATAAACCCACTCTTTTAAAAGTAGCTCGGGATTGCGCCGCGGTAGTAACCGTAGAAGAACATCAGATTCATGGAGGATTAGGAGGAGCGGTAGCTGAACTATTGTCGCAAAATTTACCTACCCCTATGGAATTTGTGGGTATGCCGGATAGTTTTGGTGAGTCTGGTCAACCCGACGAACTTTTGGCAAAATATCAGATGGATGTGGTATCAATTAAACATGCGGTTAAAAAAGTTATAATGAGGAAGCGACCCTCCTAACCTTCCTTCAAATCTTTTTGTACTATTCGTACACGATTTGAAGAGCGGTTTTAGGAGGGCAAGAAGGTGGTGAGCAAAAGTGCCTAGAAAAGTTTCTAAAAAATCCAGCGAGGGCATGGCATCCGTAATGCCGGCCCCTCAACCCAAAGGAGAAATGTGGGCCACTGTCGGCTGGGCCCTGCTGCTATTGGGGGGGTTGGCCCATATGTTGCCA
>CAYIKF010000058.1:0-2989 GCA_964363945.1 uncultured Gammaproteobacteria bacterium
ATTATGCCGCCTGTTGTGTACGGTGAGAAGTCAGCTGATATAACATTTGTTACCTGGGGTACATCAAAGGGGCCGGTATTAGAAGCAATTGCCGGTAAAAATGCAAATATCATCCATTTTCCCTGGCTTTATCCGTTTCCTACCCAATCCGCGAAAACATTATTAGGAAAGGCAAAGAGAATTATTGATGTAGAACAAAATGGTACCGGGCAACTTGCGTCGCTTATTCGAGAACATACAGGAATTGAAATAAAAGAAAAAATATTGAAGTTTGACGGACGGCCGTTTTATCCGGAAGAAATTCTTTCAAAAATATGAGTTCAATTACTGCAGATTCATATAAGACCGGTTTTCTCCTGACGTGGTGCCCCGGGTGCGGGGACTTTGGTATATGGACGGCTCTGAAAGACGCGCTTTCAAAGCTCGGTATTGGTCCGGACGATGCGCTCTTAGTCTATGGAATCGGGTGCCATGGGAATATGTCTGACTGGATGCGCACCTACGCGTTTGTAGGGCTTCATGGCCGCGCACTGCCGGTTGCGCAAGGCGCTAAACTTGCTAACCACAAGCTTCCCGTGATCTGTGTATGCGGTGACGGGGATTGTTTGGGCGAAGGGGGCAATCATTTTATCCATGCAGCAAAGCGAAACTCCAACATTACCGTGCTGATTCACGACAATCAGGTGTATGGTCTAACCACTGGCCAAGCGTCACCCACCGCCGAGCCGGGATTTAAAACGAAATCGACACCCCAAGGAGCTGTTGACGAGCCAATTAATCCCCTTACGTTGTCTCTCACTGCCGGCGCAACATTTGTGGCGCGGGGATTTGCCGGAGACATTCCGGGACTTTCTCAAATTATAGCCGATGCAGTAAACCATAAAGGATTTTCTGTGGTTGACATACTTCAACCCTGCGTCACGTTTGACAAGGTGCATACGTATGCGTGGTATAGACAGCGACTGTATCAACTGCAGGCCGAAGGCTACAAGCCCGACAATAAACTGGAAGCGATAAAACGGGCGATGGAGTGGGGAGACAAAATTCCTCTGGGGATTTTTTATAAAGAAGATAAGCCCACCAGTGAAGATCGGGAACCGGCGCTTGCTCGATCACCCTTGCTTGAGTTACCATTGGGCGTACCGGATCTTCCGGCGCTCCTGTCTGAATTTAAATAGCCCTGCCTGCCGGCAGGTTGGCCTCTTGACCCCGATAAAATCGGGGCTTGACGGGTCTTTTAGCACTTGTTATACTTGACTGCCAAATATGCCAGAAATTGAACAAAGCCAACAAGTCCTTCCGGTTGTCCCCATTCGAGATGGCATCGTATTTCCCAACACCGAGATGATTCTTACCTTCGGAAGGTCTCGGTCAGTCGCGGCAATTGAAGCAGCCCAGTCTTCGGGCAAACGCGTCGTTTTGGTTATGCAACGGAACGGCAATATCAACGACCCCACTCCCGGAGACATGTATAGCACCGCAACTATCGGCGAAATTGTCCAGATGATGAAAAATGAAGGGGAGGTCAATGCGCTGGTTCGCGGGATTACCAAAGTACAAATTCTCTCCTACGAATCCATTGAGCCATTTTTTGTTGCCCGCGTTATGCCCATCCAAGATTCCCTTGAGGATAACGATGAGGTGCGGGCACTCACCCGTCATTTGGTCAACGAACTGCGTCGGGCCGTCAACCTGGGTAAGTCTATGGACTTTCTTATGTTTATGAACATTATGTCCGGAGTGACCCCCTTGCAACTGTCTAATCAGGTGGCAGGAGTCCTTGACATCAAGCCGAGTGAACGCCAGGAGCTGTTGGAGCTTATCTCAGTTCGAGAGCGCCTCGAAAAAGAAATCTCGCACCTCTCGCGAGAACTCAAAGTATTAGAGTTGGAAAAGAAAATTGCCAGTAAGACCCAGGAAAAATTCGACAAAAGCATGCGCGAACAAGTGCTTCGCGAGCGCATGAAGACGATCGAAAAGGAACTAGGTGAAGAAGGCGAAAATAAAGAAACAAAAGAGCTCTCCGACAAGATCAAGAAAGCTGGCATGCCCGAGGACGTCCGTAAAAAAGCAGAAAAAGAGATCTCGAGGCTAGCCCAAATGTCACAGTACAATCCTGAGGCATCGTATCTTCGCACCTATCTCGACTGGCTCGTGGAACTCCCTTGGGCTATCGCGAGCGCCAATAACGTGATCATCAAAGATGCAGAGAAGGTTTTAAATGAGGATCACTATGGCCTCAAAAAGATGAAAGAGCGCATTTTGGAGTACTTGGCCGTTATGAAGCTGCGCTCTCACGCAGGGGAACAGGAGGGGAAAGAGAAAAAAAGCAAAACCGCGCCTACTATCCTGTGTTTTGTAGGACCGCCCGGAGTAGGAAAGACTTCTATTGGTAAGTCCATCGCGCGGTCCTTAGGCCGAAAGTTTGTCAAAGTTTCCCTTGGCGGAATCCGCGACGAAGCAGAAATCCGGGGCCACCGCCGGACCTACGTCGGTGCCCTTCCGGGCCGCATCATTCAAGGCGTCAAGCAGGCAGGGACGAAGAATCCGGTATTCATGCTCGACGAGATCGATAAAGTCGGTACGGACTTCCGTGGTGATCCATCGTCGGCACTTCTGGAAGCACTCGACCCGGAGCAAAACTTCGCCTTCTCGGATCACTATCTCGAAGTGCCCTTTGACCTCTCTGACGTATTTTTCATTACGACGTGTAACGTCTTGGACACGATCCCGCCGGCTCTCCGAGATCGGCTCGAAGTGATCCATTTTCCCGGCTATACGGAAGAGGAAAAATTTCATATTGGCAGGGATTTTCTCTTTGAAAAACAGCGTGAGCTTCATGGCATTCCAAAAGACGTGATGACGCTCTCGGAATCGGCGCTCTATGAGATTATCCGAAGGTATACGCGGGAAGCAGGGGTAAGAAACCTCGAGCGACAAATTGCTACTTTTTTTAGGAAAGTCGCCAAGAAAATTGCTGACGCTTCCA
>CAYIKF010000059.1:0-2961 GCA_964363945.1 uncultured Gammaproteobacteria bacterium
TGGGGGTGATCTCCCAGATATCCTGGACCCGCACCATTAGAGTTTTAGTTGACCCGGCGGCTACCGTAATCTGCCCCTGGGCATACAGCTGGCCTTTTTCGGAATCGTATTTGATTTCCACCTCGGAATCATGGTCAATTACGTCTTCCTCTTTGACCTCCGGCGGCAAATAGTATTTCACCGCCACGTCCTGGCTGATTAACTTCGACGGATTGGTCACCAGGGTCTTGAAGACTATCGACCCCTCTTCCAGCCAGGTATTAGTCAAACTGCTGCCTTGGTTTCTGGCCAGCAGCAGCTTGTTGGCATCCACCACCGCCCGCAGGCTCAACACTCTATTTTTTAACTTTTTCTGGTCCGAGATATCCTTAAATTGGGCCGAGATGACCTGCTCGGCTTTAGGCACCTGGTTGAGCACCATCACCTCTTTATAAATCCCGTCGGTTCTGGACTTGGCTTCGGCCGGCTGAGTCCTCTTCCAGCCCTCCACCAGTTTATCCAGCTTAACCTTCTTCTCTTCCCAAGCCGCGGCCAAGCCTTGAACTTGTTTAAACCGGCCATAAGCCGTCCGCTGGCCAGCCGCGTCGGTACTGTCGCCGATTAAAGCCTCTGCGGCTTCCAAATTCTTCAGGGCCGATTTCAGCTCCTGGTAAGCCACCGGCGATTTACCGGATGTTCCCAACAGGGCCTGGATATCCGCCAAGCTGGATTTGGCCGCCCGGGTTTGACCAGCTACTTCCTCCATTTCCGGCCACCCCCAGGATTTGGTCAGCCAGTTGATATCCCCCCACGTCGACTTCTTGGTCTGATCGTCAGCCTCATCTCCCAGCAGTTTACCCAGCTCGGTGACATTGGCGATCACCTCATCCGGGGACAATCCGGGCCACTTAAGGGCGACCAAGCCGACCCGGCTGAGCACATACTGCTCGTCAATATATAGCTGGCCCAGGCTTTGGCCGGTGTTATCCAATTTAAGTCCCAAATCCGGCACTTCCTCCTCAAGGGAGTTGGTAATTACCGGCTGATTAACCAACTTTTCCAGATTTAATCGAATCTCGTTTACCTGGCTAGCCACAGTGGCAGTCGCGGTAGTTTCTCCAGTCAAAGTTCTAGTAGTGTATGCCCATACATCGCGAACCACTGTGCCTAAATTAGTTACATCCCGGCTGGAGTAACCCCAAATATCCGATACCAGATTACCAAAACCGGTGAGAGATCGGCTGGAGTAACCCCAAACCGCAGATGAGATATCCGCTGTGGTCAAAGAAGTCGAGGCAGCCACCACCTCAAAACTCTTGTCCATGCACAGATAATCAGTGCCGGAAGTGCAGCACACCTGAGTTTTGTAATATCCGGAGGTTGTGGGAGCCGTAAACGCATGCTTATAAAATCCGTCTGCCGTGCCTGTCGTAGCCTGTCCACTTAAGAAACTTGTTCCATCAGGATAGCTGCTGGTAACAGTACAAGTAGCCGTGGTAATAGGGACATACTCGTCGTTGAAAAGAAACTCGCCCACCGTGCAACTACTGCTGGCCGTACACTGGGTAGCCGCTCCAGCTGCAGCCCTGGCAGTTTTGGGAAATACCAGGGCGGCAGTGGCAACAGTAATTGCCAAAATTGTTTTGGCAGTTACCATAGTTTTACACTTCTTCTTTGACAGCCTTTCTAAAAGATCGGATTGCTTCTCCGACTCCATTAGCAAGCTCGGGCAGCTTTCTGCCTCCAAATAAAAATAGCATGACTAAGGCTATCAAGATTAGTTCAGTTGAACCAAGATTTTGAAACAAGTGGCTCACCTCCTTTCAGAACCTATTTCCAGTATGCCTACGGCTAGCTATGCTTGTCAAGCCTCAGAAATTGATTAAGTTATTCTTATCATATTATTATCATCTTTCCCCTCTTCAGCCACATAAATCTCCTTATTAACTATCACTTGACATACTGATAAGATTGTGATAAGAATAGGTTATGCTAATTATTTCATATAATTTGTCTCCCACTTTAAAAGACCAATTGGCAAAAGTAGAAAACCTACGCAAAAAAATTCTGCTCACCCCGGTTTCCCCTAGGACAGACATGCTGTTGCGCTGGCATGCCGCCTTGGCCCACTTAACCGGCTGGGCTTCACTTTCTAACCAACCACTCACCCGCGATGCCATATTAGAGATTATTGACAGCACTCACACCAAAACTACCACTTCCCTATCCACCAAGGTCCTCAACTACAAAAGATGTTTAGACTCCATCTATCTGAATTGGCCGGCCAACCCTGACCCGGCCACCCCGGCCACTATCTTGGAACTGGCCCAAACTCTGGCTGTCAGTCACGGATCAGAAAAAGAAATTGCCTCCCTGCTAGCCTACTTACAAGCCGGGGAGGTCAATCCTCTCATCCAGTCAGCTATGGCCCATTTATATTTCTATCCCAACCGCCTGTCCTATTTAGCCTCTTTGTTGTTTTTGGCCAAATATGGTTATGACCTGCGGGGCTGGTTAAGTTTGGAAGATTATTGGAGCCGCGACAAAGACAGATACTTAAAAGTCATCCAGCAGGCGACTGAATCAGCCACCGTCACCTTATGGCTGGAATATTTCTGCCAAGCCATAATTGACCAGATGGAAAAAGTTTATGCTTCCCTGGCCCACCCTACCGTTACCGTTGATGCCCAACCGTTTTCCTTCTGGTATCTGACTGACCGGCAAACAGCCATAGTTGCCCAACTTAATCAACCTGGTATATCGATCACTAACAAAAAGATACAATCCGTATTTAAAGTATCTCAGATAACCGCCTCGAGGGATTTAGCTAAACTGGTTTCCCTGGGGGTAATCTTCCCCCACGGCCATGGCCGATCCACCTACTATACTAGGGTATAATTAACATACTCGCCCCCGTAGCTCAACGGATAGAGCAGTCCCGTCCTAAGGGAAAGATGAGGGTTCAATTCCTTCCGAGGGCAC
>CAYIKF010000060.1:0-2850 GCA_964363945.1 uncultured Gammaproteobacteria bacterium
AAAAGCTTCTTCTACGCTTTCCGGGGTTTAAAAACCGCAGTCAAAAACGAACCGAATATGAAAATTCATTTATTCATGGCCACCTTTGCCTTGATTTTGGGCATTATCCTCAATTTAACAGTTATAGAATGGCTAATTCTTACTTTTACGATCTTTTGGGTAATCTCACTCGAACTTCTAAATACAGTTCTTGAAGCACTTGTTAATTTAGTTTCTCCAGACGTACAACCTTATGCAAAAATTGCAAAAGACGTGTCGGCCGCCTGCGTTTTACTTGCAGCAATTTTGTCGGTAATCGTCGGCCTTATGCTTTTTTTACCCAAAATTATTCTTCTTGTAGCGCTTAGAGGATAAATATGAGTGCTCCAAGGCCTATGCAGTAGAGGCCAAAAAGGCTGAAGTGTCTCTCAGAAAGTGTTTTGAAAACTATTCTTATCGACAAAAATCCGCTGACAAATGCGGCCAAAAAGCCAGCCAGATAAATAGAAGGCTCTATTGATCCATCTAATCCGTGAGTTAAAAGTTGTAAAACATTTGCTCCCACTATTGCCGGAATTGAAAGAAGAAACGAAAACTCAGCAGCCTTTTTTCTGTCTATTCCAAGCTTAACGGCGCTAAAAATTGTCGCACCCGAACGCGAGATCCCGGGAATGATGGCAATGGCCTGTGAAATTCCTATCAAAAATGAATCAGATACGGATAACGATTTATTTCTTGTTTCAACTTTGTCTATAAGAAGATTCAATATTCCAGTAATGACTAGCTCTATTCCCACCCATCTTATGTCCCCAAACATTTTCTCAAGTTGGGTTTGAAACAAAAAACCCACAATACCTGCAGGGATTGTTCCCACAACCAAAAGGCTAAGATATTTTTTTGACAGCGAAAAAATCTTTTTTCTGAAAAAATAGAGGACAGCAAACGTAGTAGCAAGGTGCAAAATGACGTCAAAAAACACTCCGGGCTGTTCAAAACCAGGTATAAAGTACTGTACGATCACAAGATGTCCAGAAGAAGAGACGGGCAAAAACTCAGTGACTCCCTGGACAACTCCCAAAAAAACTGACCAGACTATATTCATTTAGTAGTCAACTTTATTATTTTAATAAGTAACGTGTCAATTGCGACTGGAAATAACATAAAAAGTGATGCTTTTTTAAAAAGTAATCCGAGGTCGAATTTTAATAAGTTGTTTGTATTAAGGGAAATGTTGACACCCAGCAAATACAAAACAATAAAAAAGATAACTAGCAATATAACAAGTCCCAGCATTCCTTTAGTGTCGCTTTTACTTAAGTACATAGAGTTGCCAATTTCGAAAGCAGCATACAATGAAATTAAAGTTGACCACAAAGAAAAGCCTTCCTCCAACTGAAAGATAAAATAGAAAATATAAAGAATTAATAAAACCCCCAAAGTCAGAGGGGCAGACGATATTAAAAAACTTCTTAAGGGGTCTGTTTTGGCAATTCTTACACTTCCCAACTTGACGTCTTTGCCTTGTATTTCCGGGATAAATTCTACATTCTCAAACGGAACTAGAAGAAATAAAGCCGATACGGCATGGGATAGCTCGTGGATTATGGTTCCCGGCAGAAAAACGACTGCCATAATGTAAATAGTCCATTTTTTACTTTTAGTGACTTTATAGATAAAAGCTGAAATCTCTTTGTGAAGTTTTTGTGATATGAAGTAGAGTAAAAATATCTCGGCCAAGAAAAATATTAAATAAATCATTTAGAAATTTTTGACTTTTCTGATTCATCAATAACCATGAACTCCTGTTGGGAAAATGAATTGGCCTTGCTTTCATTTTCTTTCAAGTGGTTAATGAAATAAAAACCTATGACCAATATTAGCGCTATGAAAATTAGCGCCAAAAAAAGGTTTGCTTTCATAATATATAGCATAACACAGCTTTCTTATGTTAAATTAAATCTGTGAAGGTAAGTCTGCCAAAAGTAAAGATTAAATTTGCCAAATTTCGTTTTGATAGACATGTTCCTATAATTGGAATTCTTCTAGTAATAGTCAGCTTAGGATTTTATTTTTACAAAAGTGAAACAGCAAGTCTTAAAGGACTCATAGCAAATTTGACCCAAGAAAAAGATAAAAATTTTGAAGAACTCGGAAAAGTTGCTAAAGAGTTGGAAACTTTAAAAAGTGAGGATCAGTTAAAAAGAAACGACCAACTTCAATCTGAAATCAAAAGTATAGAAAAAACTTACGACAAAGCGGTTTCGGTTTATGAAGATTTACTTGACCTAAAAGCCAAAACCAAGGATACAAAGGCACTGGACGAACTATTTGCAAAATCCTTATCTCTCCTTTCCAAGAAAGATTATAACGCTGCAACAGAATCTTTAAATGAATTGTCCAAAAAAATTGACGAGGAGGATAAAAAACTGATAGCGTCATTTACAATTCCTGAAAATGTTCCACAAAACAACGCTCCTCCGGGCGCAGGTTACAGTCGACAAAAAGTTAGTGTAGATGGTGTTGGAAGTTTTATGGTAAGTATAGTTGCAGCGGATTTGGGAGGTACGAGAGTGATTGTTGATACTGCTTCCGACTCTGACTGTGGAAACGAGTGCCCGGTTCTTCCTCTTGCGACTTATGTATCAAGAAACGGAGCCTTTGCCGGCGTTAATGGTTCGTACTTTTGTCCTGCATCCTACCCAACCTGTGCCGGGAAAACCAACTCTTTTGACCTTCTTTTAATGAACCACAAAAAGACTTATTTTAATTCAGGCAACAATGTTTATAGTAACAACCCTGCTGTAATATTTGGGGGCGGCTACATTCGTTTCGTGGGACAGGCATCCCAATGGGGAAGGGATACGGGCATCG
>CAYIKF010000061.1:0-2733 GCA_964363945.1 uncultured Gammaproteobacteria bacterium
ATTTTGGATTTGTTTGGAAATTGGAAATTTCTCGCAGCATCCCATGCAAGAGGAATATATCCCCTGCCCCTAAAGTCAAAACTACATCATCGCTTTTGCTATTCTTTTTAATCCACTCAATAGTTCGTTCATGATTACCTGTATAGGCAACATTTTTGTGGTACCGAGAAATTTCTTTTGTGAGTAGCTCTCCCGACATCCCCAGAGCATCATTTTCCCGAGCAGAAGCATAAATATCCATAATCCCTACAACATCTGCATCTCCAAAACTTTTAGCAAAGTCTGAAAATAATGCCTTTGTGCGCGAGTAAGTATGGGGCTGGAAAATGGCAATAATTCTTTTTTGAGGGAAGTGTTCTTTGCTCGCCCTAAGTGTTGCGCGAATTTCATTCGGCATATGAGCATAGTCATCATAAAATAAAACTCCATTCATCTCTCCCATTTTTTCAAACCGACGCCTAATACCTTTAAACTTTTGAAGTCCTTTTCTAATTATTTCTTCTGGAATTTTACAAAATTTTGCAACCGCAGCAGCCGCTGTTGCATTTGCCTGATTAAACTTACCAGGAATAGAAAGTTCTAAATTTTCAATATCGTACATGATAACTCTTACTTTGAGATTTTTGGTTATTGCACGGACATGCTCACTATTTCCGTTTGCAACAAGTAAACCGTCGAGGGGTAATTTTTCAAAAAACTCTCGAAACGCTCTTTTCGTATCCTCCAAAGTTTTATAAATGTCAGGATGGTCATGCTCAATATTAGTAACAACAATGACTCGCGGAGAGAGTAAAGAAAATCGAGGCCTATTATCTATTCCTGGAGAAATCGCATATTCATCAGCCTCAACAATAAATATTTTTCCTTCCTTATCATAACGACCTGGCGCGCCTAAACTTGGAATATCACCAACTCCAATCGCAAACGATGGGTGCATACCTGCCACATCAAAAATTGTTGCAATCATTGCACATGTTGTTGATTTTCCACCTACCCCACATACAGCAAAAACTTCTTTCCCTTTCGTAAATTCGTACAGCGCCTGGGCGTGTGTCATCACTGGAATACCCATTTTCTGTGCTGCCACTACCTCGGGATTCAACAATCCGCCATGAGCACCAGTTGTAATAACTAAATCAGGCTTCGGGTCTAGATTCTTTTCACCAAATCCCACATTCCATCCTATCCCACGCTTTTGCAGAGTCTGGTCGGTCACAAATATCTCTGCAACATCAGAGCCCGTTACCTTAATTCCCAAGTCCTGAGCACACAACGCAAGTGCGGTCATTCCTACACCTTTAATGCCAGTGAAATGGATGTGATTGAGTTTCAATATGTCCATATCAAGATTTAAGATTTACGAGATATGATTTACGAATTCTTAAATCATAAATCTTACTTCATAAATCGTGAATAATCTACCTTACCCGTTTTACACCACCCTGTAACGCTATACGTGCTGCCTCCTGATCCGACCATGGATATTCAGTATGATCATAAGCCATTGACTTCTCATGCCCCTTGCCGCAAATCACCAAAATATCCCCACTTCTAGCCAACTTTTGAACGGCAAATGCAATCGCTTCTCCCCGCTCAGGAATCCGAATGCACCACGTGCCATCTTTTCTCCAATCCACAACGCCATCCCACACTTTAGCATTTTGCCTTATACCTCGTGTAATATCATCAATAATCCTGTTGAGATCCTCAGTCCGTGAATCCTCAGCAGTCAACACGGTAAAATCAGCCAAACGGGCAGCAACTTCCCCCATTAGCGGCCTTTTTGTCACATCCCGTTCTCCTGCTGCTCCAAACACCACAATAAGCTTACTATTTTTAGTTTTTAATTTCTTCAGAAGTGTCAATACGCTATCCAAAGCCGCCGGCGTATGAGCAAAATCAATAAAGGTGGCAAAGTTTTGCCCTTCGTCGACTCTTTCCATCCTTCCAGTAATTCCACTAAACCTTTTGACGCCTTCCTTAATCGCTTCCCATGAAATTCCAATTCCGCGGGCGGCCCCTGCTGCCGCCAAGATATTTAAAACATTATATTCACCAATAAGTTTTGTTGTAAGCGTAATAATTGATCTTCCTTCTCGCACACGAAATTCCATCCCCTTCCAATTAAATGAAACTTTATCTGCTCGTAACTTGGCAGGCTGTTTGGTGCTATATGAAACTATTTCAGCACTAGGATTTGTTTTTGATTTTATGTAGGAAAATGAGTCATCGTCTCTATTTAAAACAGCAGTTTTAACACCGCGAAACAACTTTACTTTCGCGTCTCGATAGTGCTCAAATGTCTTATGGTAATCAAGATGTTCATGAGTAATATTGGTTAAAACTCCAATTTTAAAGTTGCACCCAAGAAGTCGATGCTGATCTAAACCATGCGAAGTTGCTTCCAAAACGACATGAGTTATCCCTTTTTTCTTTATTCGAACAAGTAGCGGTTGGAGTTGCCCAGGATCAGGAGTAGTAACATGGAATCCTGTATCAATTTCCTCATTACCAATGTATGCAGCGACACTTGAAATTAACGCAGTTGGCACTCCAGATTCTTGAATAATTGACCAGATTATGTGAGCTGTTGTTGTCTTTCCGTCAGTTCCTGTTACTCCGATAACCGTTAAATCTCGTGCCGGATATCCATTACTAACAACCGCGTAAACTGCTTCGATAAAGTGTTGGAAGTTTCTAACAGGCCCATACCACGTCGTCCCCCCAAATACC
>CAYIKF010000062.1:0-2715 GCA_964363945.1 uncultured Gammaproteobacteria bacterium
CAGCAACCGGGAATCGTGCGCAATGGACGAAAGTCTGACGCCGCGACGCCGCGTGGAGGATGAAGGCCTTCGGGTCGTAAACTCCTTTTGACAGTCACTAACGACTGTAGAATAAGTACCTGCTAACTCCGTGCCAGAAGCATCGGTAAGACGGAGGGTACAAGCGTTGTCCGGATTTACTGGGCGTAAAGGGTCTGTAGGCGGTTTGGTGCGTCTTTTGGTAAAAGCCCAGAGCTTAACTCTGGGTGGCCGGGGATACGACCAGACTTTGAGGGTTTTCGGGGATGTTGGAACTTGTAGTGGAGGGGTGAAATCCGTTGATATTACAAGGAACACCGACGGCGAAGGCGGACATCTAGGAAACATCTGACGCTGAGGGACGAAAGCTAGGGGAGCGAAAGGGATTAGAGACCCCTGTAGTCCTAGCCGTAAACTATGCTTGCTAGGGATTGGAAGCAATTTCAGTTCCACAGCTAACGCGATAAGCAAGCCGCCTGGGGAGTACGGCCGCAAGGCTAAAACTTAAAGGAATTGACGGGAAAGCGCACAACCAGTGGATCATGTTGTTCAATTCGATACGAACCGAAGAACCTTACCCAGACTTGACATGTTACCGTATTAGTTTTCTAGAAATAGAGAGCGATCTCTTTAATGAGAAGGTAGCACAGGTGTTGCATGGCTGTCGTAAGCTCGTGCCGTAGGGTGTCCTCTTAAGTGAGGAAACGAGCGAAACCCCTATTATATGTTAAATTACTCATATGAGACTGCCCTGATTATTTATCAGGGAGGAAGGAGGGGATGACGTCAAGTCCGCATGGCCCTTATGTCTGGGGCTACAAACATGATACAATGGGGAGGACAACGGGTTGCCAAGCCGCAAGGCGGAGCTAATCCCTTAAACCTCCTCTCAGTTGGGATTGCAGGCTGAAACTCGCCTGCATGAAGTCGGAATTGGTAGTAATCGCGGGTCAGCTAAACCGCGGTGAATACGTTCTCGCTTTTTGTACACACCGCCCGTCAAATGAGGGAAGTTGGAAACACCCGAAGTACCAGTTTACTGGTCCTAAGGTGGGTTCAGCGACCAGCGTTAAGTCGTTAAAATACTTGTAGCGACCTGCATTAGTAATGATGCAGTAAAATTCAACTGTATCGGTGAAACCCTACTTGATTTTTGGGTAACTTTCGGGTTATTCTTAGATTAAGGGGCAATACCGAGGGAAGTCGGGAAGTACCATCATTAGGTATCTCCTTGACCCCGTAGAGACTACACGTTGACGCCTTAAATGACTAAGGCTTACCTCTTAGGAGCATTGCATGACGGAACCGTAAGGAAACTTACTTACCGCATCGTACAGAAAGACCTTGAGTATATAGAATTTCTTACCAAAGAAATTAAAAACTTAGGTCAAAACGCCTGGATGTATAAAGAAGGGAAGACAAGACAACTTTATGTTGTTGAGTTTTCTAGAAACTTCTTAAAAGATTTTGTTTTGCAGACAATGCAGGACAAGATTGATTACATTCGAGGCTACTTCGATGCAGAAGGTGGAGTTTCCAGAGATCCAAAAGTTCGCTATTACCTCTATTTTGCTCAGAAAAATCTAAAAGATTTAGAGCAGGTAAAAGGATTTTTAGAAGAACTTGGGATTTCAAGCGGCGTTATGCATAATCCAAGCAAACGTGTCGACCCAAACTATTGGCGATTTTTCATCAGCGTAAAATCTTATGAAAAGTTTGCACAGCAAGTTGGTAGTTGGCACCCGGTAAAGCAGAAGTATTTAAGGATGATGATATAGTCCACGCCACTAGTAATAGTGGAACAACGTGAACAAGGTATCCGTACTGGAAGGTGCGGATGGATCACCTCCTTTCTAAGGAGATGTTTCGGCAACCTTGCTTGTGCGTTGCACAAGAATTTTAAATTTTTAATTTTCAATTTTTAATGAATTTTAAAAGTCTTAATTTTTAAACATTTAAGAATTAGGATTTCATTTCAAATTTCAAATTTCAAATTAGAAATTCTCGCGCAATGCGCGAGTAGGGAAACCTTATACACCCCGAGCTATACAGAAACCGTTTCTCGTACACCCCATTAGATGTTTAAAACTATCTAACGGGGTAAACTAACGGAACTCAGTTTGAGGCATTTCTCATTATGTGAGATTTGCGCGAAAACAAACTCCAATCGCATCCAGCTCGTCAAAAGCAATAAGCCCCGTATAAAAGCGGGGTTTTATTGTGCCGCGATTTCGCGGCGCATCAAGGTTCTGTGCGCAGCACAGGTTCTTATGTGGGGAAACTACTTGTAAGCCCCTTGACGATGTTCAACTTCGACGACTGTCACGGTTTTTGTTTTAGAATCAAAAATATAGATTATTCGGTATGGCCAAGCGTAAAGCTTGTACATGCCATCAAATTCTCCTCGAAGTTTTTCTCCTAAGAGAGGATTCTCAGTTAATTTGTTTATGCCTTTTGAAATTTTCTTTTTTGCAGACGGGGGTAATTTTAGGAAGGATTTTTCTGCTGTCTTTGTTAGGAGTACTCTTCCCATTAACGCTCAATTCCAGCCTTTTTTTGAACATTTTCCCAAGGCGCAACTCGTCCTTTTTTGATATCTTCCAAACCGGCTCTTATTCCGCGAACTAGTTGAGCACTGGAAACTACGTCTAAGGTAGCTTCCCAAGACATGAGCTCCTCAGGGCTTATTAAAACAGC
>CAYIKF010000063.1:0-2711 GCA_964363945.1 uncultured Gammaproteobacteria bacterium
GTACCGTACCGGCCAGCTCCACCGCGCCGGGGGTCGGCCAGCAGTGGTCCATGCCAGCAGCTCACAGCTCTGGTACCGCCACGGGCAGTTAGTGTGATAGTGATCAGTCAATGACTGATTGTGATTGTTAACACCTATGCACATGAACAGTCACGGATGGTAAGGTCACACGTGATAAGAGACGCACATGAGTCTAACCCCACTGTCCTGGATGTCATCACGGGTGATAATGTAGCTGATAGCACCCAACCCTCCTTTTCTCGTCATCGGCCTCCGGCCGCATGACCTCGATATTAATACCATGGTGACGCTCGGGCGCGGTCTCCTCTACACGCGTGACTGGACGCAGGTCCGGCACGCTGTCTTCACCCGGGAAGACAGCAATTCCTGGAAGCTGGTCGGCTCCTTCGGACGGAACGGCCAGCCAGATGAGGACGTGGCTGGTGATCCGTACGGGTTGATGATGGGCCAAGGCCCGCCGGTCCCAGGACTCTCCTGACACTGCGGCCCCCTGGTGGAACTGGCAGACACAGGGGACTTAAAATCCCCAGCCCGTGAGGGCGTGCGGGTTCGAGTCCCGCGGGGGCCACCAACTTTCGTGGAGAGATTTCACACATGTCCGACACCATCCATGACATGCAACCTGTCGTGAGTGGGAAAAAGTCCATCGTCCTCCGAAGTCGTCAATTTGGCACCTCATTCTTCTCTTTCAATGACGGACAGTATGAGGCTGACTGGCACGAACTGGTGGGGACACATGACACTGCTCATGAGTGTCAGGCAGTGATAGGTATCCCACCACAACACAGGAGTGAGGACATATAATGTCTACTGACATCCACAGGACCCTAGAGATCACTGACCTCCACACGATGCCGGATGGTCACCTGTCGTACCGACGGGGCGGGATCCCGTGCCTGGGTGACCTGCCCCTCCTCCTGGTGCACTACTGTTGGCACCGTGGCATGGACCTGGATGACCTGGCTGACGGCTTCGGCCCTGGATCCGGCACCCACGGGGACTGGTCGGCGGTCCGTGACAGCACCCAAGACGCCCAGGACAAAATGCTGGCCCGCGCGCTCAACTGGTTGGGTGTGGTGGGCTGAGTGCACTCTGTGTCACCCTAGGGTAAGGTATCCCACACATGGGGAGGTTCACCGTGAACAAGAAAGACACGCGTCCGGTTTGCCAGCTGACCGGCGAGGATGGCAATGTCTTCGCCATCATTGGCCGCGTCTGTCGGGCATTGAAGCAGGTCGGACAGGCCGACCGGGCCCGGGAGTTCTCGGCGGCGGCTTTTCGCTGTGACAGCTACGGGTCCGTCCTGGTCCTGTGTGACGAGTACGTTGACGTGCAGTGAGTGACATTGGCACCCGTGCACTCGGGCAGCTACCTAAAGTAGAGTTCACTAGCACGCAGGGGAGCTCGCCGTGTTTGTCATCCAGTTCCAGTCATCCCGGCCAGGAGTGTCCTGCTACCTGACTGTCAACCGGTGGGCACTCGCCGGCCAACCCGGGCGTTGGGCTCGAGCGGAGGTTGAGGCGACCGCCTTTCCGACGGCCCAGGAGGCGACGGCAGCCCAGGCCGCCTACTACCTGGAGGTCGACGAGCGGGAGCGGTACCGCGCGCCGGAGCTGAACGGCGACATATTGCGGCGGGTACGAGAGGGCCAGGCCGTCAATGTGGCGGAGATCAGGCCTGACATTCGCATCACACCGGTGCTAGGGGAGGACTTAGGCTGACATGTCGGGCGGTTGGTTGTTTTCAGTGGCCATGTGGAGTGGCCCCGCCTGACCTGTCACAGCCACCCACTCCAGTGCATCCCAGAGCTGTCCAGGGTAGGATCACTGTGGCACACACTGACTGAGGGAGTTCACATGCCCAATAGTTTTCAGTTCATCCGCAAGACCACTGGTAAGGCCGAGAAGTTCGTCGTCATCGACGAAGAGCTCTGCGCCTTCCTCGGCGTTCAGCTCCACCCGACCAAGTATTTTCGTGGATGGTACGACGCCTTCGGCGAGCTCGCCTGCATGGGCAAATCGTTCGTTGACATGAAGGTCCTCTATGCCGAGGCTGGCCTGCTCAGGGATGATCTGATGCTCTGTCGGATGCTGGACTGGTTCGACGAGAACTTCACAACGAACGCTTGGTACTTGCCGAAGGTGTGATCACACACACACACACACAGGATCAGCCGCTCATGTCAACACCGGCACACTGTCAGCCGGCCCAGGAGTGAGGACACATGATGCCTAAACCCATCCCTTGTTACGTGGTCCGGGTCAGCTACTCCTTCATGTCTCCCTGTGCTGTACGAGTGACCCATGAGGTCATGGATGATCCCAAATGCGGCACCTGCTTGGAACAGGCTGGACACATGGATGATGTTGTCAATGGCGTCCCATCATGGGGTGTGGTGGACATGGGCGCGCCTGGCAATGGCACTGTTTTTGAGACTCATGAGGAGGCCCAGGACCTGTTAGATGTCTGGCTGGCTGATCACAAACACTACGCCAGCCTGTACTATGGTCTGACGACTGAGGTGGTCCAGGTCAACCGTCGGCCCGTCCTGCTCCAGGAGCTGCGATGGGCTGAGGAACGTGTCCAACAGTTGCGGGCCCAGCTGGGCGACTGACAGCGCTAGCAGCCGACTGTCGTGCATCCTGGGTCCCATCCGAGTACGATCCACCACCGGCTGAGAATGGTCCCAG
>CAYIKF010000064.1:0-2581 GCA_964363945.1 uncultured Gammaproteobacteria bacterium
AGAGCAATTTCAAAATTTTAGAGCGTGGATTGCTGGAAAAAACAACGTCGAACAACGAACGATTCCTGAGTCTGCGTTTGATATTACAACCTTATACGATATTGATGGTAGACTTCTTGCTTTGAGATACCAACAAACTGCTAGGACCGGTTCGCGAAGGACGGTTGTGGGATATGAATCGCGCCATACATTGTCTTATAGTAGTGCTCATACAAAGGAACTTCGAAGTGCGAAGGTGATATCTAAAGTTGAAAGGAAACAAAAATAACTTCTTTTGACTTATCCTCAATTTCCACGTATAATTCCAAATTAGCCTAGTTAACTAATCAACTGGTTAGCTAATTAACTTATTAAAATGCCAGCAGGAAGAATTCGCGTACGATTGAAATCTTTTGATCACCGAGTAATCGATGAGGCAGCCTCAAAAATTGTCGAGGCCGCGCTATCAACTGGTGCGTCAGTGTCCGGTCCGACTCCCCTGCCGACTGACAGGAAACTTGTTGTCGTTACCACATCTCCTCACGTTGATAAAGATGCGCGCGAGCATTTCGAAATTTTGACGCACAAGCGCTTGATTGATATTTTAGAGCCTACCTCTAGAACAATCGACTCTCTTTCAAACCTCGACCTCCCTGCAGGGGTCTCTGTTGAGATCAAAATGTAATTTTCCCCCTTTAAGCATGTTATACTTAAGAGGTATATGGAGTTGTTGAGTTTAATCTTAAACTTATCCCGATTGCATCCTCTAATTCTTGTTGTTATTACAGTGTGGAGCATAGTCTGGAAAGGGTTAGCTCTCTGGCATGCCGCGCGCAATAATCAGCGGAATTGGTTTGCGGCGATTCTTATTTTAAATACTGTTGGAATTTTAGACATTCTCTACCTCAAACTCTTCAGAGAAAAGAGAAATTAGAACCATCTCTCTCCCCTTGCGTATCTATTGTGTATTTGATATACTTTTCAACAATGGAGGTGAGGTCTCGGCCTTCATAGGTATTGACCGAAACGCGTAACGTGTGTGGGGGCGCTTCGGCGCTCTTTTTTATGGGACGGAGACCGAAGGTCGAATCCGCTTGCTTGACAAGTGAGGTAAGAATAAATGATTAATACCATTTTAGCAACAAAAAAGAGAATGACACAGGCTTGGACGGAGGACGGGAGAAGAATTCCCGTCACTATTATACAGGCCGGACCTGTCGTGGTGACGCAAATAAAAACGCAAGAAAAAGATGGATATCTTGCCGTACAACTTGGCTTCGAAGAGAAGAAACTTAAGAACATTACCAAACCAGTGAGAGGACATCTAAAGAGAGCGATAAAGGATCAAAAAGTCGCTCCTCGATTTTTAAGAGAAGTACACATCCAACATCTAACATCTAACATCCAACATCCAAATGTAGGCGATATTATAAAAGCTTCGGATGTTTTCGAACCTGGCGATTTAGTAAAAGTGACCGGTATCTCTAAAGGAAAAGGGTTTGCAGGTGTTGTCAAGAGATGGCATTTTGCCGGGGGGCCACGAACCCATGGACAATCAGACCGTGAGCGCGCCCCCGGTTCAATTGGTGCAACGACCACCCCAGGTCGCGTCTTGAGAGGAAAGAAAATGGCAGGAAGAATGGGGGCAGAAGCAGCAACCGTACGCAATCTTACTGTGCTTGAGATTGGCAAAGATGGAGAAGTGAAACTCTCTGGCCCTGTTCCCGGAAACCCTGGGGGACTTCTCTCTATAGAAAAAATCGGAAAAAATGAAAAATTCTCGCCACTAGTAACAAGAGGAGAAGAGATTCATCCGGAAGAACTACCACCCATTAAAGTTGAGGAACCCTCCTCCGCTGAAGCTTTGGAGGGCAAGGGAGAATCAGGTGGACAGGAAGAAAAGGTTGAAAATCAGGAAGGAGAAAATAAGTGAAACAAGTAACACTTTATACCGCGACAGGAAAAAGTAGTACCAGCAAGATAGCCTTATCTGACGAGCTTTTTGGGCAAAAACCGAATGATAGGCTGCTCGCCCAAGCTTACTATGTCTATCAGACTAGAGCTCATACTGGTACCCATAAGGCCAAAACGCGAGGGGAAGTAGCGGGGACTACTGCAAAAATATATCGTCAGAAAGGGACCGGTCGTGCTCGTCACGGAGCTCGCAAAGCCCCGATATTTGTTGGCGGAGGTGTGGTCCATGGGCCAGTCGGGGCAAAGAGGAAGCGTTCGCTTCCACAAAAGTTTATAAGAGCGGCACTTGCTGTTGCGCTATCAAGACGTCTGGTTGAGAATAAGCTATTCTTTATTGACCCGAAAGGGATCAATGGAAAAACAAAATCAATTGTTGGGTTACTTAAAAAGGTTGGTTTAGAAAGCGAGCGATTGTTGCTCCTTCACGGCGGAGAAAAAGCGTTTGTACAAGGTGCTCGTAATATAGCAGGAATAACCTTACTGCCTGCCAGCGACGTGAATGCATACGAGGTGATTAATCACCCAAATGTGGTTTTGACAAAAGCTGGAGTAGAATTGATGAAAGAAACGTTCATAACAGCATTCAAGAAAACTCCCGACTTTCAGTCGGGAGATGAATTGAACGCTG
>CAYIKF010000065.1:0-2549 GCA_964363945.1 uncultured Gammaproteobacteria bacterium
ACGAGCTCATCTTTTTCAGAAGGGTATGTTTGCACAGAGGAGTATGTCGGTGCCAGGTGCCTGTTTTTTAAGAGGTAAGCCATTATCTTATCAGGTTCGTTCAGGGATTTCTCGACAAGGCTTGGAACAGTGTTTGCATAAAAAGGATAGGAAAATCCGTGATATGTAAGAACATCAAAGCCTGAAAAATTTTTTCTGGTTGCAATATTGACATAAGAAGGATTTCCTGTGAGAGTAACATTTTTCATATTATAGAGGGGCCATGCGTACTTTTCATCGAGAAGCGGCTGTGGCTCCATAAGTCTTACCCCATCGTGGTTTCCCGGAGAAATTATTATTTTAATTCCACGTCTTATCCTGCTCAGAAGTTCTGCAAGTCCCTGGAACTGTGCCTCCAAATCCTCAACTTTCAGGTCTTTTTTCTGGCCAGGATAGACTCCTACACCAGAAACCATGTCTCCAACAAGAAAGAGGTATTTTATTTTTTCAACCTCGCTCTCCTTCCCGTGTTTTCCATTCAGATAATCTATGAATTTCAGGAAGCCCTCTTCCATAAAAAGCTTGCTTCCATAATGCATGTCTCCTATGAATATTGCAGATTCTTCGACAGGAGCCTTTTTTCTTTCAGGTATCATTGCATCTGGAAAAACAATGTTGTTTGCAAAAAATATTTCCCTGTCTCCGAATCCTGTAAATCCGACAACGCTGTCGAGAGAAAGCTCTTCTGCCTTTTGATAAAGCTCTGGTTTGTTCTGGCTTACGAGAATTCTTATCTTTCCTGTCAAATCCTCCACATCTAAGAGGATGTTTTTGTTTTTCGTTATTCTCTTATCAGAGACGATTCCTATGATTGAAATTTTCTGCCTTGTTTTTGAGAGTTTATTGATGGAGATCAGGCCTTCCAGTTCAGGATGCTCCTGCAGAATTTCCTTTATATCTTGGAATCTGCTCCTGAGATTTTTTACAAAGTCTTCTATTTCAATTTTTTTTCTGAAAGAAGGGATTTTTGAAAACACTTTGATTTGTGGTTCTGTAAAATCTTCTTCTATGGAAAAATCTTTGGTTTCCGAACCTGTAATTGTGGAGGTTTCCTTAGAAATTTCTATTTGCAAACCTAATTTAATTTTCAGTCTTTCCAATTTTTCCTGATTTTCCTTGGGAAGCTTCAGAAAAAATTCACTGACTTGCTCCTTGTTTTTTTCAAAGAGCTCTCTGGTTATTATTCTCTTTCTTGTATAGTTTCCTATTTTTTCTATTATCAGTTTTACAGAATCCTCGTCTGCAGTTTCGCTGAAAATCTTCAGAACTTCAGGATCTAATAGAAGTCCTCTTTCCACACAAAATATTAATATTTCCTTCGTGTCCATTTTTATTTTTTAATAATATAGGGGGTAAATCTTGAGATTGGCTCCTTCTTACCAATTACGACCCCTCTCTCACTCTTAAGAGCATTTGTTATTTGTAATCTAAAGCTTCCTGGATTATTTCCTTTGCCTTTTCAACTATTGGTTTTGCTATAGCGAGTTTTATTTCCCTCATCCGCCCGCCACGGCCTTTTGAAACAACCCTTACATTGATTATTCCAAGCATGTCAAATTCCTGTATGATATCAGAGACTCTTCTCTGCGTAAGAACCTCTGCCTTGTTCTTCAGGCAGACTTCTTCATAGAAGTTATAAATATCTCCGGTAAATATCGGGCTGCCTTTGCTCTTTTCGGAAAGAGTTATTATAGAGTGGAGGACATATTGAAACTGTTTCGGCTCTGTTTTGATGACATCCAGAATCTTATCCCTTTCAATTTTTGTGTTTGCTTCATCCAGGTGCTTCATCAAAATTTTTTTTGAATTGTCCCTCTCTGCCATCTCTCCAGCTATCCTTAGCAAATCCAAAGCCCTTCTTGCATCACCATGCTCTCTTGCTGCAAGGGCTGCACACTTTGCAATCACCCCTTCCTGAATCACTCTTTCTTTAAACGCCTGTTCTGCCCGATTATTCAAGATTTCTTGGAGCTGAATCGCATTATATGGGGGAAAAATTACCTCCTCTTCAGACAGGCTACTCCTTACTCTCGGGTCTAGGCCATCTAGGAAAGTGAGGTCGTTGCTTATTCCAACAAGGCATATCTGCGTCTTTGAAAGTTCAAGGTTCAGCCTCGTGAGGTTGTAAAGAAAGTCGCTGGAAATTTTTTTTACTGCCTGGTCTATCTCATCTAAAATCAAAACTAAGAATTGTTTTTCCTTATCTATCATATCTATAAATTTAGTGTAAACTGTTCCTGTGGGGAGTCCTGTACTCGGAACCTCTCCGCCAAGCTTTTTTATTATCTCAGCAAGTATTCTGTATTCTGTATCTGAAACTTTTTTCAGTTTACAGTTTATGTATTCTATTCTAAGGTTAAAACTCGGGTCTTTTTTTACTCTTTTAAGAAGCTGGTCTTTCATATACAAAGCAGAGAGGGTTTTTCCTGTTCCGGTTTTTCCGTAAAGAAAAAGATTGCTGGTCCTTTCTCCCCTCAGCACAGGAGCGAGGACAGACGCAACTTGTTTTA
>CAYIKF010000066.1:0-2508 GCA_964363945.1 uncultured Gammaproteobacteria bacterium
ACTTTTTAGCGTCGGTTAAGGCCTTTTTGTGTTTAATTGTTGACCACTTAGAATGCCCGGACATAATACTGATTATTCTCAATAATTTTAATTATCGTGTCAAGAATTATTTATTTGCCGAATATCCAAAAATATGGTAAAGTAATGGGGATTTTTTGGAAAGAATCGGATTTTTATAGGAGATATAATAGGATGTAAATTGGTAAAAATTAAAAGAATAAATTTACTATGGTAAATCCAGCGGAAGATATTGTAAATATTTAGCTTCAAGAAGTTTGTGGATATTTTACTATGAACAATATCGTCGTACCTAAGAAAACGCGCGAAATTAAAGGCAGAAAAGTTGGCGATGGACGCGGGAAATAAATTGATCTTATAGCAACAGATGGTAGTGGGAATTATTTTTAGGTTGAGGTCTCTGTTTCGCCAAATCCCAGATTATCGAATAAAAAGTACGATTTCAAGAAATTGTTAATAATGCCATTGATAAATTTTCTAAAGAGAAAGAACAATATCTCACAGAGCGTTTTGGGCAAAAACATTTTCATAAATTATTTGTTTATTCGCCCAAAATGTTTCCAAAAAAGTCCAATGAAGAAACACAATATCGCGATGCATTGAAAACAAAAGGAATCAAAGCCGTAAGTTTCAGCGATACGCTTAATGGCGTTTACGAAAAACTAAATTATATGGGGTTTGATGTCACTAGAAATTATTTATTTTTACTTAAAAAGTTTCAGGATTAAAAACATTCAACTGGCCAACAAAAAATCATTAAAATAATTTTATGTTATACGGAGTTTTTTATCCATTTCTTATATATTTTGTTATCGCTGTGCTTTTTATGTTGATTTTGCCAATTTTAGGCAGATTGAATTTTATTTCCAAAGAATTTTATCACAATATCATTCTTATAAATGATTTCTTCTCTTACAAACAATATCTTTTTTGGATACTCTTATTTCCGTTTAGTTTATGGTTGATTTCTATAATTTTATATCTTTCGAATCCAAATTTAATTCCAAATTTGTGGGTTTCTACTCTCTTTTTCTGGATTATTTTGTATACTTATATAGTTTTAATACTTGGGAGAAACAAACTGCTTTCTAAAAATAATTTCATTATAGTTGCTTCGTTGTCCGTATTGGTTACATTTATTTTTAATCAAGTTTTCTATGATAGAGGACTTGATTCGTTATTGCCTCAAAATAGTATCTGGTTTTGGATAGCGCTCTTTATGTTTGTTATTTCCTCGCTTTGGTATAAACGCAAAACCATAGCCGATGATTCGATGGATAGAGTACAAAGCTATATACAAACGGTCGCAAATAAGTTTAGAGAAAAATATCGGGGACTTTTGGAAGATATGTCTGACACCGAGAATAATCTATTTTTGGCGATTCTCATGGTTGAAAATTATAACAGACCAAAATTTATAAGAATTTTCGAGTATCTGGTTTCTTATATTGGTTTAGCAAAAACCACGGGTGTGGCACAGATTTCTAAGAAAGGTTTGACAGACTTTGAAAGCGCTAGAATATTAAAGAATAAAATCAAAAGCGATTATAGAGGGGGAAGTTTTAGATTGAAGGAAGTTCAAGATTTTTTGAAAAGCTATAATGGGGCCGAGTATTCAGAAATGGTTTTGTCAGTATTGCAAAATTTAGATAACAGATTTATCGAAAGGTAATTTTATAACTTATGACCTGACCAGCAAAAAATTAGGAAAATAAATTTATATAAACTTATATAAACAACAAACTTTTGACTTTTTAAACCAATTTGCTATATTAATAAATATGGTTATTGATTGGACAGACATTTATAAGAAATATAAGGGGCTTTGGGTAGCTTTAAAAGACGATAAAAAGACCGTTGTTGCCAGTGGCAAAACAGTCAAACAAGTGATGGACAGAGCGCAAGAAAAGGGATACGCGCAACCTATTCTTTTCCGGGTACCGACAAAAGTTATCCCTTATGTCGGTAGTTTTTGGTTATGAAATTTGATTACTTTAAATTGCCGCTACCCAAACGCTCGGATTTTTTCGGTAGCGCCATTTTAAAACCTATAATTCTTTTTAAGATTTCAAAGGGAGGTCAGACCCTTCAATATGCCGCGCTTATAGATTCTGGTGCGGATTTTTGTATTTTCGACGCCGAAATCGGAGAGTATTTAGGATTGGATATTTATTCTGGTCCAAAAGAAATGTTTGGAGGAATTCAAGAAAAAGGTGGCTCCGAAGCCTTTTTGCACGAAGTGGTTATTAATATTGGCGGTTGGAACTATAAAACCATTGTAGGATTTTCTTATGATGTCGCCAAACATGGATTTGGAATTTTAGGCCAAAAAGGATTCTTTGATATTTTTGTCGTTAAATTTGATTTGTTAAAAGAAGAAATTGAGTTAAAAGAAAGAAGATAGTCAAAAAAACTAGCCAACAAATGCGTAGTGATTTTTATAATAAATTCTGGTTTTCGGGAGGGAGTTTCAGCCCTAAGTGTTCGTAG